>NZ_JAHQVH010000038.1:0-59986 GCF_019052435.1 Bacteroides sp. MSK.20.12 | reverse complement strand
TTTCGATATGAACAACTATTGGGAAATGGAGTTCCAGCGTCAGACAGACCAGTGGCGGACGATGCCACACATACATAAGTATTACAACCTGCTAAAGTCCTTCGCCGCTCCCGTCGATGTGATCTCGGAGAAGGAGGATTTTTCAGATTATCCCTTCCTGATTGCGCCGGCTTATCAGTTGCTTGATAACAATTTGGTAAAACGTTGGACTGAATACGTGAAGAATGGGGGACATCTGATTCTGACCTGCCGTACCGGTCAGAAAGACCGTGACGCCAAATTGTGGGAGGCTCCTTTAGCGGCTCCTATTCATCAACTGGCCGGAATAAACAGCTTGTACTATGACCATCTGCCTCACAGTCTCTACGGAAAAGTAGATTTCGGCAGTGAGGAATACGCCTGGAACAATTGGGCGGACGTACTAACCCCGGCTGCCGGAACAGATGTGTGGGCTGTCTATACAGACCAGTTTTATAAGGGAGCTGCTTCCGTGATACACCGTAGGCTGGGTAAAGGAACGGTCACCTATATCGGAACGGATACCGATGACGGCAAATTGGAGAAAGAAGTAGTACGTCGTGTATATACGGAAGCCGGCGTACCAACTGAAGATTTACTGTACGGAGTGGTGAAGGAATGGCGTGACGGTTTTTACATCGCCTTGAATTATACGTCGGACATTCAGGAAATAGTCATTCCCGATGAGGCAGAAGTACTGATTGGCAGTGCACGCCTTGAACCTGCGGGAGTAGTGGTGTGGAAAGAAAAATCGGACAACAAGTATAAATAACCCAATAACAAGAAAAATGAAGATAAGAAATCTTATATCTTGCGCCCTTTGCGGGCTTACTCTCTTTGCCTGCTCACCATCCGGGGGAGGGAAAGATAGGGAAATGGACCGTTTCATTACCGACTTAATGGACCGGATGACTCTCCGTGAGAAACTCGGACAATTAAACCTGCCTTCGGGCGGTGATCTCGTGACAGGTTCGGTGATAAACGGTGAACTTAGCGATATGATTCGCAAACAGGAAATAGGCGGCTTCTTCAATGTCAAGGGGATCCAGAAAATTAATGCCCTGCAACACCTTGCGGTAGAAGAAAGCCGGTTGAAAATACCTCTACTTGTAGGTGCAGACGTTATCCACGGTTACGAAACTATTTTTCCAATCCCATTGGCACTGTCCTGTAGTTGGGATACGCTGGCCGTCGAACGTATGGCACGCATCTCCGCCATTGAGGCCAGCGCAGACGGTATTAACTGGACATTCAGCCCGATGGTCGATATTTGTCGTGATGCCCGTTGGGGACGTATCGCAGAAGGGAACGGAGAAGATCCTTACCTGGGTTCTTTAATGGCAAAAGCGTATGTGCGTGGTTATCAGGGAAACAATATGCAAGGCAACGATGAAATACTTGCCTGCGTGAAACATTTCGCACTTTATGGGGCGTCCGAATCGGGACGCGATTACAATACAGTGGATATGAGCCGACTACGTATGTATAACGAATATCTGGCTCCTTATAAAGCTGCCGTTGACGCTGGTGTAGGCAGCATCATGAGCTCGTTTAATATCGTTGACGGTATTCCAGCCACAGCCAACAAATGGTTACTGACCGACCTGCTCCGGAATGAATGGGGCTTCGGAGGACTATTGGTAACAGATTACAATTCGATAGCCGAAATGTCCTCCCATGGTGTCGCCCCTCTGAAGGAAGCATCCATTCGCGCTTTACAGGCAGGAACGGATATGGATATGGTTTCATGCGGGTTCCTCAATACATTGGAGGAATCCCTGAAAGAAGCGAAGGTAACGGAAGAGCAGATTAATATGGCTTGTCGCCGTGTATTGGAAGCCAAATATAAACTGGGACTGTTCTCCAATCCGTATAAATATTGCGATGCCCTGCGTGCCAAAGAGAAACTTTATACGCCTGAACACCGTTCTGCTGCACGTGCGATTGCAGCTGAAACATTTGTTCTGTTGAAGAATGACAACAACCTGCTTCCACTTGAACAAAAAGGCAGGATTGCCCTGATCGGTCCAATGGCAGACGCACGTAATAATATGTGCGGTATGTGGAGCATGACATGTACGCCGTCTCGTCACAGAACATTGTTGGAAGGAATTCGTGCGGCAGCGGGTGACAAGGCTGAAATTCTATATGCGAAAGGCAGCAACATATATTATGATGCGGAAACAGAAAAAGCAGCTACGGGCATTCGCCCGCTGGAACGTGGAGACAACCGGGAACTGTTGGACGAGGCTTTACGCATGGCTTCCCGTTCAGACATCATTGTTGCCGCTTTGGGTGAATGTGCGGAAATGAGCGGTGAATCGGCTTCACGCACCAGTCTTGAGATACCCGATGCACAACAGGATTTATTGAAGGCTTTAGTGAAGACGGGCAAACCTGTCGTACTTCTTCTGTTCACGGGACGTCCTTTAGTCTTAAACTGGGAGGATGCGAATGTTCATTCCATATTGAATGTCTGGTTTGGCGGTAGCGAAACAGGGGACGCGGTTGCCGATGTATTGTTTGGCAAGATCACTCCAAGTGGCAAACTGACAACTACCTTCCCGCGTTCGGTGGGACAGCTGCCGTTATTCTACAATCATTTGAATACGGGTCGTCCTGATCCCGACAGTCATATATTCAACCGCTATGCCAGCAATTATCTGGATGAGAGCAATGAGCCTCTGTATCCGTTCGGATATGGTTTGAGTTATACGGACTTTGTTTATGGTGAGTTGCAGATTAGCTCGGAAACCTTGCCTAAAAATGGTGAGTTGACTGTGTCTGTCACTGTAACAAACAAGGGGAACTATGATGGTTATGAAACGGTACAACTGTACCTTCGTGATATTTACGCGGAGGTCGCCCGTCCAATGAAAGAGTTGAAAGGTTTTGAACGCATTTTCCTGAAAAGCGGGGAAAGTCGTGATGTTAAGTTTGTTATTACGAAAGATGACTTGAAATTCTATAATTCCGAATTACACTATGTTTACGAACCCGGAGAATTTGATGTTATGGTAGGGCCGAACTCCCGTGATGTACAAACTAAAAGTTTCCAAGCAGAATAAAGTAACACCTGATAAAAGTTGTATTGTAGGGAGTACTTATTATAATCGCACGAGCTTGCACTCATGACATAGTACAAGCCGAAGATATTGTTGCCGACACTATGATTTTGTTATGAGGAAAGTTCTGCAACTCGGAAGAAATCAGCGCGACGTTACCTTTAAATGAAATCAAGGTGTACCTTCTACTTTAATGAACAGATTAAATTATTCACTATTTAAAATAAAAAAAGATATGCATTATTTAAGAACACTGACTTATTTATGGAGTTTACTTACTCTTCTTTTAATGGTTGCTATCACAACAATCTGCTCCTGTGTCTCTACACCCCAAAGAAGCGGACAGTTGAAAGAACAAGATGAATATGATGTGGCAGCTTATATTTGGCCGTCGTGTCACAATGATCCGATGGGACGCGACACACTGTGGAGTGAAGGTACAGGCGAATGGGAAATTATCAAAAAAGGTAATCCCCGTTTCGAAGGACACTATCAGCCAAAGGTTCCTTTGTGGGGATACGAAATGGACGATGACACGCAGGTGATGGAGAAATGGATTGACGTGGCAACCGCTCACGGCATCAATACGTTTATCTTCGATTGGTACTGGTTCAACGGACAGCCTTTTTTAGAAAGCACCGTAAACAATGGATTTCTGAAAGCCAAGAATAATAAAAAAATGAAGTTTTACCTGATGTGGGCCAACCATAACGTGGCACACAACTATTGGAATGTACACCGTTACAAGGACAACAACTCGCGTCTGTGGACCGGTGTGGTAGACTGGGCCAACTTTAAAATCATTGTAGAACGAGTGATACGCCAATACTTTCACAAGCCCAACTATTACAAGATAGACAATTGTCCGGTATTTTCCATATTTGGTTTTCATGAACTGTTGGAAAGTTTCGGTAATGCAGACGGTGTGAAGAAGGCTATGGATTATTTCCGTAGCGAAGTGAAAAAGGCAGGATTCCCTGATTTGCACTTGCAACTCATCGGTGACGGGTCTCCCACCGACAAGTTTATAGAACTTGTTGTAAAGGCAGAAGTAAACAGTGTGACAAAATACAATTGGGGATGGCCATACGAAGAAGATTATCTGGCATGGGGTACAAAAGCCATGCAACGTCGCGATCAATGGACAGCGAAACTGGATTCATTGGGTGTGCCATTCTTCCCAAATGCATCAATAGGATGGGATGACACCCCGCGTTTCCCGAATAAAACAGCCAAAGAAGTGGTTCATTACAATGACTCGCCAGAAAGTTTTGCAGCTTTCTTGCAGAAGACGAAAGAATATGTAGACCAACGCCCCGACCGCCCCAAACTGATTACAATCAACTCGTGGAACGAATGGGTGGAAGGAAGTTATCTCTTGCCCGATATGAAGCATGGTTATGGTTACTTGAATGCCGTAAAACGGGTAATGAATGGTGAATATGATTACAAGCCCTAAAAATGCGAATTACTAAATAATGGAAAAATTGATGCTGTATAAAAAATGTCAGATAATAGTACTCATTCCTATTTTTCTATTCCATGTTGTCACATCATTTGCTCAACAACGTGATAGCCGTGTACGGGAGTATCTTTCTCCGATACGCATTGTTTGGCAACAGGAGAGTCAACTAATACAAGGAGCAGAATATTTACTCCGATCAGGGCATGGACAAGCAAATCTTGTGAATAATGAACTCTGTAAACTTTCGAGTACCGGGCAGCAACATCCTGCTATTCTTTTCGATTTCGGAAAGGAATTGCAAGGCGGCTTACAAATTGTCACCGGTATGCCAGCCTCACATGCTCCTGTTACTATTCGTGTTCGCTTAGGAGAGTCGGTAAGCGAAGCTATGTGTGACATAGACGAAGTGAATGGAGCGACAAACGATCATGCTATGCGTGATTTTGTTATTAGTGTACCTTGGCTTGGGGTCTTGGAAGTCGGGAATTCCGGTTTCCGGTTTGCCCGGATTGACCTTTTGGACGATTCTGCAGAATTGCACCTCAAAGAGATACGGGCTATTTCTATTTTTCAAGATATCCCTTACAAAGGTTCGTTCCGATGTAATGACGAACGCTTGAATCAGATATGGCAAACTGGAGCTTATACGGTGCATTTGAATATGCAAGATTATATCTGGGATGGGATAAAACGTGACCGCTTGGTTTGGATTAGAGACTTGCATCCCGAAGTGATGACAGTCAATACGGTTTTTGGGTATAATGAAGTGATCCCCAAAAGCCTCGACTTGATCCGTGACTCTACACCACTTCCCCAATGGATGACAATGTGTACGTATTCTCTTTGGTGGATATTGATTCAGAGAGACTGGTATCTTTATCAAGGCAACTTGGATTATTTGAAAGAACAAAAAGGCCATCTATGTGACTTGTTGCAACTTATAATGACGAGAATTGGAGAAGACGGACTTGAAAAATTCAATGATAATGAAGGTCGCTTTCTTGATTGGCCTTCATGTGAGAATCCACTTTATACAAAAAGTTTCCATTAGTAAACATAGAAAACACGTAATTTGCTATTATGATAATTATTAACAAAAGAAATCTGTTTTTCCTAATTTCCGTCTGGCTGTTGTCTACACTTCTGTCAGCGCAGAATGTCACCATATCTACTCCCCAGACACAGTTGCTCCTCTCGGTACCAAACGGCGGTACACCGGAACAACTGTATTACGGCTCACGCACCTCCGATGCGGATATCCGAAGCATTTGTGAAACAGCATGCAGAAGAAATGCTTATCCCGTCTATGGAATGGGGTATCCATGCGAAACGGCATTGTCTGTCCGCCATGCCGACGGCAACCTGACACTTCAAATGGCAGTCATAGGCGTAAAAGAAACACGCCTTACAAAAGAAAATGCCACTTTGACGGTGATAGAACTGAAAGACAAAGTGTATCCTTTCTTCGTCAACATCTGCTACAAAGCATGGCAGGATGCGGATGTCATCGAGACATGGACTGAAATCCGTCACGAAGAGAAGAAGCCTGTCCAACTTCAGCAGTTTGCTTCTGCCTACTTGCCTGTCCGCCGCGGCAATGTCTGGCTGTCACATCTTTCCGGTGCCTGGGCAAACGAAGGACAACTCTGCCAGGAAGCGTTGCAACCGGGTATGAAAGTCATCAAAAACACGGACGGGGTACGCAACTCCCAATCGGCACATGCAGAAGTGATGTTCTCGCTCGACGGCAAACCGCAGGAGAACACGGGACGCGTCATCGGCGCAGCGCTTTGCTACAGCGGCAACTACAAACTGCGTATTGACACGCAAGAAGACGACTGGCACCATTTCCTCGCCGGCATCAACGAAGAAAACTCCTGGTACAACCTGAAAAAAGAAGAAGTGTTCCGCACCCCCGCATTGGCACTAACCTACAGCGATGAAGGGATGAGCGGATGCAGCCGGAAATTCCACCAATGGGCACGCCTGCATAAACTCGCCAACGGGAACACTCCCCGCAAAATTCTGCTGAACAGTTGGGAAGGCGTCTATTTCGACATCAACGAACAGGGCATGGACCAGATGATGGGTGACATCGCTGCCATGGGAGGCGAACTGTTTGTAATGGACGACGGTTGGTTCGGCGACAAATATCCACGCAAAAACGACTCTTATGCCTTAGGCGACTGGACCGTAGACAAGACCAAACTCCCCGGCGGACTGCAATCATTACTTGACAACGCCCGGAAACACGGCATACGGTTCGGCATCTGGCTGGAACCGGAAATGGCTAATACCAAAAGCGAACTGTACGAAAAGCACCCCGAATGGATTATCAAGGCACCCGAACGGGAAGTGGTATGCGCCCGCGGCGGCACACAAGTCGTGCTCGACCTCTCCAACCCGCAAGTGCAGGATTTTATCGTACAGACGGTGGACGAACTGATGAATTCCTATCCCGACATTGATTATATCAAGTGGGACGCCAATATGTCCATCATCACCCAAGGTTCGCAATACCTGACCAAAGACAATCAAAGCCACCTGAACATCGAATACCACCGGGGTTTTGAGAACGTGTGCCGACGCATTCGCGCCAGCTATCCGCAACTGACGATACAAGCTTGCGCCAGCGGCGGCGGACGTGTCAACTACGGCGTACTTCCCTACTTCGACGAATTCTGGACAAGCGACAATACGGATGCACTTCAGCGTATCTACATCCAATGGGGAACTTCCTATTTCTTCCCCGCCATCGGCATGGGGGCGCATATCAGCGCAAGCCCTAACCATCAGACATCGCGTTCCGTTCCATTGAAGTTCCGTATTGATGTAGCGATGAGCGGGCGCTTAGGTATGGAAATACAGCCCAAGGATATGACGGAAGCGGAAAAGGCATTGTGCAGAAACGCCATTACCGAATACAAAACGATACGTCCCGTCGTACAGTTCGGAGATATTTACCGTTTACTTTCTCCGTATGACAAACAGGGCGCAGCTTCGCTGATGTATGTATCGCCGGAAAAGGACAAAGCCGTATTCTACTGGTGGAAAACGGAACATTTCTGCAACCAGCACTTGCCACGGGTGAAGATGGCAGGGCTTGATCCGGACAAATATTATAAGGTGCATGAGCTGAACCGCATCGACACTGAACCTTTGAAATTTGAAGGTAAAAGTTTCAGCGGTGCATATCTGAATGACAACGGACTGGAAATTCCCTCTACCCACAGAGTGGAATCTTCGAAACAAAACGAATATGCCAGCCGCGTGCTTTATCTGGAAGAAGTAACTCCCTCATTTTCCGACAACCGGATAGAACAACGCCCTCCGTTACGTGTTCTTTGCTTAGGCAACTCTATCACCCGCCACGAATATAAAGCGGACATCGAATGGTTCTCCGAATGGGGCATGGCAGCATCCAAAGAAGAAAACGACTATTGCCATCAATTGGAGAAGATGCTCTCGCAAAACCGTCCCGGCACAGTGGTTACCCCGCTGAACATCGCTTATTGGGAACGTAACCTGAATTGCAATATCGACTCGCTGATTGGCACTCATGTTACGGACAAGGATGTGATTGTTATCCGCTTGGGAGAAAACGTACAAGATAAGGAAGCATTCAAATCAGGTATCCTCCGATTGGTGGAATATTGCAAGCGGAAAGCAGACAAAGTAGTCATCACCGGTTGTTTCTGGAAGGATGAGGAAAAAGAACGTGCCATCATCAACGCTGCGCATATGCATGGACTCACTTTCATTCCGATTGACTGGATAGACCGCTTGTATGATTCACGTCCGAAAGTCGGAGACACTCTTTATGACATACACGGAAAGCCATATACTGTAACCAAGGATTTCATCATCGCACATCCCGACGACGAAGGCATGAAGAAGATAGCGGAAGCAATATATAGGGTTCTCTAATGCCCCCGGTGCTTCATTCTTCCATTATTTACAACTGTATAGTTTCCAATTAATGAGAAACTACAGTTGTATGAATAAAGAATTTCAGTTTAAACCCAAAATGGAGAGAACGCCTTGGCTTACCTCCAGAAGAGTCATGGAAAAACGTTCTGGAAAAACTCGCTCCTCTCCCCATGGAAAAAGGAGTATATGTGACTTATGAAGGAATACCTGAAATGTGGAAAAAATAGTCAGTTGCCCGTCATTGATAAACCTCACATCAATGGCGGGTTTCCTTTCAAAGAAACAGTATGCAGCGATAGCCGACAAGGAATTTGCAATAAAAAAGGAGAAAAGACTTACCAAGTCTTAGAATTCCTTTTACCAATATTCTTGAGGAGAAACAAAGATATGGAACTTTAGACAAATAAACTACACCATCAAAGAGTATAAAACACCAGTGCGACAAACAAATTTCTATTGTTTATCGCACTGATATTTAACTATTTAGCTTATCTGTGGATGTTAGTACTCCTCCTCGTTGAAGAAATTTGCCAACATTGATTATCAATATATTATGTAATAATCAATGAAATTTGCGCAAACAAACCACGCCGTCTGAAACGGTCTGAGGCGATTGGAGGAAGGGTGGACAAACAAATGTTCGAATACCTTATAACTCTACTGCATTTATTGTTTAGCTTGTCCCTGATACAATTTTATCTGTACGGAATCTACTTTGTCTGCGCTGAAGAATGATGAATTGTTAAAAGTCTTAGATTGAATCTCTACAGGTTTGTAGTTGTTGTTAAACAAATGAATCTCTCTATATATTGAATCTTGCTTATTGGATATATTATTCAATGGAGTATACAAGTCATCTTTTTTTTCAATCGAAACTTTATTGATCAGGAAAATTGTTATTCCGATAATCGCTAAAACAATAATACATTCCCAAAAATGTTTTTCAGTTCTTTCCCAAATGGAACGACAAAAAGCGCATTTATAGCCTTTTCCTTTATAATAGTAGTAGCTCTGTTTTATTCGCCTGTATTGAACCTTCCAAATAGGATAATTATTAGACTGATTTATATGGTGTACATAGTCATTGAGAAATTCGTCTATCTCATATTTCATCTGCAATAATCTAGACTTATGCTCTGTCGAGGGAATATAACGAGATGCAGAGTATTGATTATTAAAATCTTCCCAATTTGTTATTTCTCCATAATATTGATCAAGAATATCCATAAACTCTGCAATTTGAAGGTCTAATGATTTTCGTACACCTTGGTCTGTCCCTTTAACATCAATAGCCAAATGGTCATACCAACTCACTACTTTCCGGAATGAACCCTTTCCAAAAGCTACTTTATGAAAAAAGTCACCTACGCGGCCTTTAATTCCTTTTACTTGCTCGATATAATAGTCTTTAAGAACCCTTGTCCTCGTATCCCTTATTGAACAAATATGAGTAACAAAGAAGCCAAATATTATAGATACGGCAATCCCAACAAAAGTAAGAATATCTGCAATTGTCATAATATCGGCATTATATCTAATTTCCCATCACCATTAATATGATAAATGTTTCCACTTATTCCCGAAGAATGTACTACAGTATCATTATTTTTTCTTCTTTCTTCCCATTGAGGATAGGTTTCTTCTTTTACTTGAGCCACTCTTCTTTTGTACATATGTGTATCGAAATCGAGATATTTTTCTACGATTTCCAAAGTAAAATCAAATACCAGCTCGCCTATAGCTTCATCAAGAAAAGAAGACGGGTAACCTGATACTCCATCTAATTCTAATACTAGCTGTTTATTCTCCTTATAAGCCTGTGAAAATGCTTCATTTAATGTCTGTAGATAAAATGCCTCACCAGAATTTGACTCTCCTATTTTATCTTGTCTAATGTACCGTGGACCCGGATTCTCTGTGAAATCCAAAACCTTAATTCTAATCTGTTCCATTATAGTGAATTTATCCATTTGTTATAATTATTTAATGAGACTGTCCATGAGAAAAGAACTCCATTAAAGCCCCGACCTAAAGAAGTTGACTGTTTTGTTTCAAAATCTAATAACACTTTATTTGTTAAGACCTGTAGGTCTGATATAAAGCCCTCTTCAAATGATTCGTATATTATTGGCAATCCTTTATGTCTATTTATTTCGCCTGTTATTGATTGATATAGCTTTTTGAAAACATCTCTTAATACATCTGCTTCACTCTTAAGAAACATATCCTTAATTTTTTGAGACGTTTTCTTCCGTAAAGTTGCGAGAATCCCAAGGCCTGTATCTGTTAAAATGAAGTGTATTTTATCTCCTTCTATAGAAATGGAAACTAACCAATTTTTTTCTCTCATATGTTCATTCGCATGCTCAACAGAATTTGCACTAATCTCACACATATTATCGTAGACCGGAGGATATATAGTTGGCGTACCTACAAGATGGGTCATTGACTCGCGAACGGATTTTCCTATTCTATTACTATCTACACAGTTCTTCCCAACCATATAAATCTGGTTTCCCTTTTGACGGTCTTCTGGCTTCTTTATATTAGTCTTAACAATATCCAAGAAACCAGAGTCTATAATATATTGACGGCATTGAATATCACTTGGATATGTTCCCCAATATCTTATATTTCTACATGACAACTTATTAAGCATAGACAACATTAAAGAAATGGCATACATGTCAATAGCAACAACATTATCTAAATTAACTTTCAGAAAATTAACTTTTTGTCTTTTGCAAACACTTTCAGTCTCTTGTAGAAACTTAATTAATTCATCAATATTACTAATATTAAATCTCGATGGAGCAATAGCTTCATATGTTTTCAAACCTTGAGGACCTTGACGCGGTTTTTGTATATTTTCGGTCATTCTTCTTAGTTGCCGATATACTCTTCTTTTATGAAGCGTTTTCTTAATCCTTTTTTGACGTCGTATTTTCCGCATATCAGACTTCTGTTTGAGACGAATGTGGATTATCTGATGTCTTTTCATATTGATATTCTTTGATTGATGCAAATGTACGCAAAACAAATCGATTTATCGAATATAATTCGCTATATTTGCACTATAAAATCGCATCAAAGAATGAAATTGAATAGAATAAAGGCTGTATTATCTGAAAAAGGTATCTCTCAGACATGGTTGGCTAAGAAACTCGACAAGAGTTTCAGTATGGTAAATGCCTATGCCTGTAATAGGATTCAACCAAATTTAGAAACCTTGCAACAGATAGCAGAGATATTGCAGGTCGATTTGAAGGATTTGATAACCGACAAAAAGGATAGGTGACATGAAGCAGTTTTCAGAAGCCACACGGGTGCAGATGCCTGCAATGGTTCATCTCACCCGAATAGGATATACTTACTTCGGCAAGTTGAGTGAAGATAAGAATGGCACGGTCTATGACGGTGACACGAATATTCTTTTGCAGGTATTTGAACGGCAGTTTAAGAATCTGAATCCCGGACATGAGGGAGAGTTTCTTCAAGTTTTGAAAGATATTCGTAAGGAACTGAACGATGATGACCTCGGTCGAGGATTTTACAACCGTCTCAAAGCTGTTTCGCATGTAAAGCTGATAGACTTTGATAACATTGGGAATAATACGTTCCATTTCACAGCCGAATTTACCTGTAAGAACGGACAGGACGAATTTCGTCCTGACCTTACTTTGTTCGTAAACGGGTTGCCACTTTGTTTTGTAGAAGTGAAGAAGCCCAACAATCATGGTGGTATGTTGGCCGAGAGCGCACGAATGAACAAAGAACGTTTTCCCAATAAAAAATTCCGCCGTTTCATCAACATTACGCAGTTGATGATATTCAGCAATAATATGGAATATGATGCGTTGGGCGGTATCGTACCCATACAAGGGGCTTTCTATTGTACTGGAGCACGTTCATACGCACCATTCAATTGCTTCCGTGAAGAAAATTTAAGCGGTCTGAAAATCGCACCGTTCCATCGTGACTATCCGTATAAGGAGATTGACAAGATGGTGGAAAAACAGATATTGTCTGATTACAATTGCCAAGTCATTCATACAAGCCCTGAGTACCAGACAAATCTTGGTTTCAACACCCCTACAAACAGAATCCTAACATCCATGTGTTCGCCTGAACGGTTGTTGTATATCATTAGATATGGTATTGCCTATGTCCGTATGGAGCGTGAGGTGGATGGAAAGATAGAATCTACCGACCAAAAGCATATCATGCGTTACCAACAATTGTTTGCATCGTTAGCTATTCGCCAAAAACTGGCAGAGGGGGTGAAATCTGGCGTAGTCTGGCATACGCAAGGTAGTGGTAAAACCGCCTTGTCATACTATCTGACTTATATTCTTAACGATTTCTATTCCAAACAAAATAAGGTTGCCAAATTCTATTTTATAGTAGACCGCCTTGACCTTTTGGAACAAGCCACACAAGAGTTTGAAGCTCGTGGGTTGGTAGTATCTACCGCCAATACAAGAGCCGAACTTATGGAGCAGTTCCGCAGTAATCAAGCGCAACAAGGTGTAAGCGGACAAGCTGAAATCACGGTTGTAAACATACAACGCTTTGCAGAGGATAAGGAAAAAGTACGCATCAGTGATTATGCAACCAATCTTCAACGCATTTTCATTCTTGACGAGGCGCACCGTGGATATAAGCCCGGTGGCTGCTTTCTTGCCAACCTCTTTGATGCCGATACCGATGCTGTTAAAATCGCACTTACGGGTACACCGCTGTTAAAGGAGGAACGCGCCAGTTGCAAGGTGTTTGGTAACTATCTGCACACCTATTACTACGATAAATCTATTGCCGATGGCTACACGCTGAAAATCATACGTGAGGATATAGAAACTTCCTACAAAGAGCGTTTGTCTGATGTGTACGACAAACTGGAAACCCTTGTACAAAAGAAAGACATTCGTAAGTCGGAAATCATAGAGCATCCAAGTTATGTAAGCGAGTTAGCCCGTTACATTATGACAGACTTAAAAGAGTTTCGCAAGATACAAGGAGATGATACTTTAGGCGGTATGGTCATTTGTGAAACCAGCGAACAGGCAAGGCGGCTTTATGATGTATTCCAAGAAGAATGGCAGAAGTATCAGCCGAAGCCCATCAAGATAAAACTTTCCGATGGTTCGTATGTAGTGGGTGAACCGGAAGTGGATTACAAATCAAAATACAGACCGCTGAAAGCCGGAATCATTCTTCACGATACGGATGACAAAGAAACTCGTAAGCAGATAGTCAAAGACTTCAAGAAAAATATGACAGTGGATATTCTCATTGTCTTTAATATGCTTTTGACTGGTTTTGATGCGCCACGCTTGAAACGCCTGTATTTCGGGCGCAAACTGAAAGACCACAATCTGCTTCAAGCCATAACACGTGTAAACCGTCCTTATCCGGGTATGCGTTACGGTTTTGTTATTGACTTTGCCGACATCAAGCGCAACTTCAAGGAAACCAACGAAGCATATTTGCAAGAGCTGAACCGCTTTAATGATGTGGACGAGACTGGCGAATCCGCTGCTACCGACACCTTTACCCAAGTTATTGAGGACAAGGAAGAGATATTGAATCAGATGAAGAAAGTTCGGCAAACGCTCTTCAATTACACATACGACAATGCGGAAGAGTTTTCTTCTGAAATCTCCACCGAAGAGGATAAGGCTGTATTGCTCGACCTCAAACAGGCATTGGAGTCAGCCAAAAACATGGCGAATATCGTGCGTACATTCGGGGATGACGAAATGAAAGAGCAATTTGCCAAACTCGAAATCACCAAGTTGCCACAACTGCTCTCTGAGGTGCAAAGACGGATAAGTATCATCAATCAGAAAGAGGCTTTCAATACAAACGAGGAAACGAAAACCCTAATTAATGAGGCAATGATGGATATAGAGTTCACTTTCTCCAAAATAGGACAAGAGGAAATGCGCCTTATATCCGGTGGTGTGGAATTGAAAGAAAAATGGCAGCGTACCATTTCTTCGTTTACCCAAAACTTCGACCAAGACGACCCGGAGTTCATTTCGTTGCGTGAAGCCTTTATGGAACGCTTCAAGGAACACGGTTTTGTGATTGACACGATAGCTAAGTTCAACGAGGAAACACAGGCTTTGGATGAAATCATCGGTCGTTTGCAAGACCTACAAAAGCGCAACAATGTCTTGTTGAAAAAGTACAAGGGCGATGAAAAATTTGCCCGTGTACACAAGCGCATACGTGAAGTGAACAAGCAAAGGGAAGATCAAGGACAGAAACCTATGTTCTCTTTTTTTGACGAAGAGATTGCAGCCATCCTCAATATTATAAAAGAAGATGTTGATGCCAAAGTGTATGATCGTAACGACATTCTGAAAAAGGATGCTTATTTCGGGCGCACGGTGATGGCTCTCATTAATGGATGTCTGTTTCATTTTCCGCAAATCAAGCCGGAAATGGACGATTACAAGTTCATCCAAACACGCATTTCACAACAATATATCAACCAATATAACGCCACTTATGGCATTGCATAAAGATTATGTCAGATATTAAAGAAAAAACATTAAGACTCATCGACGGGCTTAAAGCCACCTGCCAATCATACGGTATGGGAAACGATGGTAACGAATATAAGATTATCACTCAGGTGTTTCTCTATAAATTCCTGAATGACAAATTCGGTTATGAACTGAAAAATGCGAAAAGCGAGATTGCCAAGCAACTGACAGGAAACGTAAAATGGGAAACGGCATACGAAAATCTTTCTGCCGATGAGCGTATGCTTATTCAGAGTGCCATTTCGCCCGATGTCCCGATGCTCGAACCGTATCATTTGATTGCCAATCTTTGGAACCAGCAGGGAAAAGGTGATTTTGACACCATTTTCGATTCTACAATGACAGATATAGCGGAGCTGAATGCAGATATATTCTCCACGCAGACCACTGCCAACACGAAGATTCCATTGTTCGAGGCATTGACACCGTTTGTGACCGATTCGGCACAACGTGCGCCATTTGCCCGTGCTTTGGTGGATAAGCTCGTGAATTTCTCTTTTGAAGAAGCGTTTGCACAGAATTACGACTTTTTCTCCAGTATCTTTGAATATCTGATAAAAGACTATAATACAGCCGGCGGCGGTAAATATGCGGAATACTATACCCCCCACGCCATTGCCACGATTATGGCTCGTCTGTTGGTGGGTGATAATGCCGACCTGCATAGCATGGAGTGTTACGACCCATCGGCAGGAACAGGTACATTGCTTATGGCACTCAGTCATCAAATAGGTGAAGACCGTTGTACCATTTTCTCGCAAGATATATCCCAGCGAAGCAACAAAATGCTGAAATTGAACCTATTGCTCAACGGACTTGTATCTTCGCTTGACAATGCCATTCAAGGAGATACGCTTGTAAGCCCTTATCACAAGAGCGATGACGGACAACAGTTGCGCCAGTTTGATTTTGTGGTGAGCAATCCGCCTTTCAAGATGGACTTTTCAGATACCAGAGAGAAGATTGCTGCCATGCCAGCCCGTTTTTGGGCAGGAGTCCCCAATGTGCCTGCCAAAAAAAAAGAATCAATGGCAATATACACCTGTTTCATACAGCACGTTATCAATTCGCTGAAAAAGACAGGTAAAGGTGCGATTGTTATCCCTACTGGTTTTATTACAGCCAAAAGTGGCATTGAGAACAAAATTCTTCATAAAATTGTAGATGACAAAGTGGTATTTGGCTGTGTTTCTATGCCAAGCAACGTGTTTGCCAATACAGGTACCAATGTAAGTGTTCTTTTCTTTGATAAATCGGCATCTTCGGATAAGGTTATCCTGATTGACGCAAGCAAATTAGGAGAGGAGTACAAAGATGCCAACGGACTTAAGAAAGTACGTCTAAACGATGACGAGATAGAACGTATTGTTACGACATTCTTGAACAAAGAGGCTGTTGATGATTTCTCTGTCGCTGTAACCTACGATGAAATTAAGGAAAAGGGATATTCTCTTTCTGCTGGTCAATACTTTGATATTAAGATTGACTATGTGGATATTACAGAAGAGGAGTTTAACCAGCGAATGAATGACTACAAACAGACTTTAACTCAACAATTTGAAGAAAGTCATCGTCTGGAGACTGAGATAATGAAACAACTGAATAGTCTGAAGTTTAACAACTAAAATATATAAATCGCATAATATGGGACAGTTATATAATATATATTGTGATGAAAGTTGTCATTTGGAGCACGATAACGAAAGTGCAATGACAATTGGTGGTGTGTGGTGCCCTCAAAATAAAAAAGACGAGATTTTCCATCGCATACGTGAAATAAAAGAGGAGCATGGTCTAAGTAAGAACTTCGAAATAAAATGGAATAAGGTATCACCGGGACAATTAGATTTCTATATGGATATTATCAATTATTTCTTTGATAATAGCGACCTTCATTTCCGCGTGTTGGTTATCCCTGATAAGCAGAATTTAAAACACGAATTGTTCAATCAAACACACGATGACTTTTACTACAAGATGTATTTCAATATGCTCAAAACACTTTTTGAGCCAGATTGTGAATATAACATATATATAGATATAAAAGATACACGAGGACAGCGTAAGGTAGAAAAACTTCATGAAGTTTTATGTAACAATCATTATGATTTTGACCGCAACCTAATAAAAAAAGTACAGCAGGTAAGGTCAGAAGAAGTAGAATTAGTTGCATTGGCTGATTTGCTAATAGGAGCTTTATCATATATTCATAGAGGGAAAAACTCCAGTGAAGCAAAGCTAAAATTGATTGATCGAATTAAATCAAGAAGTGGCTATAATTTGATGGCCAGCACCCTCTATCGTGAGAATAAATTTAACATATTTGTTTGGAAAAGTGGATATGGGAAATAATGAATATTTTTATCTGCCTGACCTTATCGAATTGAGTGAGTTCGGTGGAGACTTTCATAAATATCTTGAAGCCGTATATGAGTGCTTCAAGCAGGACTTTATCGCCAAACGTCCTGTGTTTAGAGGAATTAGATTGGGATTGAAGAAATATCCATTGTCGCAAGATAAAGAGGCTACTTTTTGGCATATGACTTCAGAGGGTGAAGATGAAGCGACTAGAGAACCCGATTTGAGACGTATGGAGAGAATCAAATGGCCCGCTCCAATGATAAACCAATCTGAACACCCTTATTTGAAGGTGTGGGAGAATACTCGCGGCAACAAAACAAATGTTCTCATCTTTCACGAAGATGAGGGCTACTTAGTAGTATTACGAAAAGCAAAAGACTATATTTTGCCTTGGACTGCCTACTTGGTAACTTATAAATCTCGAAAGGAAAAATTGTTGAGAGAATATGAAATGTATATAAAAAGCAAGGAGCGATAAAAATATCGCCCCCGTTTCTCCTTCAACACATGGTTGCTGAGATGGTGCAAAGATAATGCTTTTTATATGCATTTCCAAGATTTTCCCGCACTTTTAACGATTTTATGGCTAAATTGTTTCAAAAAACGTGCAAAATGACCAATATAGATAAGCAGACAGAGGATAATTTTCAGGAAAGAATTATAGAAATGGCAAAGGCTTTATCAGACCTTCAAGACCGGGCTGTGATTGAATACACTCCGTTAGTTGATGATATATGCAGTAGAAAAGCAACAAAGGACGAGGTGGATCACTTGCTTACTTGGATGTTTGACTTCGTAGAAAATGAACGTATGCTTCTACTTTTCAAGAAAGTATGTCGTGCATATTTTTATACATATCCGGAAACTATTGCTTTCTATATCATGGAGTACCGTAAAGAGTATGACAGGGAGAGCCTAAAGGGTACAAAATACGAATACTTGTTAGAGGAGGATAAAAAACTATATGAAGAATAGTAAAGACAAGAAGGTATGATAGATTACGATAAATTAAATGAGCACATGCTAGAGATAGCCAAGAATACTGATGGAGGAATAAAGCTATCTGCATTTATGATTGACCAACTATTAGGTGGCTGTCAAAAGATTTCCGAGAAATCATTGCATGAGGGAATTGAGTTTGCTATTGCAAAACAAAAAAGAGAAATTGAAAGTATGCCATATGCTAGCAAAGAGCAGAAGGATTCTGAAAAGAGTAGAAGAGAATTGATACTCAAATTATGCGAGGAACAAATGAAAACTTTTCTAAAGAGCCCAAATAGGTTGCTATAATGAATGATATCTCGCCACGTTATTTAATGAGTATAGTTCAAAATATCAATGACCGTTTATTTGAATTATACAAAGGGTATGACGATGTGACCAATTATCTAGAAAAATGGCATATCGTGTACGATTGTTATGGAGATAACGAGAACTTCTATTTCTACTATAAAGATGAAGAGAGAAAGAAACTTGATGTAAAGAAAACGCTCCATAATATTGATGGTGAAACTCTTCTGAAAATAGCAATAGATTTGGGAGTAGAAACACCAGACTACATTCCATGTATTCCTGTTTTCAAAAATGAGCTAAAATCTAGTTACGAAACGGCTAGTCAAACCTTTGAAAAAGCCTTCAAAAATGTAGAAGAAGATCCAAGCTTAGCTATTGGATTAGCGAATTCTGCATTAGAAAGCATTATAAAAGAAATTCTCAAAGATGATAGAATTAATGTTGTGTGGGATGAAAAGAACACGCTTTACAGTTTGATTAAGAGTATTACTAAGGCGTTTAAATTAACTACAGAAGTAGGAATGCCAGATGAAATTAAAACAATCTCTACGTCTTTAGTTGGTGCTTGCAAAGCTATCGAGGATTTAAGAAGTGGAAAAACTATCTTTCATGGCAAGATGGATACTAATTATCTTATTTCAGAACCATTATATGCTTACCTCGTAGTTAATGCTGTATCTACCGTCGGTCTATTTTTACTTAACTTTTACAAGAAAAAGTATCCACCGATTATTCAACCGACCATAGATGTAGATGATTTACCTTTTTAAGAACGAAATATGAAGAAATATAAATTAGGAGAAATAGCAGACTTTAACGTAAAAGCAATCAGTAAATCTGACTCATTACAAGAAATAATTTACCTAGATACTAGTAGTATTACAGAAAATGTAATATCTGATACTATTATTATCAACATAGAAGATGCTCCAAGCCGTGCTCAGCGTAGAGTGAAAAACAATACAATTATATACTCAACCGTTCGTCCCCGATTAAAGCATTATGGTATATTAAATAATCCACAAACTAATTTTATTGTATCAACAGGTTTTGTTACCATAGATCTTAAAGAGCAATACAAACAAATTATAGATCCTAGATATCTGTATTTATTATTAACACAATCAACCATAACAGAATATATCGGAAATATTGCAGATACAGCTGTTTCTGCATATCCTTCTATCAATCCAGCTGATATCTCATCATTATCTTTCAATTTTCCGAGTTTTGATTTGCAGAAATCTGTTGCAGATATCTGGGAGAATTATGATAAGAAGATTGTCCTTAATCGTCAGATAAATCAGAATTTACCGATACCTGACCGTTCATATAATTACAGGTCGTAATCTAAAAGCATTTTCATTTACTTCCATTTGGTACAACCTAATTTGCGGATTTAGTTCCTTGCGAACATATTGGATTATTTTTTCTTTCTCTGTTTGTTCTATATTGACACCAAAATAGATAGACTCAAAGCATTCGCCTTTCAGTGGTATATAGTGGCGTATCTCACGCCAATCCCATATTTCCTTTGTCAGCTTTGCTTGTTGAGGAGTAAATGCTGCATATATTGGACTTGGTTTTGGTATGACTAATCTAACCTCCTGCTCATATTCCCATTCCTTTGCTTTTGTCCGCCATTGATAACTGAATAAATCTTTTGTGGTATGATACGCGTTAGGACGCTCTATTATATCCTGATATTGAACATCAAGAACAAGCGGTTCAAGATATATTGTACCAAACATTGGCGGAACAGATTCCATCACTTTGTCTATGTCAAGTCCTATACAAATACCTTTATGGTTATAACAATAATGACTCCACATTAGTAATGAATTATTAACTTTCGACAAGCTGCATAACCATGTATCATTGCGCAAATTGAGGGCGTCATTTTCTTCTTTCTCTATCCACCAATCCTTTGGTATCCATCCTTGAAGTTCAGTGTCCGGCACATTTGAGTAGTCAATTAATTTTGGATGACAATCGAAAGGGTCATTCAGTTGAGACGCATTAGTGAATTGAAGGTCTTGATTTCCAATCATGCACTTTGCGCCAACTATATCTAAATATTTGTAGAGTATGCGAGACATTTTTATTCTATTGTTATTTGTCCATTCATTAAAAGTGGTAAAAGTTCGTCACGCTGCTTGATAAGATTTGAGATTTCCTCTTGCAACTTCACTACCTGCTTAAAGATTGGTGATATAAGTTTCTCAAATTTATCCGCAATATCTTTATTATCAGGTATGGCGATTGTGCTTTGTTGTAAATGGTCTTGCGTAATATGTCCCATCGTTGTTTTCCTTGCTTCTGCCATTTTCTTGAATACATCGACATAATCCAAAAGTTGAAAATAGTAGAATGACTTCGGGAAATCATTTGCAGATGTAACCTTAAAGATATGCTGATTAAGTCCTCCAAGCCCATAAGCCCAGAGCATAACTTCCAGTGATGCCGACCATGAAAATAGCACATCACCATTATATACCTTTACTGATTCTGGTATATTTGACGTTACCTCTTCAGTGTCAATAGAAATACCATCGTGCATTTCTCGTATCTTGATAACAGGCAATGGCACTTCATCAGCCTTTGGTCTGAATTTCTGACAAGCCAACCCATTTGTAAAAACAGCAATTTCAGAGAGGTTCCCACAATGCCAGCCAACAGGAATGTTGCGTTTCAGCTTATCATTCCAAACCATTTCTCCACCGCTTGACTTATACGGCTTCCCCTCCTCATTCGGGAAATCAAACTGCACGAACCAATAGTCATAGAGTTGTTTTGCCATCGCCTCTAAATTCTGATTTATCTGACGATTGATAATGATTTTCTTGTCAAGTGTTTGAAGAATTTGGGCAATTTTTGTTTGTTTTTCAATATTTGGCAAGAAAATTTTTAGTCCGTAATAGTTGTCAAATGTCATACTCGGAACTCCGGTTCCCGAATCTAAATTGCTCAAATCCAATAGAGACAAATATCGATACAAATAATACGGATTTGCTAAGTTTGTATTCACTTCAGTGTAATATAGTGTATCTACAGTCCAAAATGGCACATCGCAATATTGGATATTATCCAATGTTCCCTTACGAGGTAACAAGACACTTGGCTTATCGTAAAGAAATTTGTCAACATAGCGCATAATGCCCCCACTTCCAAGAACAGGGTATTTCCCGTTTGAAAGCATCTTGTGGCCTTTGCCATTTTTTATTTTTACTAAATCTGAAAGCCTGTAAGATTGCATATCCTTTTCCATTTGAGGGGCAAAGTTACGCATTTTTAGGCAGATTTTTGTGATTCAGTTATCCCAAATACTTCTTATGAGCCAACTTTACATTGTTTTGATTCACAATGGCATAATGCAGTGTGGTGTCAATGCGTACATGGCCAAGCAGACGTTGAACCTGTTCGATGGGCATACCTTTGTCAATGGCCATTGTAGCAAGGGTTCGCCGAAACTTGTGAGGATGAACTTTTGGCATAGAAAGGGATTGACCTAATTTTCTGATTCTGACTTCCACGCCGCTGATAGTCAGTCGTGAATGTGGCGAATTGAGGGAAACAAATAAAGCTGGATTGTTGTCTGTTCGCTCATTAAGGTATTGTTGCAAATGTAGTTTTGTACGGGCGTTGAAGTAAACTACACGCTCCTTGTTGCCTTTTCCGAATACCACACATTGACGCTCATGGAAATCTATATCCTCACGATTCAGTTTGACCAACTCACCCACACGAATGCCTGTAGATGCCAGAATATCTATAATGGCAAGGTCTCTTTTGTTCGTACAACAGTCACGAAGCTGCTCTAATTGCTCGTCCGAGAGTACCTCCTTTACCAGAGAATCAGTCTTTACCTTATGGATTCGTCTAACAGGGCTTTTTGCGATATAGTCTTCATCTTCCAACCATGCAAAGAAGCTGGAGAAGATGCGCCTCATATTGTCAATGGTTACTTTGCTTGATTGATGTTCTTCTTGATAATCGGATAGATAGGAGCGAATGTCTGTTGTACTGATGTGGCAAATAGCCAAAGAGAGCGTAACCAATAACCGCTCAATGGTATTGCGGTAGTAAGCCAGAGTTTTGTCTGAACATCCCTCTATCTTTTTGGCTGATATAAAGGAGCTAAGAAGATGCTCATTCTCTTGCGTTTGCTGTGTGGCGCAATCGCTTTTTTCTATGATTTCTACATTATGCAGTTCTGATGCAAGCACGGCTTTAAGTCGTGCCATTTGTCGGCAATCCAAGTCACGCTGCATTTCCGCAACTATCGCCTGAATGATGTTCTCTTTCATAATTCTGATATTTTTGTCCTTATATATAATATAAGAGGCTGCTAAATCAGAATTTAGAGGCGATGGCAAAGCAACTTTACGATTATTGGTTTGTGCAATTTGACTTCCCGAATGAGGAGGGGAAACCGTATAAATCTAGTGGAGGCAAGATGGTTTGGAATGAGAAGTTGAAGCGAGAAATTCCCGAAGGATGGGATAATTGTACATTAGAGTATTTCCTAACTATCAAAAATGGACGTGACCACAAGCATTTAGCAGAAGGTTTATATCCTGTTTATGGTAGTGGTGGAGAAATGCGTAGAGTAAAAGAAAGCTTATATAGAGGAGAGTCGGTTTTAATGCCAAGAAAGGGGACATTAAACAACATCATGTATATTGATGAAGCCTTTTGGACTGTTGATACAATGTTTTATTCTGAAATGAAAATTCCGCATTGTGCTAAATATATTTTCTTTGCCATCAAAGACATTGATTTTACAAGATGGGATTCTGGAACAGGTGTGCCAAGCATGACAGCTTCAACTCTTTATAACTTAACAATGATAAAGCCCAATAAAGATTTACTCAAAAGATTCGATAAAACTATAGCTCCGATATTTTACAAAATGAAGCAAATAAAAGTAGAATGTGAAGAGTTGATTAAGCAGCGCAACGAACTTTTACCACTTCTGATGAACGATCAAGTGTCGGTAAATTCTGATTTAGCGAAATGTATAAGTGAAATTGGGATAGTCGCAATAATTCGCAACTATCCCAACTCTTTATTGAAATATTGGAGATTAGTGATAATATACAAATGCAGAATCACCTTCTCCTATAACTTTTCTTCTCATTCAGCTTCTTTACCGCTCCTATCGCAAACATCAAACACCTTCTCCGATACGCCTCTTCCTCCTCATCAGGTCTTCGGCCATCCCAAGGAAGATCAGAGGTCGAGCCTCCACTACAGGAAGAAATTGATACAGGCTGGCCACCGATGAGTGCATCGGCGACGGCAAAAATCAGATTGCGAACCGATGGTATAGCCAACTGATCAAACAGCATATTCAATTCAGATTCCAAACTTTCGTTTGTGTCAGAAAGGGATTTGTTATCCCGTCTCAGCTGATAAAGCTCCCCATAATCTGCCAGTACATTACGCTGTGCTGCTTCAACCTGCCGTGCCGCATCATTTCTGTACAGGGATTCTATTTTGCGGACAATATCAGTAAACTGTTTAGCTATATACTGGTTCTGACGCTCAACCCATTTATCGCTACCGAACAAAGGTACTTTCTCGGTAATCTGTGGTGGCGTGAAATCAACCTTGTGGTTACGAAACGGCTGGACAACCGAACGGGCTTTTGTCGCATCTGCGGTCAGCCGTTCCAGTTCCTGCTCCTTTACGTGGAGTTTGTCGGTCTTGTCTTCAAGTTTGGTCTGATACTCTGCAATGAGCTCCTGTATATCCGCTTTCTGCGCTTCATACCTGTCGAGCGTAATCTTACCTGAAGCCAGTTCCTTGTCCGCCTCTTCAAGTTGCAGCCTATAACTGAAAATTCTTGATTCCAGATTCCGCATCATGGATTGAAGTCCCTTGACGGCTTTCTCCGCCTGTTTCGCCTCCTTGGTCAGCTTGCGGATATAGTCGCGTTTGTTCAGATGCTGTACATTACGCCCGTCAATACTGTCCCCACGTTCAAGACCGTATTTGCTGCCAACCTCGTCATATAGGGAAGTGTGCATCTCTTTCAATATCCGGCCATATTCATAGCGGTCTTTCCCGAACTTTGCCGACCACATCACACTCTCCCGTCCGCTTTTTGGGCGGATACCGACCGGAACAATCAGAGCGTGAATATGCGGACTGCTCTCGTCAATATGCACCTGAAAACCGACAATGTTTTTCTGTCCGTATCTGTTGGAGCACCAGTCATAGACATCCTTCGCCCAATTCTCGATTTCCTCGCAACGGTGCAGGTGGCTGTTGTCCGCACCTTTCTCCAGATTGACGGACTGATTCCCGAAAGCCATTTCAAGCGTCCGGTCATGGTTTCCTCCGAAGACAAACTTAGCGCAACAGTTCGGTTGGATTTTGCTGTCCGCCTTGAACGGCTTCCAACCCAATTCGTCCAGCCGTTCTTGCAGACGGACTTCAAGCGATTTCTCCTGATAACCCAACGGATGTATCTTTCCGTCAGGACCGATCTCGAAATTCAATTTCATTCTGGTCCTGTCGTAGTGGTTGGTCGGATCCTGATTCTTTCTGTCAATCTTGTCATCGTTCCAACGTCTTTCATTTTCATTGGCCTCTGCCGTGCCGAATGATTTGCCGGCTTCGACGTGCATAGCTTGTTTTATATCTGTATTCATATAGGTATTCTTTTTATAAATGATTTATGTTTGAGCTTGCTCACTCCGAACCGGATTCTGCCGGATGCCGGAGGAACTTTATTGCTGTCAGGCAAAAAGTCCTTATTGTGTTATGGACTTTCTTATAAATTCCCGAAGTAAGACTTCGGATTACTCCACCAATGCCAGATCCAGTCCGTCAATGAGCAACTGCAAAGCAGGGTTACGCTGTATCATCAGTTGAAGTATTTGACGTTTGGACGGTGAAAAGAGAAAGAAATCTGCAATGTCCAACCCTTGACTGCGTTGTTCTTCAGTAGCTGTACGTTCTAGAATGTCAGAGACAGTAACCTTTTTACAAATGCCAGATAATAAAGCGGACTTCGCGTTCCATTGTTCGGTTGCTCCTAAATCAGGGATGAGAGTAACCTCCCTGCCTTTGAGAACCTGCATAGCTTCACTGTTGAAACAACCGTTCTTTCCACCTGTTGCCAGCCATATATAATCGGGGATAAAATGACTCATTACAACAGCGGTCTTTTCACTTTCCACCAGCATTACCGGAGACGATGAATTTTTCAGAAGATGTTCTCCAAACAGACATTGCTTCAAATGAAAATCCTGCAACTTCAACTCGGAATGCGCCCAGCTGACAAAAGCCTTAGGCTCTTTAACCCGATGGCCTGTCTCAGCATTATAGCACATTACCTTGCCGGTTCTTACCTGTCCATTTATATCTGTCTGCCAGAAAACCGCCGCGCCTCCCCATTTTGAAGACGTCCCGATGCGATACATTCCAAACAATCTGGTTGTCTCATCTTCACCAAATACATGACAGAAATACTGATATAAAGGGTTGATTGAATAATGCGACAGACTCCTTAACACATAAGATAACGGAATATGCGAAGGGACAATACAAACTGGAGTTTTATTTATCAACTTATAAGAGGCATATTGGAGTGACTTGCCAGCATTCTCATTCATTTCAAACACATCAGGGTTATTCTTAAAGTATTCCTTAGGTGTATAGTGGTAGCCACAACTGTTCTCATGGTCACACTTTCCGACATTCCCGGGAAAGATAATGCTGCCCTGTTCATCAACATACCTGACAAAACATCGGCTTTTACCACACTCCGGACAAGTAGTCTTGCTTCCGAACCTATATTTCTGTAAATGGAATCTGTATTCACTCATGGTTCTCTGATTTTAGTGTGGTTGCACTATGCACTTTTGCACTTTGAGCAGATTGCACGGTATCTTGGCAAGAAGAAAGTGCAATAGTGCAAGGTGCATCAGTGTTTTCCGTCATAAGCTTGCGATAGGCTCCATGCTGAAGTTTTTCTATAACAGGGTGCTGAAGCCGACACAATTGGTCAAGCGCATAATAGACAGTACGTCTGGACATATCAACTTTTCTACCAGCAATAACAGCATCCCCGGAAGTAAACCTATCTTCCAATAAGGATAGCCAAGCTTCCTTTGTTTCACCGATACTGTTCATGACAATGGTTTCCCGAATTCTCTCGTATGTTTCCTCATAATAATCAATCATACGGATTGCAGCTTTCACAGAATCCAACTCCACGTATTGCATATCTCCTTCATCAGTAGCCCATTTCATCACCTGAAACAATAGGGTAAGACGCGCGACATGCCCGTTGAGTTTCATCTTGCGACTTTCAACATCGGCATCGTCCTCAATAGCATTTACAGCATCGATAATTCCATTATACCACTCGTAAAAACATTCTTCCGCATCGTCAGACATTGTAAGAATCCGGGGATTTAACGTTGCACCTTTATCATCAAGAACGCAAGGGATACTGAAGATTCTGTTGATTATTGTCCTCCATTGATTCATGATGTCAGGACGGACTGTATTCCGTTCTTCTCGTCTCCATCCCGATATCTTCCTGTTTTTGGGATAGACAAACAGAAAACGGTCAAGCAATCCGTTGGCAAGGAACTCTGCACGGAAGACTTCCTGCAGCATATTTGTCTGTACTGAACCGATGACATTTATACATGGATTCTTGATTAGAACAGGACGAGATTCTGATTTGCGGATAATCTTTAACGGCTGTCCGCTATAAGCTGTCAACAGGTCTTCAATGAGGTTGTTCTTGCTGTTGTACCTTTTGACGGAATTGAACAAAGCCAGAATTTCATCAACTACCAATGTTATCCCACGTTGATTATGCTGATGAATATTCATCATCGCCTCTGGAGTAGAGTCATAAATGACTGTCGTTACAAAATTCGGTTTCTTGAGCAACTGTTCTTCCCTGTCACTTCCGTGCTTGCCTGCCGACATGGATCTTTCATATTCGTCGCATTCCTCGTTATATTTCTCATGCAGCCGGTCATCATACTCATTAATAGGCTTATATATAAAACCGAGAGGAGGGGTTTTCCCAAGCCCAGGACGACCGACCAACATCATATAAAGGGATGGGCAAGTTTTCCACTCGCCCTTTATACGGATATGACAAGAGTTGCCTATTGCAGTAGCAACAGCAGAAAGAACAATAGACGCAGTATATTCCACATTGAAATTTTCGTATCTGGCAAGGTTCAGGATAATCTCCTGTATCTTGTCCGGGAAGGCATCCAACGGAAGACCTGTTTCCGGAATGCCTTCCACTTCAGAACGAAGCATGTTGGTCAAATGAATGGTGTCAAACATAGCCACCTCCTTCCTGCTTTGGAAGTTCATCGCCAATAGCGAAAGCTTCATAATGGAAACGACGCAGAAAGTGGTCCACGTCTTCCTGCGTGTACCAGTATTTATCACCTTCACGCGAGTAGCCGAGATAGCCGTTGTCTCGCAACTTTTTCAGATACTTTTCTTTGATGTTCAATTTCTCCATCAAAGACTTGTTGTCATAGAGACAGCACCCACCTGTCTTACTTGGAGGTGGTAATTGCAACTGTTTTTCTACTATGCCGAGAATCTTCTCAAGCAATTCCCTCTCACATAGATTTTTCTCTCCATCTAATTTCTTAGCCATAGTTTTTCGTATTATGGCTTAACCTTCCTGATGCACACTCGGACTGTAAGCCGGGTTTATGTTATGGCACGACTGTGCACATCGACCATAACGGCAGCGAAGGTAGAGAGTCATTAGCACTTAGGAAGTTAGGATGGATTAGGCTAATGAATTAGACCGAAGTTAGGATTGTATTAGATAATATTAGAATTGGGAATTAAAGCATTGATTATAAACAAAAAGAGTAGCTATCAAGCTACTCAAAAAACTTATCGATTTCCTTGGATTTTGCAGGAACGACAAGGTCTTTCCTATTCGACCGGGACTGCCCCAAATCAGGCATTTCAAACAAGTGGCTCAGTTCCGTATCAGGAAAGACCCCCAATCTGCCGAATTTCCAGAATGACTTCTCGTCCATATCAGAATATACAGGCTTGTCTCCACAATATATTCGCCCACACATATATGCCAGCAGAACTTTGGAATCATTCCACTTATAATGGGAACCTTTTTCGCTCATATAACCAGTCTCTATCGCTTTCGCAAAAACTTTAACAGCCAGTTCCGTATTCAACATTCCTGTCAAGACAACAGCCCCTTCGTCACATACTGACTGTTCCTCCGAAACAGAGGAATTGCCATTTTGCACCTTTATTTTTCCCTTATTTCCCTCTTTCAGCATTTCAGCGCAAAAGGCAAGAGCCGCACCTGAAATCAATGTTATGATAGTACCCCAAAACGTTGTAGAGCCAGTATTATCTCCATCAATCGGATTTATCACACCGACTCCGACAAGCAATAGCGTACCGGCAAACAAGGTAATTGCACTTGACCAAAGAATCAGCCTTGCATATCTTTTGAAAGCAAAGGACAATGCAAGAACGATAATACAAAGACCTATAACCAAGAATATTATTTGTAGCATAAATATTTCACATTACATAGAAACAAAAACTAATTATCTCAATACCATAAATTCTAAAAATCATATTATTTCAAGCGGAGTTAACTCGTCTTTCAGTCGAGCCACTTCAGCAGACAAGGTTTCCGGCAAGAAACGGGCATAGACTTTCTCTGTTACATCCGTACTACCATGACCAAGCAATCGACTTACTACAGACATTGACAATCCTTTATTCAGGGCAAAGACCGCAAACGAATGTCTGGCCGCATGCATTGAAAGACTGAAAGGTAGCCCAATCTGCTCTCCCACGACCGCCAGCGACTGATTGATACATTTAGTCGCATTATTACGAGCCTTATAAAGAGCCTCCGCATCATCCAAATCCAAAGTTTCTTTCACAAGGTCAAATACATACCGACATCCTGCACGTTTTTCCTGCCATTGTTGCAATATGCGCAATGCAGGTTCAGTCAGAGGAATCACATGACGTTTGTTTGTTTTTATCATAATCTTCCGCAACTTTTTCCGGGCAAAATCGATATGTTTCCATTGCAGGGTCATCACATCCACCACACGAAGTCCGCAAGCGTGGAACGCAAAGAAAAACATTTCTAAAAATTCCCTTCTACGTGGTTCCTGACAGGTTTTGTAATATTCTAAAAGAGCAGACATTTGCTCTTTAGTCAGGCTTTTCCCGTCAAACTCAGCCTCTTCCTCTGAAAGTGAAACTTTTGTAACGATACGCATATCCTGAATCCTTGCATTCACGGCTGGATCTATCATGCTCATTTCACTCGCGTATGCACACGCTTTCAATATCGGTGTCAAGGCATGATTAATTGTCGCATCGCTATTCTGTTTGATTTCTTTGCGCCAAACGATATAACTGTCCAATAGTTCTGGTGTCATATCACCTACATATATTGCGTCCGAACGGTATGTGCCTTGTTTGGTTGCCCGTAAAAAAGCCTGAAAAATGTTCATGCAACTCTTTCCGTTCTCGTATCGGCTTCTACCGATTCTGTTCCTTGAATAATCCGAAGAAAGACGTTCCAATGTGAACTCCACAAAATCTTTTCCCTGATCACGACGTGCAAGAGGCTTGTCTGCAAGAAAACCGGAAACGACATCCGCTGTAATTTGGTTCGGATGTTTTTCGTTATACTCGGCAAGCTGCGAATCTATACGTTCGACACGTGCAAGCAGAAGTTGGTTCAGTCGTTTGAACTCACCACCATAGCTTGCACGGATTTCACCCCGTCCCTGATTGCCGTTCTGATTCCAGTCTGCAACCTTGACAAAGACATTTGTAGTCTTACGGATTATCTGCCTGTTCCAAGTATATTCCAACTCGACAGGATAGGCTTTATCTTTATCAACTTCTTTTGGTGTACGAAGTCGATATTTGCCCAACGGATATAGTCTTTTCGGTCTTCCCATACGCTTTTTCCTCCTTTTAGCAATATTCCTGAGGAGAAACAAAGATATGGAATTTTAGACAAACAAACTCCGTTTTTGAGAAGAAAAACCGCAATTTAGACAAACAAACCGCACTATCAAACACCCTAAAACACCAGCGCGACAAACAAATTTTCATTGTTTATCGCGCTGATATTTAATTGTTTAATCTATTCGAAAAGCGTCAATACTCCTCCTCGTTGAAGAAGAAATCCTCCTTACTAGGATAATCCGGCCAAATATCTTCGATACTCTCATAGATTTCGCCCTCATCTTCCATCTCTTGGAGGTTCTCAATAACTTCAAGAGGAGCACCCGAACGCATGGCATAATCAATCAATTCATCCTTGGTTGCCGGCCAGGGAGCATCTTCAAGTTTTGATGCTAGTTCCAATGTCCAATACATAATCTTGAGTATTTAAAATGAATACTAAATTTGTCTCTTTTTCTATTTTTCGGCAAAAGTATAATAAAATCTATCATTTCCAACTATTATCCCAAAATATTTCATTATTTTGTTCATCAAAATTAATTTTTCGGGATAATACAAACAAATAATCTGATAATCTGTTGACAAAAGCTAATACTTCAGGAGAAATTGTACAAGTTTCGGACAAAGCCAGAATGCGTCTTTCAGCTCTCCGACAAATCGTACGGCAAACATGGCAAACGGCTGCTCCACGACTTCCGCCGGGAATGATGAAAGCGCAAAGTTCGGGTAATTGCTCGTCCAGCTTATCAATCTCCCGCTCAATACTTTCCACATGTTCGGGGGTAATGATGCTGGCGGGTTTCAGTTGTGTTTTCTCCTGGTCGGTGGCCAGGTGTGAACCGATGGCGAATAACTTATGTTGAATACTCAAGATAAAATCCCGGTCGGACTCCTCCTGCAGATAAGTGTGCAGCCATCCCAGGTGAGAATTTAATTCATCCACCGTTCCGTAAGCTTCCAGGCGGATATGAGTTTTTGGAACGCGACTTCCGCCGACAAGACTGGTAGTTCCTTTGTCTCCGGTCTTTGTATATACAAGGCTCTTTTTCATAACTTTCTTTTTTACTATTATAGATGGTAAACGTACAAAGGTTCTTAGAAGTTGATGATATACTGCTGTTTTATCTTCGTTTTATCAAAAAATAGTAAACCGACGTCATATAGGTCGAAAGTTATTCCTACCCTTTCGTCAGCCTGCCACTTTTTCCAAAGCGCTTTCATCTCTTTGGAATAGCAGATTCCATGGACTACAAATACACTTTTAGGAGTAGTACGGTGTACGCAAACCCGAAATACTTCTTCCAATAAGTCCGGATTTTGGTAATCGTTCAGATACAGAAAATCGACTGAAGTATCCGCATCCAGAAACAATTCCGACAAGTCGGAAGCAAAGAGATAAGAAGCCGATGGTTTAGCAGACTGTAAGTACAAGGCTGTCGAGGAAGGACGCCCAACCTCAATAATCGTATCAGGCTGTACTCTATTTACCAACCGGAACAAAAAACGGTTTACCTTTTGAGAACCTTTGGTCCACCCACACTCTCTTACCATCTTTTTTTGTTCTTCTTTCAAGGAAGAATAAGCATAGTAAGGCATCTTCTCATAAATTACATCGGTAATGAGACTGAAAGCAAATGGGGAATGGACGCCATATCCGCAACGATGACGAAAGCGGGAAAGCCAGATAAAAGGTCTTTTTATACAGAGTAGAAGATTCATAAAACAATCATTCGTATTTTTATTCTCCCGACAAAGATATATTTTTTTATTGAAAAAGGGTTGGTTCTTTGCAGGAACCAACCCTTATTCATTTATTCCAAGTTACTACTGCAGTCTGAATGACACAGGCACAGTATATTTCACTCGAACTTTCTTACCATTTTGCACTCCGGGAGTCCATTTCGGCATAGAACTTATCACGCGGATAGCTTCTTTATCCAAATAAGGATCAACCCCTCGCACCACTTCAGGATTAGAAATCGTTCCGTCTCTATCTACTACAAACTGAACAATGACTTTTCCCTGTGAGCCAGTTTCTTGCGAAATCGTCGGATATTTGATATTGCTACCTAAATATTTCATTAAAGCAGCTGTACCTCCAGGAAACTCCGGCATGACTTCAACACTTACGTGAATAATGTCTTCAACTACCGTTTCTGTTTCTACCACTGGTGGTATCCAAATAACGTCATGAACTGCATTCATATCCTCTGACACTGTAGAAACGTTATCCGTCACCTCCATATTGTTTTCCACTATTTCGAACAATTCTGTTACCTTAGTTTCGGGAGGAGGAGGCGGTTCCAGTTTCTCTTCAGGGAATGTGATCGGAACTAGCTCTGTTACAAAGATGGATTCATCATCTGGTGATAGTGCTGCAACTCTGACATCATGTTGTGTCCATTCGAACGAAACGAACATGAAGGCTAGCGCAACAACCAAACCCATCAACAACCAAGAACCCCGTTGATTCTCAATTGCAGCCTTTTTTGATTTCTTGGCTTCCATAAAAAATGTGTTTAAGTAATTAATAATAGAAAATATATAGTATATATACTACTTTTCGTTTTTCCTCTTAAGCATTACTTAAAGTGCTCTCTCGCTGCAATAAATATAGTCTTTTTATGGATAGGTTGTTACGACGCCCCTTGTTTATTTTATTCTTTTCTCTTCTTTTCGATAAAATTTATGAATTAATCCTCATATCGGACAACCTGTCCATTCCTGTCAACAATAATCCTTGAATATATGTCTTTCAAAGCACACAAGAATAAATCTTTGCTAAGTACAGTAATGTTATGATAGACGGGAGCAGTAAGAGGCTTTCCTTTTTCATCCATCAGCCCGTAAAGATTGTAACTACCATATCTATAAATTCCGGTAGGCTTCATGATTGTTCCTTCGCCGTCTTCTGCCCTTTCCATCGTATCATAATCCAGTGAAGTCACATCATGATAAACATTCTTATTTAGTATCCTACCATCATAAGCAATCTGTAACTGAACTCCATCCGGTCTATCTGCCACTAAATAATCATCTAATAATTCAATATCCCTGTATTCTGCAGGAAGAAGTACATGCAAAGAATCATCCAGTACTCCATACATCTTTCCGTCATTGAATACTCTTTTTCCATATTGCGGATTTTGTATATACTCATAGGATGGTTTCAGTACCCATTCTCCCTTTTTATTGATTATGCCACATTTCCCGGTTGCATCATACATACTGCTATACCCATCGTGAAACACAAGCCCAACTTGCTTCTTATTATCCTTAGCATAAGGAAACTGAAAATCAATCACAGTCTTTCCTTGATGATCAATAAATCCAACCTTATTATTCAGTACTACAGCTGCCAAGCCTTCGGAGAAGATCCAGGCATGTGTATATTGTGCCGGTATCACATTCGCTCCCGTATAACGGTCGAAATATCCACGTTTGAAGTTTTTGGAATAAACAACCAACGAATCTGTATATGCATCCGCCGCAAACAGCCAGTCGATGCCGTCAATCGTTGTTTTTCCGGTAGTCATATTGCGTATACTATATTTCTCGTCACTGATAAAAGAACGACACTCGCTACTGTATATATCAGCCAATTGCTCGTCACTCTCATAATGTTCACAAAAACCAATAGTCAACATAATGCTAACCCAAAGCAGGCACAATACAGCAATTGTACCCAAAGCTTTTCCCAAAGTTATCTTTTTCATTTTATCTTTATACTATTTTTCATCATCAAAAAAATTGTCTGCCAAATTATTACAGTTTTTCTCCAGTTTATCAAAGAAGCGCATACGACTGGCACTTTCTTTTGCAAACATTTGATTGGTACCACATGGAGTACTTTCAAAACTCATTACGTTTGTTACGGAGATCGTTGCAGCCACCTTTTCTACATTCTGATTAGCTCCGATATAAGTAAACACCCAACCTTTAGTCTTCAATTCTTCAACCATTTTCTTTATCAGCCTTCCATCATATTCCGAAGAGGAATTTTCTTCCCCGTCTGTTATAATTGTAACCAATACTTTATAATCATCGGTTTCGGATAAAGAATAGCGCAACTTTGTCAATGCCATTCCCATTGCATCATACAAAGGAGTACAGCAATCCGGACGATAGGTCTCATGCGTTAACTCCGACACCACATCTACACTGACTTTATCAAACACAGTCCGGATACTGTCTGAATTAAATACTACCAATGAAACAAAATGCCGTTGTCCTTCATGCTTCCTTTGCGCAGCAGAAATCGTTTGAATCGTTTCATTAAAACCTGAAATAGTTTGTTTCTCAATGATGCTCATTGATCCACTCTCATCCAAAATAATTAAATTATAAACTCGTTGACTCATGTTGTTTTTATATTTTTAGTTTATCAAAAAAAAATCTACAATCATTTTATCTATAATCCTACATACAAACTTTTCTCCTCTCTTAAAAGAGAATTGTCTCCTTATCTGATTAGGAGTCCCAACAAAGCAACTTGTTGACATTCTTCCCTCATCTTTAAACCCGATCTCCACATATACCAGACAGCACTGGTCATCTTTCACCCCTCTGATGTATTGAAATGAAAGAGAGTCATAACAATCACTTACTTTTTCATTCTCCTCCAACAACTTGACTTCCTTATCTGTTATAGTCCCTTTTATATCTTGCACTACCACCTCCAGTAGCTTACTATTCAGCCGGGATATAAGTCCACAAAGATGTGAGTAATCAAAATCGCTTTTACTTCTACGCTGTTCTTCCTGATTACGCTCCCATTCCTTCCTCTCTTTTTCCCGTTCAGGAGTCAGTTCCACTATCCAATAGGTATCTCTCAACTCTTCACACTGATCTAATACAGATTTCTCACTAGCTTCCAACGCTTTACCGGCTTTTTCCCGTGTTTCAAAAGTACCTACCAAATAACTTTCCCGGGCAAAAGTATCTTCGCCCCATACCTCATACATTACCTTGTTCATAATTCCTCCCTGCTATTAAATACTTGGATATTTTTCTTTCAGTTTTCTCATAAAAGGCTTGGTTATCTGTAAATTATCCACCTCATCAAACGGTGGAAGAAACACGCAATTATTATCCTTAATCAAGATCAGGTATCTTACATTAATGATGAATGACTGGCTAACCTGCAACAAGTGAGGATGATAACTCAGTATCTTTTGCGAATTTGTATTTCTTTTCAACATCAGAGAATGTTTATCACACAAAACTGCTTCCCATTGCTTACATTTGGAGTTATAGCGAAAATAACCAATGTGTTCCAAACGGATCAGTTGCAAATTTCCAGTCATAGTGGCAGATAAAAAGATATTATCCTGATCTCCGGCAATACCAATATGCTTCCAATTGTCCATGTTCAGTTCATTTTAATTCGGTTATATGTACTTATATTACCATTGTAAATACTCAAAAACTCCTTGATAGCCCGATGTTTAATATTATAAATATTATCTATCGTTTTATTCCATTTTCGGGCAACCTCCTCAGGTGTATATCCTTCAATAATCATTAATCTTAGGATATCCGCATAACGCTTGTTTTTCATCAAAGACATTACCCGTTTCACATCTATATCTACTTCAAGGTTCAGTTCTGTATTATAAGTATTCCTACAGGAATTTATCAATTCCTCTTCAGAATCCTTCTCCATCAGCACCATCTTCTTTTTGACGAAAAAATGCCATGACACGACAGAAAGCCACGTTTTCAGATGACAATCATTTATTCCTAAAAAAGAATCCAGTCTTTTCCAGTTTCCAGCATTGAGTTCCAGATATAGTTCGTTCACAAGTTCATCATATCCGACTTTACCATTGTAAAGTGAATACTTGATTTCATTCAATAAAAAATAGCATTCTTTATAAAAGAATTGATGAGTTATCCTGTTATCCAGATTTTTAAGGCCATGGATATAGTCATTATCACTCAATAAAGGGCTTTTAGTAGCATACGATTTCATAATGGTAAACCTTTAATTTACCACTTAATGTATTTTAGTCCTTCAAAGTAACCCTACTTTGGAAGAAAAATGTATTATTTCCTATTTTTTAGTGTCAGTCCAGCATAATAAAGCCTGCCCAGTAGAAAGGTTCAGGATAAGTTTGACGTATGAATGCTTTTGCATCTTCAAAAGCCTTTCTCTTATTCCAGCCGTTTTCTGCCAGATTTCTGTAAAAATGCACCATAAATTCTTTGGTAGTCCAATCACTCACTCCCCATAAACTCATCACTAAAGTTTGTACACCGGCCTTCTTAAAAGCACGCTGTAGGCCAAAAACTCCTTCAGAATTGATACTACCTAATCCTGTGTCACAAGCAGATAGTACGACTAAATCCGCACCTTTCAAATTCAGACGGGAAATATCATCTGCCGTCATAATGCCATCTAAAACACCTTCCGGTAGCATGGTTCCCTTCCACCCTGCATTACCACCGGACATGATCACACCGGATAACAACATTGCATTCTGATATCCTGCCAACCTTGATACATTCTCCGCATCCGTCGGAGTATAGTAGAAGCCATGTGTAGCCAAATGAATAATTTGAGGTGCCTGCCCATCCAAATGAAAGAAAGATTCCTCAGTACCCTGAGTTCCAGTATAAATAGTCGCATCTATCCGGCAGTCTCCCAGCAAATCAGCAATACTATTTACCTCCTCTTGGGTCATAGGAAGATAGCGATAAACAGAATCACTGACCATGGCTCCACCACGCAATGCAAAAAGTCGGGATATATCATATTTCTTACTTTCCGCATCCATAACGGACAAATCGACATCATAATATAACCCTCCGTACAAAACCGCACTTGTATGTCCAGTTTGTTGTAATTCTTGCCTGCAGATTTCTCTGGTAGAAGACAATCGTATAAAATGATACTGATCTCCCAATATAGAATCAGAGGTAACAGCTACAGATTCAAGAGATAGCTGATGTAAAGTACCAGCCGGAACATAATAAACGGTCTCACCCAGATGAATATAATGAGACAGTGATTCCCAACAAAGCTTCAACAAAGATTGAGAATAAGGGAAATGATAAAGACGGTCTGTTATATTATTTACAGTGTTATATAATGAGTCCAATTGATTCTGATTAAAAAGCGGAACCAATAAGGGATATTCCCACTCTTTCCTTAAAACATAAGCTGCATAACAATGAACGGAATCTAATTTAAAATCCGTAAAGTCAATGGCAACCTCACCTTCTTTCAAAGCATTTTTTATATCCTTATATTGCGTATTCAAGAACTGAGTATAGTTTCCATAAAAAGAGCACTTGCTTGCCAACTGTTTATCAATCTGATCAATCTGAGAATAAAGTTCATTGGCATTCTCTGTCCCCTTACCTGTAGCTCGCTCTACTTCGGTCAATCGACTTTGTAACAGTAGCATTTTATTATACAGTGCCAAGTCTTCTTCCGTGCCACTCTGCCGTAGTAAATTCCTCATAGACCTTTCAGACTCCAATAACAATCCTTTCGAAAAGACCAATGCATTATATGCATCGCAGGCAAAAGGCTCCTGCTTTACTCCTATTTTTACAGCATAAGCAGTCATATTCCATAATATATCAGAAAGATCATTCCAGTATTTAGTTCTGGCGTTCGTTGGCAAATATCTTAATTGCTTTTTAATAAGCTCTTTCAATAAAATTGCAGCCTGCCTGTAATCTTTGCATCCAACTTGCTTTTCATTGGTGAATCCTTCAATGTTGGCTAAATAGTAAAGTGAATTTGCATACTCCATAGACTGATCTCCATATTTAGATTTACACAAAACTGAATAATGGGAATAATTCTTTTTAGCGACAGCAAAATCTTTTTTATGATACCAACAATTGGCCATAGCCAGCAAAATATGCATTCTGCTATTACTATCTTCCGGGTAACGGACAGACAGCAGACTGTCTGCATATTTATAATCAGCTATTGCCAAGCCGTATTCATCAAAGTTTGCATATAATAAACCTCTCTGTACATAATGACCGGCAACCGTTTCCATAGACACCGACTTCAGCTGATGACTCAGGAATAAGGAATCCATACAGCAAAAAGCACTATCCTTTAATCCCATTTTCTGATAAATATATGCACGGTTCCGGTAAGGAGAATAACGATTAGCTGACGCAAGACCAAACTCTGAAGCATAACAAGACAAACAACAGGTGTTATATTTTAATGCGTCATCATATTTTTTCTGTGCTATCTTCAGATCGCACAAGCGTAAACTGGTAATAAATAACTGGCTATTTCTTACCTCTTCCTGCAAATTGGGAATCAGACTTAAATTCTTTAAATAAAATGATTCTGCTAGTGCATCATTTCCCCACAAATTTTGTGCATTGTCCCCTCTTTCATAATTCAGTTCCATCTGAATATTGACATCGCCAACATTTGACATTAAAGAATCTAGCCTAAGTGACAATTGCAGATATTCCTCCCACTCTCCAAGCTCCTTCAATACACCACTTTGTCCTTTCAAGGCATCAGTCCACATAAGTGTATCAGGTATCTGCCGGGCAATGTTCACCACCTCGTTATACCTTTTCATAGCCTCATCAGCCGAATAGAATCTTTTTTCTATCTCAGCCATTTGCTTTAATACGGACATCTCATCTCCCTTATCAGAAATCTCCTGAAAAGATTTACGTGCTTCTATAAAACATCGGTATGCTTCTTTATTCTTATTCTGCAGTTTAAGAACACAACCTTCAAAGTACCAGCTCAGTCCTATTTTCTGTATGCTTTTTATGCGCATCTCGCCTGTAGCAAACGTCAAACCTTGATGCAATACACTTCTCGCCTTTTCATAATCACGCTTTAATATCAGCTCCAAAGCACGTGAGTAGTAAGTCGAGTCCGGCTGCGTTTCGGTATACTGCCGGGCATTTACTCCGACAGTCGCCATTATGAATAATATATAAGTCACCCAACGTCTCATCTTAGCATCTTTTATCTAAGCAACATCCATAATGAATCCGCCTTATCGCGATAATCGCCTTCTTGTAATCTATACTGTTCTAACGATTCACGGACTTCATTATATTTTTTTTGCCCAATTAATGATTGAATACGTAACCACTCTAACTGATAAAGAACAATAGAGTCGCATTCATGTATATAAACATCTTCCTCTGTCTTTATCTTTTTAGCTAGTACCAGAGAGTCTTCACTCCTATATACAATTCTCAAAGAATCTACTAAAATCAAAGCTTCATCATATTGGCTATCATTCAATAACTTCACGACATTCTGAGTATGTGTTCCTCCCCGTTGGTACATTCCCAAGTCTGATGGGATAGACACAGGGATAGACAAATGATCATCTCCTACATGAAAAAAGAAAACAGCCAATACTAAACAAGCAGCCAAAACAGATACGATTCTTCCAATCTTGTAAACCTGGTTTCGCTTGGACCGTACTACATCCAGTGCTACCAAATGCTCTTTCATTGCACGTGTTTCAACTGCATCTATTATATCTTTCATCAATTCTACACGCTGGCGTAAAGCATCATCTCCTGCCAATATATTCTCAAAGGCATTCTTCTCACGCTCCGTCATCTCTCCACGTAGGTAGCGATCTATTTTATTTAAAGTTTCCTCTTTCATGTAGATAAGGTTTCAAGTTATACATATTAAACTTTTCTTCAATACGCTTTTGCAATTGTTCCATACATTTATATTTCCGTGTTTTCAATGCATCCTTACTTGTATAATTATCTGACATCTCCATGATTTCATCGTAATTCTTTTGCTCGTAATAGAAAAGTGAAATAATCTTGTAGCAAGAATCGGGCAGGTTCTTTACACATTCTGAAACAATTTTCGATTTCAAATCTTCCGTATGAGTAGTAACGTCTGCCTCACTCATCTTACTATTCAAAAGCTGTTCCATATCCCGTGCACTTACTTCTTTTTTTCTGAGATATTGGTTATAATCATTTTTGGTGATATCTATCAGATATGTCCGCAAACTGCATTTTAACAGATTTATCTCTCCAGCAGCATTTCTCTTGTAAATTTGATTATTTTGTACAAAAATAGAACAACGCCGGATCTCTTTCCACAGTTTCACAAATGACTCCTGAAAAAAATCATCTTCCAGATTTTCTTCCTGAAACAGCTTCTTATAAGTTTTACGAAAATAATCTCTACAGTAAGTATGAAAATGATTAATCACTTTCATGTTTTCTTTTTGAATTTCCAGGATGTAAAATTCATCCGTATATGATTTAAATCCCCACATCAACTATTTTCCTCCAAATACATTAAAGATTTTATATCCGGATTGCCCAGTCAACACAGGAGTCTGCGGCAAACCTCTCCGATTCTCATCCATAAATGATTTTATTAATTGGATTAATTGATCATTAGACAGTCTACCCAATGATTCTTTATGTTTATACAAGCCATAACTCAATTTTCCATATCCATCCGGTAATTCTGTATTAGACTGATAATTCTTGCAAGCACTCAGCGTCAGCCAATACTCCGGAGTCTTTTCTTTTTTGACGACAAGAGCAGGATCAATGGGAATCACAAACTTCCTCTCCGTACCTCTCACACACTCCTTGCTTATATCTCTCGAAGAATCTCCACTATGGCATGCATCTACTGCTACCAACAGATGTCCCGACGTTCCTATTTTATTATGTATATTTGTCAATAGTAAGCCGATCTCATCATCTACCAGATGTTTCTCTCCACGATCTTTATTACTATATTGCAAATATCCGTCATAAGGAATCCAAGCCTCATCCAAACCATCCTCTTCATCTCCGTCTATATCCGTCATTCGTTGCCCATGTCCGGAGAAATGAATATAGACAATATCACCAGCTAAACATCGTTTTGCCAGTTTTTGAAATTCAGAGACTATTTGTTTCTTGGTAGCTTGCTTATTCACCAACGTCTTTACATCATTATATTTATAGTATTTCAGCATTTCCACGATAATAGGGACATCCTTATCACCATGAACAGCAGACCAGCTAGTATCTTCATATTCACCTAATCCTATTACTAATGCTCTTTTATTCTGCGCTTGCAAATACAAAGAAAAGAATATGATAAATGTCACTACTAAAGATTTCTGATTCATAGTCTAAACATCAATGTCTAATTCATTTTCCAGCCTTTATTTCTAAATACAGATTTACATGAAGGACAAAAATCATCCTAAGCAAACAGTAATGTAAAAGCTAACATACTTAGAAAAGCCTGTTTCATCATATTATACTTTTCAATTTCTATTATAAGCCTTTTTTAAAGCATCTCTAGCCCACTCCAATCTAGTTTTAGCTTTATCTTTGGCGTCTTTTGCCCATCTTTGACGTGTTTTGGCTTTATCCACTGCATCTTTCGCCCATCTTTGACGGGTAGCTACCTTGTCCAAATTATTTCTATCTGCATAATATTCAGCGTCCTTCAAATACTTTTGCGCCTGATTATTATAATATTTTGCCTCACGTTCATAACCTTCCGCCTGATTAAAATAGTACTTAGCTTCACGTTGATAACTCTCAGCCTGTTTCAAATAGTAATCGTTACTTTGGGAAAAAGCAGGCAATACAATCCATAATCCAACCACAAAAAAAATAAACAATCTTTTCATGTTAGTTCTATTTAAAAATATCCTTTTTATACTATTGAGTCATTCAATCTATTATTCCTAACATGAAGTATGAAAAATATTCCATTATTAAACAATCAACAATGATAATTCCAGGAGCGTGCGATAATTCTGCTGACTCCTGGAATTTTATATACCCCAAACGCTCGAATGCTAATACACAACAATCACATTATGCGTCAACTATATTGTCAATCGCATTCTGTGCTTCATGTGCCTGATTGATAAATAACTGGGCTGTCACTGGTGAACCACTATCCATTGCATCCTGAGCATATCGCATACAATCATCATAATTGTTCTCCAATGATTGAATCGAATGTTGCACTGTCGGATTATTCAAATCATATCCAAAGGAATCATAATTGAAGCTAGACGGATTGAATGGTGAATTCATAGAAAATAATGAAGCATCTATAGGTGGTAATCCAACAGATGCAATCGCATCATCAAAAGTCAAATAAGGCGCTGCCGGCATCGTATCGAAAGCATTATACAATAATGTCATAGGATCTGTCGCTGCCATCCATGTCGAGGCATCTGGAAGATAATGACTATAATTGTGAAACATATCGAATGTACCATATTCTACTCCTGCTACAACAGGCAAATGATAGTCTTCACCCATACTTTGAAATGCTTCTACAGCGTTTGGAGTGGGAATATCCGTTGAAACCATAAAATGCTTTGAATCAGACCACGCATCCATAAACTGATCCATTGGATATGCCTGGGATTCTTGCCCTGTTCCAGGATCAGTCAATATGACCATTGGATTATTAGGGTCGGCCATATCTATTCCAGCCACAATTAGTGCATGATCAGGTGTATCACCATGGAAGAAATCATTCCACCACCCTAATAGTTTATTATCCCACAACTCACCACTATCAACCCCCACAATAACCTTATGCCCCTGTGCCAGTTCATTTGCTAAGTCAAAGACATTTGCATTCACCGTTTGAGTACATGGGATACCAGCTTCTGCCAGCAGTTTACCAACATCTCCCATTTGAGTACCTGTTCCATCACCTGAATACCACCCGTGTTCAATAGAATATTGCACCAACTGATCTTCAGAAACTGGAACTCCGAAATCATTTAAAATAAGTTGCTGGGATTTAATAGCACAGGTATCAGCATATTCCTGTTGAATTGAATTGTTTTCTAAAGCTGCCATAATACAATTTTATTTTTTAATTAATACCATATTCATTTAACTTAGTCCCCCAATAACTATCACCAACTGAAGCTGCTACAATTGCCGTTGACCAAGCTCCCATATCATCTTGTGTATACCATGTTCCATTGGGAAATATCTTGAAGTTGTCTGCCGAGTATCCTGATGCATAATCCCCTTGCGGATGATAACAGTTAATGATAGAAGAACCATCTGTATAGTTGGTAAGCGTAGCTCCTTCTGTTATCCATAATAAACCAAGTTGTGGATGAACATATTTAACCTTTACCAATCCCGAGAAATCGGTCATAATAACAATTAATGCCCGATAAGTCATATAACTAGCGTCAGTCCATTGCACTTCTACCATCCTATAAATAGATGGGGAGGATTCAGAAGTGAAAGATGACGATGAAGTATCATCACTTTCCGATGAATCATCCGTCGTAATACCCACATCAGTGTCATCATACGTATCAGCATTGTCATAACCATCATTCGCCGCAGTTTCAGTAGCAGAACTTGATGGTCTAACAGGCGCTGTATCTATATAATCCGAACTTGAAGATTCTGAAATAGCATAGACACATATTCCAAGAATTATAACTGCTACAATAGACAAAACGACCTTCCAAATACCCAAATCGCCAGATGCATTCAGATTGACGCCACATCCTCTACAAAACTTTGCTTCATCAGGATTAGTAACCTTACATTTTTTACATATTTTCATCTCCAAATCTTTTTTTAACCATTCTTAAGAACCCTCTTCCACAGCTTCAGCTGAATCCATATTTGTATCTTTTCTTCCTGCAAGAGAATCTTGCAATTGTTTAATTATTTGGTTATACTCATTGCTCTGATGGATTATCTGTTGGTCTTTTATTTTCAGCTGCTTTTGAAGCAAATGAATTGTCTTTCTTTGATTGACCGGTTCTACGTTTCGAGAATATAAAAGTGTCATCAATAAGATCAGACAAAATATAAACAAGCCCACTATAATCCAAACACTTCCCAATACATAAGTTTTTTTTTTAATTTTTATTCCCCCAATATTAATATACTCTTCAGAATTATTATGAGATGCAAATAAAAAATAATCACATGTTTTTTTGTTTGCGGTACTATTTTCGTCCAAAGAAGGGATGGCTACTTTTTGTTGTTCAACATGCTCTGTTTGCACAGATGTAGCACAGCTATTTTTACCATCTTTTACTAACGGAGCACCACACATTGGACAATAATAAATAGTATCTTTTATTGATGGACTTTTTTCATCTTGACGGAGCTGTAGGAATATAGCAGAATAGTTATCATGCGATTTTTCATCACACATTTCTCTCAATCGCAAAGTACGTTCTTCTAATATTCCTTCGTACAAAACTGCTTCAATTTCATTATCACGAAGTGCATCATTCACTCCATCAGTACATAACAATAAGTAATCACCATCTGTTACATCCACAAGTGTATCTATCGTCATTTCGATTTTTTCATCTTTGCCGGCCTGAACACTACGTGTGAGAATATTCTTCTTAGGACTATTATAAGCTTCTTCTTCTGTCAATATTTGATTTTCTACCGCTTCCGCAACCATAGAATGATCTCTAGTACGGAATTTGATATTGCAACAATTATCTAACAAATAGCATCGACTATCCCCAACGTGCCCCACTAACACATTATAACGGTTCAATGCCACCACAACGAGAGTTGTACCCATACGACGTTCATCGTGATAAGTATCAGCGTCGTTCAATTGTTCGACAGCAAAATCAAGTGCTTCTTGAAGTACATCGGAGGTATATTCATCTATTTGTAATTCTTTAAGATAACGAAATACGCTCGTTCCAACAATTTCACTGGCGATTTCCCCATGCCCATGACCTCCCATGCCATCACAAAGCACAAAAATCCGATCCTGATCATCACAAGGGTAAATGAAGTCCTCATTTTCTTTGCGATATTTTCCTTTTTCAGAAAAACTTGCACTATTTATAACTTGTACCATAATTCATTCTATTAATATTAATGCTATAATGATCTAAGAACTTTTCCATATTTCACGCAGAACGCCACCCGCTCCCACTATCACTCCCGTCTTTCCAACCATGTTAAACACATATATCAGATATATTGCCAATGCAATTATAACAATAGAAAAGACTACTTTTGCAACTGTACCAGTTCTTTCTGATTGTGTTCCAGATGGAGAAGATTCTTTCACTTTGGGGCCGCCAGATTGTATCAACAACATCCCACACCATCTGCAATATTTCGCATCAATGGGATTATCCGTATTGCATTTACTGCATCTTTTCACCATAATACTACGCTTCTACGTAAGCTATCTCTTTTGATCCGCAATAACAGCAATAATTGTTCTTGTTATCATTAAACTCTGAAGGCAGAGAACGGTAACAACTTTTACATTTCCAACGTTTAGATACCGAAGAAGTAAATATGTACCCACAATAACAGGAGGAATTCCCGAGCGGACTTTCCCTTCCACATTTAGGGCATTTCTTTGTTACTTCGGATATTGCTATTTGCTCCTTTCCGCAATATGGACAGTATCGAACATTCTCTGCAATTTTTTGATGGCAAGCAGGATTAATACAAACCCTCTCCTTTTTATTACCTATTCCTTCCAATGCCAATTTCAATTGATTAAAACCAGCAAACCTTTTGTTGGGATTCTGTTCTGTGCATTTATCAATAATAGTAGCAAAAGGTTCCACTGTTACTTCAACAGAAGGATCATCTGTACCTGTCAATAAAAAGTGCAACGTTTTACCAAAAGAATAGATGTCAGAAGCTACTGTCAGTTTGCCACCTACTTGTTGTTCAGGGGAAGCATAAGCGAGCGTCCCTTTAAATGTAGACTCTCCTGTTTCTGTTTTGGTAGTGTACATCTCTGCACCTTCTACAATGTCTGCATTCTCGCCTATAATTTTGGCTATACCAAAATCTATTATTTTAATATATCCGTCTCTGGTACGAAATAGATTATTAGGTTTTATATCTAAATGCAAAATATGTTTATCATGAGCATATTGCAAACCTTCTATTACTTGATAACATATCTTTTTCACTGAGTCCGGAAGAATTCCATTAGGAGTTTTTTCTTTAACAAATTTCTCTAAATCCATTCCATCAAGCCAATCCATCTCAAGAACGGTATACGTTTCTCCAGTCTCATCATCAACATAAGTGAAAGCATTCAATGCTTTGATTATATTCGGATGATCCAGACTCTTAAGTATTTGAATACCCTTCAGGAAGCGTTGACAAAGTGCCGGATTGTTTACCGCCTTATCTGGACGGACTACTTTAAAAGCACGACAAAAACCTGAACTATTCATTCCTTTATATACTACGGCCATTCCACCTTGTGCCTTTTCTACAATTCTATATCCATTTATTTCCTTTGGCATAATCTTTGGTTTTTAATATTATTATAGAGTTATTTTTATTATTATTTCTATCACTTACCAATAAAAAATATTCATTTACCGTTTTTCGACAATAATAAAGTTCAAAAGAAAACAGATATTGTTCACTTTTTAAACTGAAATCTTGTTACACCTGCTTGGATGGTGGCTCCATCCACTAATGCTATATTTCTAGGTGCAAAAGGTACATTCAAGTTCAAAGCCAACCTATCATTAATTATAGTAGCCTTTTTTTGACTCATTGTAGTTACCAAATATTCATAATGTCCTGACGAGTTTCTGGATACATCAATAGTAAAGTGTTCCCGACTCATAGCCGGGTCGCTAAAACTAAAATCCTGCTCACTACTCCGTCCGAAAGTATTCACGCCTTCTTTTAATTGACAGACCTCATTCCCACAAATCAATATTCCAATCTGTTCTTCCGCCATAGAAGGCTGTTCTTGTTTATCCAGCAACCTTTCTATATAGGCAATTCCCCCCAAGCATACAGCATAGTTATGATTATATTCCCCATTAATTCCGGTCATACTACGAATGATACGCACCTCGGAAGCATTATGGGAGGCAAGATGTTGTCGAAGCTTTTCACTGACTAAAGGAATTGATGTGGATCCACCTACCAATAAAACTTGATTTATATGCGTCCATTCTTTATGAGCCGTTTTCAACATTGAATCACAAGCACTTAGTGTGAGATCCAGTTTCTCTCCAATCAAAGCATTCAGCCCTTCCCTATTAAGTGAGAAAAATTCATCATTTGAAAGTATGATTGTCCCGCTAGGTGATGCTGACAAGCTCTCTTTCAATTTCTTACAAGCCTCATAGTCATTCCATCGTTTCTCCCGGACCAGAGGTTTATCCATGTCCGTTGCTTCTTTCTGAGCCTTTTTATAAACAGCTGCATCGAAATATTGTCCACCACATTTCACTCCACTATTACATCCCAAAAAAGTTGGGTTGTCCACTTCTCCCATATCCATCAATGCAGGATCGAAAGTGCCGCCTCCAAGATCATAAATTAATGATAAACCTGCCGAACGACTATCATTGATGTAAGCATAGTGCCAAGCAGCGGCTTGCGGTTCCCGCAAAAACTCCACCGTCGTAAAACCAGCATCTAAGGCAGCCAACCTCATGATATCTTTACGCGAATCTTGCTCTGTATATATAGCCGGAATCGTAAGAATTACTCTATCCAAACGTGCTCCGTTATTTTCTACTTCAGAGCATCCTTTGATGTATCTAAGTATTTCAGCTACCACCTTTTGGTAATCCACCCCGTTACAATCCGGCGAATTAGCTATATCCAGCTTAAACTCCTGCAAGAAACTTTCAGGATAATGTGTTTTAAAGCTCTCCGCATTTTGGCATACCACAATTTTATCCCTTGACAGTACACATGCAACTGTAGGGAAAAAAGGGACATTGTTAGGCGATACCAATTTCGGCCTACCATCTATTTCAATAGCAGCAGCAGAATTACATGTTCCAAAATCTATGCAAACCCAATTACCCATATACTTTTTATCAAAAATCAGTCATTTATTATGTTCATAAAATAGCACTTACACTACATCGATATCATAATAGCCCAAATGGATATAAAGACAGCAAAAATCATCAGTATAATCCATACCCACTCATAATTTCGCTTCAAAATCTGCCCACAATAACGGCAGTACTTTGCATCTACAGGATTATCTGTGTGACAATGTATACATTCCATATCAATACTATTTTAGCTCATTTCCATAAATATCCATAATATATTGACGTCCGTTTTGCTGTACGTTCAGAATCTGTCCTTCAATTTTCCATGATAACCAATCATAAATTGCCGGAAGTTGTATCTCATACCGCCGAACACTATATACACCAAACTTTTTATTCTTCACTATAAAAGTATAATCATCATCATTCACAAAATCCAGTTGTATGTAATCCGCTTCTTTAAGAAGTTCACTCTTGACGTATCGATTGGGAAATGATTTATCAAAGAGTTTGTATTTAAAAGAAACATAAGCAATGACAAAACTGCAAACAAAACCGCCTAATGCAACAAAAACAAAGCCAGAATCTCGGCGAACAAAAAAATTAACAATTCCTCCAATAGCCATCAAACAGCCGATAACAAAAAGAAACTCTAATAAATATAATAAAAGAGTAGCCCCTAACGAGCTTTTTAACGTTATCATAGTAGTGGGCATAAAACCAAGCTCTGATAATCTTTCAAAAAAACTTTCTAATTGTAGAACATTACCACATACGCGACAATATTTTGCATCATCCGGATTATCACATCCACAGTTATTACACTTCATAATTATTACTTTTCTATCTATCACATTATTATATCAGAACGAGTTAAAACTCTTTAGCTATTATACAAGAAGGCACGTGCTTGATTATACTGATAATCCATCTCCTGCAGTTTCTTACGCAAATGTGCATAAGAAGACAAGATCACACGTTTCCATTCTTTTTCATCAGGATCAAATTCATCATTGAGTTCTTTTCTCCAAAAACCCTCACGCTGGTAAGCATACTTTATCATATCTTGGGCAGACATATTTTCGCCCGAAAAGCCTAAACGTTCAGGAGCAGAAGAACCATGTTCACCACAGAGACGAAAGAATTCTTCAGCGACGTCATCAACAAGTTCTATTTTACGACAATATATCTTATTCAATAATTCGTATTCATTATGTTCATAAACCAACGCTGAAAAGATATCTGCTATACGTTGTTCTATGCGATTCAAAAGCTGGCGTTCTATTTGTCCGCCATCAGACGCTCTTTCTTCATGTATGACATGTACTAGATTTTGATAAATGCTCTCGAGCTTGATAAGTTTAGCACGCCCTCCAAAATGATTATGAAGTACTGTCATGAACTCATGTGCACCACTTTCGGTATAAAGTAGTTTCTTTGCCCCCAAAAGATTCGCATCAGGCTCGGTTTGTATATAGCGAACTATCAAATCAATGGCATACAAATCTAGTTTCATCAATAACTCTTTACGCTGCATCATATTAATGGAAACTTCATAATCCGGATCTACAAAATCTGCTGCCGACATCATCAGACAGGGCAATAAATCTTTATCTTTGACAGCTAACTCTCGTACTAATCCAAACTCTTCCTCTGTCATGGTAGAAGCCCGCATAAACAGTAAAGATGAAATAGGATAAATATTAAACAGAGTTTTACGCAACATGGGATTATTTGCCAAAGTATTAGCTGCCATACGTTGCCCTATTTGTAATGCCGTCCAGCTATGCTCTGCATCTTCCATCCATAAAATGTCTATTTTGGAAAGAATCCCGATTGCATTAAGTGGATTGAAATTCCCTCCCCGATTGAAATCCTGAACAACCTTAAGAGTATTTTCCGCCACAGAATTAGTAAACAACATAATCACCGCATCAGGACGGACATGCTTTAAGAAGTCGAGTGTATTTTGAGAATCCTGCCCACGAACAGCATCCAACCCGGGAGTATCTATGATATTTATCTCACGTAATATTTCAGCATCGTCAAACGTTTCAATGTAACTTACATTATTCAGTAATTCCTTCCGCCCGTCACTTTCTATTGTCCATCGGAGGAATTCCTCCGGTTTTCTATAAGAATCCGGAGAACCATCTTTATGATGAATAATAATATCAGATTCCGGTGCTCCATATTTCAGCCAACCAACATTATAAGTCACCTCCATTTGTCCCGTTGCCATCACTCCATCTTTTCCTAAAATCGCATTTACAAGAGTAGACTTGGATGAACTGATCTTACCAATAATTGCCAATTGCATAGGTTCATGCAGTTTTTTTATGGAACGTTCCAGCGTTTCATGTAAAATAGGTAACGACCCGGACGGAATGGTCTTAAACAACTCATTCAGTTCTATTTCTATAGCATTTATATTATAACCTTCTTCCATAAATCACTAACAAATAGTCTCATTTGGATCCTGACGCAGTTTTTCTTCCTTATTTTCATGTGCCTGAAACGGATTAGAAAGGATTAGATCAATCATGTGTTTTTGAGTGACTAAAGGATTCATCAGCCGTTCCAGTTCCATTTTACGAGATAAAATCGTTTTTTGATTTTGTGAAAGTTTATTCAAATCAGCCATTAATGTTTGTAGGGTTGTTTGCACTTCCTGCACACGTTGTGACACTACCTTAATCCAAACCTGCTGAAATTCAGTAAAACGACTTTCAACAAAAGTACGCAACTGTTGCATAGCCACAGTTATTTGAGGTTGGTATTGCTCTCGCAATTCCGCTACTTTAGATGCACGGACCGTATCAGAGTGGCTCTTTGCAGCGATGCCCAGCCCCACGGCAATAGGGATAAAAAGAGGAAGGCCGAATCCAAAAACACCAGCTAAGGAGCCCACAACCAAATTAGTTGCAAAACCAGCACCCATACCAGGAACAAGAGACATCAAACGTCTGTGAATAGGTACCTCATTTTCTGCATTTACTTCCATTATTGAGTAAGAAAAATCTTTCACTTGATATTTCAACATTCCCTGAAATTCTTCTATTCGAGATATGCGATCGAAAGCATGTCGAAGTTCTAACACTATTTCGGCACCAAGTGATTCCAACGCCAAGTTCAACTGTTGTCCAATCCACTTACCACCGTTCTCTTTAGTCGCCTGCTCGCTCTGCAATAGTTTATTTAATCCATTGGAAGAGAATAGTATACTTTGCTCATTCAAATGATTGATTACTTCTTCACGAACTTCTGTAATTTTCTGTTGAATTTTAATCCGGAATTCAGATGACGGGTTATTCAAGTCATATAACTGTTTTTGAATAATTGTTTCCTTTTGCTTAAGCTCCGTCAGAACTTTCGGATCCGGCATTTTTATCTGGGTCAGCTGAATCTTTATCGGCTCAATGACTTGCTCTAGTAAATCTGAAAAGTCATCACGAATATTCCTTATTATATCTTCTTTATAAGCAATCATCAGATGCTGAAGCTCCGAATCAATCAAACTAAAATGTGATTTCTCGTACATCTTCTCCACATGAGTTTGATTAAATGCCTGTTTAAACTTTGAAGACACCGCTATCACATTCGGCTCTTTAGAAGTGGAAGCATGATTCTGAATCTTTTGCACAGTATCTTGTTGTACTTCAACAACCTGCTCCGGAGTTTTCAAATCACATTTATTGATAATAATCGCACTATGCTTAGCATAACGGGTTACCTTCTGATTGTAAAAATCAAGTTCTGTAGTTGTCAAAGGTTCATTGACGTCTGTCATAAAAAGAGTTATATCCGCTTGTGGCAAAAAATAAGTCGTCAAGAAAGCATGTCGTGGGTCCAATCCTCCAACTCCCGGAGTATCAATCAAAACCAGTCCATTTTTCAAGCATTCCAATGGAAGTTCTATTTCCAAATAAAGTGTATTTTGTACTTGTTCAGCACGTCCAACAGTATACTTTTGAATGTCAGCATAAGGAATTTCCGCCTTTTGAACATGAGACAAGTCACCAAAATATCGTATTACCCGTTCTGTATCTCCATATCGAATGATAGAGACCACCGAAGTACATATATCTTGGTCTACAGGACAAATATTACGCCCAATCAACGCATTTACAAAGGAAGATTTGCCCCGTTTAAACTCCCCGCAAATAAGAACTTTTACTTCTGTATTCTGAATCTGCCTGATCCGTTCTTGAATCTTGGCAAGTGAATCTTTTCTATTTAGTCGCTCCAAAATTGGAGTAACAGCGGTAATTACACCAGTTATTTTTCTTATATCTTCTTCAACCATAATTCATAAATTTCAACTATTTATTATACTGTCGGCCCTCCATATTCATTATAAAAATGATCCCCTTTCGTACAAAGCAGAACAATATTATAGATTGGTATCAATATGTACCAACCGCTTACTCCGACATCATGCATCCGTCTCACTGCGACAGCCAAGGATGGAATAAGTACAGCCAAAGAATAAATAGTTCCGACAAATGGTATAATCGAAAGAAAAATATTAACTAAAAAGAAAGACCAATATTCTTTTCTACTGGCCCGTCCCTCAAATATCGCATATTTCTTCATAGCATATGCATAATATTCAAATACATCTTTTTCCTTGGATACACTTGATTGAATACTATGGCCGCAATAACGACAAAAATGCGCGTCTCCTGGATTTTCTATTCCACATTTAATACATTTCATTATTCATTTACATTTACTCCAACTACATAAATCAATCATCATAGGGAAAATAAGGAGCCGAACTGTCATATTCATCACCCGCATCATTGCTATCCAAGCAAAACAAATATAACAAATACAGAGAACCTATAATTGGAACTAGGCCTGCGAGAAGCATCCATCCTGATTTTCCGACATCGTGTAATCTTCTCACCGCTACAGCCACACTAGGCACAATAACAAGAATTACATATATCACAGACAATATACCCGCCGAAACCAATGCCAATATCAAGGTCACTAAGAAATTGAAAAGAACAAAATTCCAATACTCTTTCCGGCTTGCACGCCCCTCAAAATTTCCATAATTCTTCCAAACATGAAAATACCAATTGTAATCTACATTATTATCCATAAATCGTAATATTAGAATTAAACATTTATATAATAACTTATTAAAAGCCCACAAATAGGTAATAATTAACCCTCTACAGCATTTCACTAGTTAAAAAATTAGTTATCAACAGAAAAACAGATTACCTATATATAAGGTAATTATCAGTTCTTCTTTTTAATATAAGAGACGATAACTCTAAAATTCTATCAGTTCATCTTTCTCATTTATCACTCTCCTAAATCGTCAAAATTAAAGTAGTAATCATCAATACAATATTTATATTCGTATGTTGGATGATTATGATTATAAAAAACATTGGCTTTAACTTCCAATTCTTTCTCATCATCTGTTTTTCCTTGTGATCGATAGACAGCTATATAAGAATTGTCTTTACAGTATATATCATAATAGAATATTGTTTGGATAGATGTCCATTCCAATAAATATTTATCATATCGCAAACATACAGGTTGAATTGTAGCCACAAAACGGCCATGGTCAGGAGTACATGATATTGACACCAATACCACAATTACTACTAACATAGATTTTAATGTTCTTCTTATAGTATTCATTCTTCTAAGATTTTAAATTCTAAACACACTGCCATCTTTCTCAAATATACTATGACGATTTTAATTGTTCATAAATAGCTATGGCAACTATTATTGAAATGATAACAGCTATAGTTATATTAACTCCTGAAGATGCAAACTTATTAAAGACCACCCATCCTGCTCCAATACAGAAAACAAGTATCAAAACAATACCCCATCCTGGAATTTTTTCATTCATACTCATATACAATTCAATTTTTAAATACCATTCAGCGAAATATAAACGCAAAAAGCGCAGACCCAATCGTCATCCGTCCCCAGGTATCGCCAAACACCCACTGCACAAATGAACAAATTTGTCTACGCTTCGTTATATTATAAGAAGAGTCATACCACCCAACTTTTATCCACGCAAGATAAAAGAGAGATGTTTAGATATTCAGGTTATAATAATAGAAGTTACAGACCGTTTGACTTCATTCTGGCAGTTCTTTCAATTGGCGATTTCAGGGAACCGGAACTAGCTTACGCTCGATAACTAATATTTCATTTAAACACAGATAAGTCTCTTTAGACTTATCATCATTCGCAAAGATAATGCGAAAAAATAATTATGCAAATAAATTCTTCATTTATCTGATAAAATAAGAAAGCAGCACGATAATCAGTATTAGCTTTTAACAGATACAAATATCATGCTGCTAAAATGTTGTCCTTGTGCAGTCCTTTCATTGGCGATTTCAGAGACCAGGACAAACATATTTTCCATATTCTAGTTCACTGCATCATCTTTACAAGTCTCAAATATAACGAATAATATAGCAGGGAAAAATTACAAAAGTCCCAATCATGCCTAAACAACCCAAAAGCGGTACTATTGATTCGAAAAACATGTCTATCATGACATTTTTTATTTTGCAAATTATAACAACAAAAAGATAGCATTCGTTACAAATATATTATTTACATCTTTCATCTTTCACCTTAAGTCATAAAACATCCTATTTATCGCACTTTCAAACCATTGACAGTTCTTTTTCAATCTATCACCCAATCTTTCATCTTTCACCACCTATCACATCAAAGAAACAGCTATTTCTTTCCTGAACTATTAATAGATAAGTTCCTTTTCATTAAATATAAACTTCCTTTTCATTAATAGAAAACTTATTCCTCACCTGATTCAAACTATAAATGCAAGTTCCGTTTTTATAAATGAAACTTGCGTTTATAAAAACAGAACTTGCATTTATATAATCAAAGCTTTCATTTATAGATTGCAAACAGCCAAAAGAAACTTCTCTATTAGACGAAAGAAACTTTGCATAGGAAAGAAAGGAAGTTTTCTATTAATAGCCAATGCAAGAGATAGTACATAAGAAGAGTCCAATAAAGAGTAGATTATATATTTGGAGAGTCCAATAATAAAACATACCTTTACTCGCCTTTTAAATAAAGAGACATAAACAAAAACACATCTATCATGAAACTTACTTTGATGCGGGACAACGGAGAAACGACAACCATGCGAACGTTGGACATAAACATACAAATAGAAACGATGAAGCATGAAACGAAAGCCCAGCCAGTCAGCAACCTACGCACGAGCATCCGTTACGCATCACCGGACAGCAAACTGGACGACGTCAAGAAATTGGCCAAAGTTGTCCCGGCTGCCACTTTTCGTAAAACAGTCAACGGTATACAGATGACCGGATATAACGGCATTATACAAATAGAAGTGAATCATCTCGCCAACCGGATGGAAGTAAACCGGGTGAAGCAGGAAGCGGCCGAACTTTCACATACATTCGCAGCCTTTATGGGTTCCGGAGGACATTCCGTAAAAATATGGATACGATTCACACGTCCCGATAAGTCACTTCCTCAAAAACGGGAAGAAGCGGAAATATTTCAGGCAAATGCCTACAGGAAAGCGGTCAGCCTATACCAGCCCGCCCTTTCCTATGCTATCGAACTGAAGAATCCTGCTCTGGAACAGTTCTGCCGACAGACTTATGACCCGGAACTTTATTACAACCCTGAATCTACCGTGATTTATATGCGGCAGCCATTGGAAATGCCTTCGGAAACAACTTACAAAGAAGCTGTGCAAGCAGAAGCATCTCCATTCAAACGGTTGATTCCGGGATATGACAGTTTCGACACATTATCCGCTCTCTTCGAAGCTGCTTTAAACAAGGCATATCAATCACTAAGCGAATTACAGCCAAGGATCCATATTCATTCCGATGAAGACCTGAAGCCTTTGCTGGTTCAGGTAGCGAAGAACTGTTTTCAGGCAGGAATACCGGAAGAAGAGACGATCCGTTGGTCCACCGCCCATTTCTATACAAAGAATAAAGAATTCCTGATCCGGCAAACCATACAGAATGTATATACGTGCGAAAAAGGTTTCGGAAAGAAATCTCCCTTATCAGCAGAACAGGAACTGGAATTTCGGACGGAAGAATTCATGCAACGCCGATATGAATTTCGCTACAATACGATGACGACAGTTACGGAATACCGCGAACGAAACACGTTTTGTTTCTGTTTCCGCCCCATCAGTAACCGTATACGGAACAGCATCGCAATGAACGCACGCCTGGAAGGGCTTAACCTATGGGACAGAGACGTCGTCCGGTATCTGGACTCCGACCGTATCCCTATTTTCAATCCTATTGAAGATTTCCTTTTCAGGCTGGACATCCATTGGGACGGACGTGACCGGATTCGGGAACTGGCAACCCGGGTTCCTTGCAACAATACCCACTGGCCTGACTTGTTTTACCGCTGGTTTCTGAATATGGTAGCCCACTGGCGTCAGACAGACCGGAAGTACGCCAATTGTACTGTACCGTTACTGGTCGGTCCGCAGGCATACCGAAAATCCACCTTTTGCCGAAGTCTGCTTCCACCTGAATTACAGGCTTATTATACCGACCGCATTGATTTCAGCAATAAGCGGGATGCCGAACTTTCTCTAAATAGATTCGCACTCATCAATATGGATGAATTTGACCAGAACCGAGTGAGCCAGCAGGCATTTCTGAAACATATTCTTCAAAAACCGGTTGTCAACGTCCGGCGTCCGCATGGCACCGCTACTCAAGAGATGCGCCGATACGCATCTTTCATTGGGACAAGCAATCACAAGGACCTACTGACTGATACTTCCGGCAGCCGACGCTACATCGTCATTAACGTGACCGGTCCCATCGACTGCTCCCCCATTGATTATGAGCAGCTTTATGCACAAGCCATGCACGACTTATATAGAGGAGAGCGATATTGGTTCAACACGGAAGATGAAAATGTCATGACGGAGAATAATCAGGAATTTCAAGTCATGCCGGTTGCCGAACAGTTGTTTCACGAATATTTCCGAGGGGCAAAAGAAGGAGAAGAATGCGAGCAACTCCTTGCCATTGAAATACTGCAACAACTACAACATGACAGCAAGATTCATGTATCTATCTGCAGTATTGTCCAGTTCGGAAGAATATTACAAAAGAACAAAATACCTTCTTTGCATACGAAACGCGGTAATTTCTACAAAGTAATACGAATCAAGCCGGGAAGAGGATAAGTTTGCAATAAAAAATATCCAGTGAAAGATGACAGATCAGTGACAGATCATTTTACATCTATCACCAACGTACCACTACCATAGACAGGGAGTTTCAGCAGAAGGTGAAAGATTGAAAGATAAAAGCATAAAGAAAAGCTTTAGTGGAGGGAGTATAGATATAAGACGAAACATCGCCTAACAAATTTTCGTTCTACTCAAATTGAAAAAATAGACTCATTTAAATGGAGCCTGCATTCAACTTTAGTAGAACGAAAATGATCATGTAGATTAAATAAATTATTAATGAAAGAACCGAAAATTAAGTATAGCGTCATAACAGATTATCTTTTACGATTCTCCGTTTGACAGGTTTAGATTAAACGAATAGTACTTATTTTGCTTTTTTCTTTTTCTTCGCGTTATCCTTCTTACGCATATCCTGGTATTTCTTATATTGTTCATCGGTCAGAATGCTTTTTATTTTAGCATCTATTTCCTGCCTTTTCTTTTGCATTTCTTCCCGCGTAGGTCTTTCATTCGATTTATTTTTCGCAGGTCTCATTTCTTCCATTGCAGCTTTGAAATCTTTGGCCTGCTTTTCATTCAAGCCCAGATCGGTAACAATCTGTTCCATACGTTTCTCTCTATCAGCCTTTCCATTCTGACGATTTTGAGCCATACATACAGTTGAGCCAATCAATAACGCAACTGCCAAACTTAAAATTTGCTTTCTCATCATTTTAATTCTCATATTAAATAAGTTATGTATGTTAGACCTCACAAATGGGTGAAAGTTAATTCGATAATGAGGCCAAAAACTGTTTTTTCACATTATTTATCAAAGGGCAGCTAGTATCACATCGAAAAACGAATAAACGTTTTCTTATCCGGTAAAAAAACAGCAATATCCAGTTTATCGGTTTAGAAATATTATTTCTATATTTGCAGGAAACAGATCAAAAGCTTGACATACCCTTATGCAAACCTATTACAAAACCGATTAATAATTAAAACGATGAGAACACTTTTCTTTATTCTGCCATTTATCTTTATCACTACAGGATGTATTAAACAGAATACAGAAAAAAGTGATATTTTGACAACAGAGGATATAGCCAAATTTGACAGTTTATTTAATGCCTGGGAAAAAGAAATACACAACAATCCCAAAGCACAATTAAGTTCAAGTACCCGTGCTTACACCATTTTACCCCAATTCAAAGAGCTAAAAGCTATGGGTAAGAAAATTATCCCATGTATCATAGAACAGTTTGAAAAGGACAATAACACTTTTTTTGCTTTACCTCTTTATGACGAATTACAAGATAATGACAGCCTAAAATCTCACAGAGAAACAAGCGAACAAGATAAAGTGAGCGAGATCGTGCAGAAATTCAGAGAACAGGAAAAAAGAAAGATGTGGGAAGAAGCTAATAGATACAAGACGTCTATAACCGACACTACTTTCCTGAAGACAAGAGGGACGATGTCGTATGCTGCAATAGATTTATTCACGGGACGAGGTTTCAATAAAGATTACGCATTTAATCAGGTTGTCTATTTGAAAGCCTTACAAAGAGCCCAGAAACATCTGTCTGTCGTAAATGGTCAGTTGGCATGCGACTTAAAGTCAGGTACAGAAATATATATTTCCGAAGATTTATACCTATTTATCACCGACCTTTTTAAGGATTGGAATACGTGGCTGAAATCGGGAAAATATAAGATAATAAAAGACGAACAAGGGCTTTATACAGTGTTACCTAAGAAAACCAACCAATCATCGCAAACGAACTCCGTCACATTGCGACCTATTCCCCGTGACATTCCGGCTGGAGAGGACATAAGTCCCGCTTCGCTTTCTATAGAAACAGAACACGATCATTATCCGCTATCAACTACAGAAGTAAAAATAACCATCACCAACCACTCTCACTATGAATATGAGTGCGGAGAAAAATACAGCCTTGCTTACTATAACAAAAGTAAACGGCAATGGGAAACATTGCCGACCGATCCTGTCGTTAATGATATACTGTGGATTTTCCCACCGGAGCACCCGAGTCACCAACAAACAATTAAACTCTATACATCAGAATCCCCCAACCATCCAGGGAAATACCGTATCTACAAATCATTCAACAGAGGCACCAAAGTGGCTTATGGAGAATTTGAATTACTACCTTAATGTGAATTTCCAACAACAAGCACACTCCGGATCAGTAACATTCGGATAACAGCTAATCATGGCTCACCCGATAATCATTGGGGGTATGCATAAATCTTAGCCAGTCTAAAGAGGA
>NZ_JAHQVH010000003.1:0-264193 GCF_019052435.1 Bacteroides sp. MSK.20.12 | reverse complement strand
TTCCTGCACAAAGACGAAGGGCATTGGCTGAACGGTCAGCCGGAAGCGGAAGACAGGGAAAGTTTTCAGGTTGGGAGCAGATGGTTCAAGCCGAATTATCATGCACATATCGTTTTCGACTGGATGAACCACGAAACCGGAAAGAGCCGAAAGCTCAATGACGAGGATATGGTAACCATGCAGACCCTTGCTTCCGATATTCTCCTGATGGAACGTGGGCAGGCAAAAGCTGTTACAGGCAAAGAGCATCTGGAACGAAACGACTTCATCATTGAGAAGCAGAAAGCCGAACTGCAACGTATAGAGGAAACCAAGCGACACAAGGAGCAACAGGTAAGCCTTGCCGAACAGGAACTCAAACAGGTAAAATCGGAGATACGCACCGACAAGCTCAAAAGTGTAGCCACTGATGCAGCCACAGCCATAGCAAGTGGCGTCGGTTCTCTTTTCGGCAGCGGAAAATTGAAAGATTTGGAGCAAGCCAACGAGAGTTTACGGCATGAAATAGCCAAGCGTGACAAGGGCATTGATGAATTAAAAGTCAAGATGCAACAAATGCAGGAACAGCATGGCAAGCAGATTCGCAATCTTCAAGAAATACATCATCAAGAACTTGAAGCCAAAGACAAGGAAATATCACGATTGAACGCCATTCTTGAAAAAGCGTTCAACTGGTTCCCATTGCTCAAAGAAATGTTGAGAATGGAAAAACTCTGCTATGCCATCGGATTTACCAAAGACATGGTAAACAGTCTTTTGACCAAAAAGGAAGCTATCAGATGCAATGGAAAAGTCTATTCCGAAGAGCATAGACGAAGATTTGAAATAAAGAATGATGTTTTCAAAGTGGAGAAAAGTTCGGTTGATGATAACAAATTGGTGCTGACTATAAACCGACAACCAATCAGCGAATGGTTCAAAGAGCAATGGGAGAAATTAAGGCAAGGTTTACGACAATCAACGGAAGAATCAAGAAAAAGTAGAGGATTCAGAATGTAATATTGATAGTATTTGATTGTATCTCAATAAAATTAAATATCTTTGTAAGCGGATTGAGACAACTCTGTCCAAGACATATTAAAATTTAGAAGAAGCGTTATGCTTATTTCTTGCGAATGAAAACCTGAGAAACTTTCAAACGTGTACAAGAATAGCATAGTGGTTCTCACGCTATAGCGTGGGCTGCTATTGTTACATCTGTACACAAAGGTTTTCTCAGGACCTTCATTCAAAGACGTGGCATTACAGTTCCACGCTTTATAATTTAATATTATCTTTTCTTGGATATTGAGAAGAATAATAAATTTTATATTTGATATTAGATGATTATTGTATATGTAATCTAAAAGGTTATACTTTAATTAAATACTCTGATTGTAGAATAAATTTAATTGTAAAATGAGAAGAATGAAATTGCTTATATTTTTTGTGTGTTTGATATGTACTATTCCTTCGTTCTCACAAGATGATTATGACAGAAGTTTGAATGAATTGGAAAAGGTAAATGATTTATTGTTAGATGCTTCTGCATCTTTTTTGAAATTTCCTAATAACCATAGCAACACAATAATTGTATTTAATCAATTAAAGGAATTGAATACAATATATAAAGAAATACAATCTAACAAATATGAAGTTCTTTCAAAATGGGATAATTATAAAGTGAGACTGTTTTATGATACGACAGATAAAATGCAAGCCATTGCAGATGCTTTTGAAGAGTTATTAAGAACTATTGCAGGATATACTTCTAGTGGTATTGAGGGAACTGTAATGGAAGTATTATTGGAGCCTCTTTTTGATGAAGCTGGTTGGGAGAAAAGAATACTTAACGTAACATGTCCTGATGCCTATTTTGTAGAATATTCGTATGAAGATTTTAAAATGATGTTTGTAAAGAGCACTCGCCCAAGAAATGATTATATGAATAATTGCTATCATAATATTGAAGTGACATTTACGTATGAAGGACCATATGGTGCTGGAGGGTCTTATTATGTTGGTGGAAATAAATATAGAATGATTCAATTTAAAGATAACGAAAATGTTTCTTATCGTAAAGTTGTAAAAGCCAAATCTATTCGTAAATAAATGTAATTGTAAAGATGAAGAAAATTTTTATTGGTATTTTAGTATTAATATTCTTTCCTATAGCTTACTATTTCTTGCACTTGCATGTTTTACAGATGTCAGAGAGTTATGTGGAAAAGAAAAAGAACACTTTACAGAAGGAGTTCTATGATAAATTAAATGAATATTGGGCAGGAGAATCTCGTTTGATGTATTCAGAAGAGTATGGCAGTACGTCTTATGTTCCTATGGATATGGATGCAGTTCAGTTTATTGATAATAGGAATGAAAAAGATGCAACTTTCTATAGTTCTGTTGAAAGGCTATTCCCTTATGACAGATTCCCTCTACTAACATCAACAATGTTCAAATGTTTAAGGCCGGGGTGTTTTAGGGAGTTATATGAATTGAATGCAGTAAAGAATATGCCTTGGAGGGCCTTCTTGCTGAAATATCAAGAGAAAGATAAGTTTCAGATGTTTATTTTTAAACCAGTAGCTGTAGGGTACTTACAATCTTCATATAATTTGAGAGATTGGAGACCTTCTTTAGATGAGAGTTGTACTAGTGCACTTGAGTACCTTATAAAAGAAGATAGAAATTATAAGGATTGCTATAATCAAAATAACAAGAAAACAATTAATAAAATTTTAAGTCTTTACAATCGCTATTACTACTTGCAGACAGAAGGTCATTATCAAAACTTTGAAGACAATAATTATGTAAATTTTGAAAATATAAAACTCTCACCTAACCCAGAAGGCGAACCGTTATGTGGGCATCGAATAAATTGGATTTATAATGGTTTTTATCGTGTGTATTATGATACATATCCACTGTTGACTTATGAAGTCACATTTAATCATCTAAACTATAATAATGATAAAGAAACTTATTATACAGAGCACTTCTTTGTTGTCAAAATTTGCTTTTGGACATTATTTTTTATACTATTTGTTTATTTGTCATATCTAATATATCGTTTTTCAAAATATCGTTCAACAGCGAACAGCTTAAGTTCTAAAATTAATATAGAACCTGATATATCGTATTTATATAATGAAATTATAACGAAAGCTAATCCTAAAATGTTTATAGAACCTTACCAGCCTAATAAGTTAACTACTGCAAATGAAATTTATTCAGAAGCTTTGAAAAATAAGCATAATAGGGATGTTTTAAAAAAATTGTTAGATAGAATAAAGAAAGAATTATGATTAAGTATATAGTATTTATGTTTGGACTACTTTTGTTTTCTTCATGTAATGAGAATGAAAGTGAGAGTTTTATTACAAAAGAAATGAAGAACTATATAAGTAATAATGTAGATGGTTCTTATGGTTTCTTTGAGCGTAATATGGTAAAGGAACATATTGATAGTTTCAGTTGGAAATCTGACATATACAGAATTCAACGCCAACTTTATATGTATGCAAGCCAAAGAAGAACTATATTGGCAAATAACTATGTTCCTCTTACTAAAACTACAGGATGGCTATTTCCAAACATCTTTGAATCGAATTTTGAAAAGCCTCAAGGATATGCTAAAAAAATTAAAGAGTCATATATTACAGAAGAAGAACGCGAAATCTGTGATTATATATATTATAGTGAATCAGTTCCTAAAATTCGAAAAATGATAAAAGATTTGGAGGAAGAAGAATTTCATGGTGACAGAATATATTATGCTTGCGGTTATCGAACTGCTTCTGGAGCAATTGTCGATAGACAATTTGTTTTATATACAAATGGCGAAAAGAATTTTATTGAAATATTTGAATTAAAATACAATTATGAAATGTTACGTGATTTTGTTCAGCATAATTTAAATGTTGATTTAGAGGAATCTTATATACAGACTTTGCTTGCAAAGTATAAGGCAATAGAAAGTGAAGATAAAGAAAGTCAAAATTCTTTTTTAACTATACCAACTTCAACCATTTCAAATAAATATAGTGCAATATTTAGACGACTTGAAAAGTATTAATCCTAAAATGTAACATTAGACCTAATGCTATTTAAAAGTTATGTTAAATACTAATAAGTGGAAATTTCATTTATAATTTAGATATATTATGACAGCACAATGTAGAGAACGATTAATTTATAATGGTGAAGAATATTATCTTGCGACAGAGCCATTAGCTTCTTATCTTATTAAGCATGATATAAGGTTTATTGCTTCACATACGGCGTGCTGGAGAGGGTATATAGGTTCTTGGCTTATTGAGGATAATAAATTATATCTTGTTGATTTGAAAGCTAATATATCTGAGGGTAATAAAAAATTTGGTGCAGATAAAGAAGTTGGATTAGATTTTTTATTTCCCGGACAAACAAAAGTCTTTGCGAATTGGTACTCAGAAGTTATACGTATTCCACATGGCAAAATGATGAAATATGTACATCAAGGATATGCTTCACTGTATGAAAAAGAGCTTTTCTTAAGATTTGAATCAGGAATTCTTGTAAGCTATCGTGAAGAAGATAATACTCATTTCTATGCCAATAAAAAGAGAATGGAAGAAAGAAATATGAGTGATTTATGCGAAGCTATATTTGGTGTAAAACTTCAGAAAAAAGGAAATTGGCTACATAATTTGTTTAGACATTTACATAAACTATATAGAAGATAAACATAAAAAATTAGCTTCAACTGTAATAATGGAAAGAAAGGCAGAATTCAGTTATAAGCATTCTTCTACTTTCTCAATATTCCAGCCACTTTCTATTTTGTAGAAATATACAATATATCTAACATTATTAACAGTAACGATAACATATCCTTTTTCCGGTACACCTGTTATACCGTAAGTCTGAGCAATCAAAATATTTGCTTTATGATAAATTTGCACCAAGTCCATATTAAACTTTTTTTAATTCTACACAAAGTTACCCAAATTCGTAAATAGTAATTCTTTGCTTAATATAATATCAGAACATAAAACAGAATCCTTTCTTTTGCGAAGCTTTAAACCTTTCAATCTCCAAAGAAAGCGACTTCTTCAACTGTCCTGCCATAAACAACAAGAACAACTGATTGGTTTCTTCATCTTGGCATTGACGTAAGGAAAGGATATAGGCTTCTCTATCTTCTTTAAATATTTTGGTCGGAAAAAGGTGATAGCAAAATTGGATGTAGTTCATCAATAATCGAGCCGTTCTTCCGTTGCCATCCACCCACGGATGAATAGTTACTAAATTAAGGTGGGCATTAAAGCTCAATTCGTATTGTTCCCGAAATGTTCCCATTTTCTTTTGCTTCTCTTGAAGAATCGCACAAAGTTCATCCACCTTAGCAGGAACTTTCAAATAGTTCATATAAGAATGTCCGCCAACACCAGCCGTAACACCACATAGACGGAACTCTCCTTTAGAAGAATCAAAAGAGCCACCCATCACACTGTGAACGCTGCCAGTAGTACGCATCAGCATTGCATTCATCCTTTTCAGAAAAGTAGGAGTTATAGGTACAAGGCTGTCTGATTCAACTTTGGCAAGTTCGTACGCTTGCTTCAAATCTTCATTCATCAGATGATGCACAAGCGGTTTCCCTTTCGCTGTTACTCCCTCGTCAAAGAGAAGCTGCGTATCAAGTTCGGTCAACGTTGAGCCTTCTATGGCTGTGGAATGGGTAATGAGAGAATAAAGGTAGTACTTGTCATAGTCCACCGCTTCACTGATACCAAGTTTTTGAAACTTCTGGTACAACAGTTCTATTTCTTGCCAAACACCTTGTTCCATTACTTTTATTTAATAGGCTTTATTTCTTTTCAAAGGTAACTTATTTACTACGTTCAACCAAAAGAAATAATGACTTACTGCTATATTTTTTGCACGTGTGGGGAAAATGTGGGGAAAATTCAAGCAAAAGAAAAAGCTAAGTATTGAATTATCAATTACTTAGCTTTTTTCTTAGTACCCAGACCCGGGGTCGAACCGGGATGGAAGTGAATCCACTGGTGTTTGAGACCAGCGCGTCTACCGATTCCGCCATCTGGGCGCATACTTGATTTCTCAATTGCGGTGCAAAGATACGACATTATTTTGATTCCACAATAGTTTGGCAAAAAAAAGGAGAAAAAAATAATAAAACATATCTTAAACACTTCTCTATTCAGAGAATAAACCGTACATTAGCAGAAACTTTAAAATAGAGTCACTATCATGACAAACCAGGATAATTATTGCGTGATTATGGGTGGCGGCATTGGAAGCCGCTTCTGGCCGTTTAGCCGCAAAACATTGCCCAAACAATTCTTAGATTTCTTCGGAACGGGCCGTTCACTTTTACAACAGACTTTCGACCGATTCCAAAAGGTTATCCCAACAGAAAATATTTTCATCGTTACCAATGCAATGTATGCGGACTTAGTGAAGGAACAATTGCCCGAAGTGAACGAAGAACAGATTCTGCTGGAACCCGCAAGACGAAATACCGCTCCGTGTATAGCATGGGCCGCTTACCACATCCGGGCACTGAACCCGAACGCCAATATCGTAGTCGCTCCTTCAGACCATTTAATTTTAAAAGAGGATGAGTTTCTTGCCGCTATCGAAAAAGGACTTGATTTTGTTTCACGCTCGGAAAAGCTACTGACATTAGGTATTAAACCCAATCGCCCGGAAACAGGGTACGGATATATACAAATAGACGAACCCGCAGGAGGAAACTTCTATAAAGTAAAAACATTCACAGAGAAACCGGAACTGGAATTAGCTAAAGTATTCGTAGAGAGCGGAGAATTTTATTGGAATTCCGGCCTATTTATGTGGAATGTAAATACAATCATCAAAGCAAGTGAAGATTTACTGCCTGAATTAGCTTCCAAACTGGCACCGGGAAAAGATATTTATGCCACCGACAAGGAGAAAGCATTCATCGAAGAAAACTTCCCAGCATGTCCTAATGTATCCATCGACTTCGGCATTATGGAGAAAGCGGATAATGTGTATGTATCATTAGGAGATTTTGGCTGGTCCGATCTTGGAACTTGGGGATCACTTTATGATTTATCGGAAAGAGACCCGGAAGGCAATGTTACGCTGAAGTGCCATTCACTTATATATAATAGTAAAGATAATATGGTAGTACTTCCGAAAGGCAAACTGGCCGTTATCGATGGACTGGAAGGATTTCTGATAGCCGAATCGGACAACGTTCTTTTGATTTGCCGCAAAGATGAAGAACATGCCATCCGTAAATATGTAAACGACGCCCAAATGCAACTGGGCGATGATTTCATTTAATAACACGCAACCTGACGCCGGAGCCAAAACCGGATAAGACCATACAAATAGTGAACGGTGAACAAACTGCATAATTGATTGCAGAGAGTTCACCGTTCACTGTTTATAATCGAAAAACTTTGTGTGTCTTTAAATAATCATGAGTCTCTAAATAATCTCTATACCCTGCTCTTTACAAAGTTGTAGTCCCAGATCTTTCAATCTGAACTTCTGAATCTTTCCACTACCCGTCATCGGGAATTCATTCACAAAGAAAATATATTTCGGAATCTTATAACGGGATATCTTATTTCTGCAGAAATCACGTACATCGGCTTCCTGCATTTGTACTCCTTCCTGCAAAATAATAAATGCTCCGACTGCCTCACCATACTTTTTAGAAGGAATACCAGCTACTTGAACATCTTTCACTCCATCAAGCTTATAAAGAAACTCTTCTATTTCGCGCGGATAAATATTCTCGCCACCACGAATAATCATATCTTTGATACGTCCGGTAATCCGATAATTTCCATCTTCATCCTTAATACCCAAGTCGCCGGAATGCAAGAAGTTGTTTTCATCAAGCACTTCCGCCGTTGCTTCCGGATTCTTATAATATCCTTTCATGGTATTATAACCACGGTTACACATTTCACCTTGTACCCCAACCGGACATTCTTCACCTGTTTCAGGATCAATCACTTTCACCTCCGTAAATTCGAAATCATGTCCTACCGTATTACAACGTACATCGAACGGATCATCAATACGGGTGGCCGTCATACCGGGAGCGGCTTCTGTCAATCCGTAGACACTAGTCACCTTCATATACATTTTCTCTTCTACCTGCTTCATTAGTTCGACAGGACACAGCGAACCCGCCATAATACCTGTACGAAGACAAGACATATCAAAGAGATCGAACATCGGATGATGCAACTCGGCGATAAACATAGTCGGCACACCATAAAGAGCCGTACAACGTTCTTTATGAATAGAGGCCAGCACAACCAACGGGTCGAAACGTTCTACCATCACTTGTGTACAACCATGAGTCAGACAGTTCATGGTAGCCAATACTACCCCAAAACAATGGAACAACGGAACGCAACAACAAAGTTTGTCATCTGCCGTGAACTTCATGTGTTCCCCCGTCAGAAATCCATTATTGGCGATATTATAATGTGTCAGCATCACCCCTTTCGGAAAACCGGTAGTGCCCGACGTATATTGCATATTTACCACATCGTGACAATCCACTTTGCTTTTTAGTTCGTTCAAACGGTCATCTTCCACATTATCTCCCAACAGCAGGATCTCCGTTGTATTATACATACCACGATGTTTTTCCTGACCTACATATACTACATTTCGCATATATGGAAAGCGTTCGCTCTTTAAATGTCCACGCTCACAAGTCTTCAATTCAGGAAGCATCGTGTATGTCATCTGCACAAAATCACTATCCTTCTCACCATTCACAATACAAAGCGTATGCATATCCGAGTTCTGGCAAAGATACTCCAATTCCGATTGCTTGTAGTTCGTATTCACTGTAACATATACCGCACCAATCTTCGCGCAGGCATATAGCAATGTCAACCAATCGGGAACATTAGCCGCCCAGATACCCACATGAGTACCACGTTCCACACCAATGGCAATAAGCCCTTTTGCCATATCATCCACACGACGGTTCAACTGACTCCAGGTAAAACGGAGATTTCGGTCGGAATATACGATATATTCCTTATCGGGAGTCTCTTCAGCCCAGTGTTCCAGCCACTGCCCCAAAGTACGATCAAATAATTGCATGTAATTATACTTAAGTCTTGGTTCCTACTATTTCATTAAATCGGTGTGTAAACTACTGCCAGGATTTTTGCAGCCTGTCCCTCATAAGCATGTACATGATGAGGAACAATGGAATCATAATAAATACTATCACCCTCTTCCAGCAGATAGGTGTTCTTGCCATAGCTGATTTCCATGATACCTTCCATAACCATGATAAACTCTTCTCCTTCATGAGAAGAAAGCACGAAGTCAGTATCTTGCGTCGGCATCACATCGATAATAAACGGTTCCATGTGACGGTCCGCCTTTGACTTGGACAACGAGTGATATTCCATGTGTTTGCGAGAGTGAATCGCATTATTGGAAAAACTGATCGCATCCTTGGCCTCTTTCTTACGGCATACGACCGGTCCGACTTCATCCTGATCATCAAGGAAAGTACCCAGACGTACTCCCAACACACGCGCAATCTTAATCAGCGGTGCGAGAGAAGGTATATCAATGTTATTCTCAATACGTTCAACCTGTTCGATAGCCAAACCTGAACGTTGCGCCAACTCTTCTATGCTTATTGATTTATCTTCGCGGAGGGCTTTAATTTTCTCGCCAACAATCTTACTTGTATCCATTTTGAAAGCATTTTAGTTATCAAAGGTGATAAATTATAATAATTAAGCTGCAAAAATAGCAAAATCTTTAGATGAACACAATTATAACCGAAGAAAATACGACTATCAGGAAGAAAAAGAAGAAACTAAAAAAAAGCCGTTCCTCTATCATGAGGAACGGCTTTAAATCTTTTCGCGACAAGTAGATTACTTACGCAAACCGAGCTCTTTAACAATAGCACGATATCTTTCGATATCTCTTGCTTTCAGGTAGTCGAGTAAGCGACGACGCTTACCTACCAACATTGTTAACGCTCTTTCAGTACTATAATCTTTTCTGTTGAGCTTCATGTGCTCAGTCAGGTGAGAAATACGGTAGGAAAACAATGCCACTTGGGCCTCAGCTGAGCCGGTGTCAGTGTTAGACTTTCCGTACTTTCCGAAGATTTCTTGCTTTTTAGCAGCGTCTAAATACATAATTCTTAGAATTTTAATTGATAAATTATTCTTTTGAGCGTGCAAAGATAGGCATTATCTTTATATCACACAACGATTTACAAGAAAAAATTGCTATCATTGCGCATATTTCTAATCCTATTTTCGTACCTTTGCAGCCAAATAATAGGTATTATATGCAAAATATTCGAAACATTGCAATCATTGCCCATGTTGACCATGGGAAAACAACGCTGGTTGACAAGATGCTATTGGCCGGAAATTTATTCCGCAGCAACCAAAATAGTGGTGAACTTATCCTGGATAACAACGATTTGGAACGTGAACGTGGTATAACGATTCTCTCCAAAAACGTATCCATCAATTACAACGGTACAAAAATTAATATTATTGATACTCCGGGACACAGCGACTTCGGTGGTGAAGTAGAACGTGTATTGAATATGGCCGATGGCTGTATTCTGTTGGTAGATGCCTTCGAAGGTCCGATGCCACAGACTCGTTTCGTACTGCAAAAAGCGCTCGAAATCGGTTTGAAACCCATTGTGGTAGTTAATAAGGTAGATAAACCTAACTGCCGCCCGGAAGAAGTTTACGAGATGGTTTTCGACTTGATGTTCAGCTTGAACGCAACGGAAGATCAGTTGGACTTCCCCGTGATTTACGGTTCCGCCAAAAACAACTGGATGAGCACCGACTGGCAACAACAAACTGACAGCATCACTCCGCTACTGGATTGTATCGTCGAAAACATTCCGGCACCGCAACAGTTGGAAGGTACTCCCCAGATGTTGATTACTTCTCTGGATTATTCTTCTTATACCGGTCGTATTGCCGTAGGTCGCGTACATCGTGGTACATTAAAAGAAGGTATGAATATAACGCTTGTGAAACGTAACGGCGATATGTTCAAGAGCAAAATTAAAGAACTCCATGTTTTCGAAGGTTTAGGCCGTGTGAAAACAAATGAGGTTTCTTCCGGTGACATCTGCGCGCTGGTAGGTATTGACGGATTCGAGATTGGAGATACAGTTTGTGATTTCGAAAGTCCGGAAGCACTGCCACCCATCGCAATTGACGAACCGACCATGAGTATGTTGTTTGCTATCAACGATTCTCCTTTCTTCGGTAAGGATGGTAAGTTTGTGACTTCACGCCACATCCACGACCGTCTGATGAAGGAACTCGACAAGAACCTGGCTCTCCGCGTAAGAAAGAGTGAAGAAGACGGTAAATGGATTGTTTCCGGCCGTGGTGTACTCCACCTTTCTGTATTGATTGAAACAATGCGCCGCGAGGGATATGAATTGCAGGTAGGTCAGCCACAGGTTATCTTCAGAGAAATCGACGGTGTGAAATGCGAACCGATTGAAGAGTTGACCATCAACGTACCGGAAGAATATTCCAGCAAGATTATTGATATGGTTACCCGCCGTAAAGGTGAAATGGTAAAGATGGAAAATACAGGCGAACGCATCAATCTTGAATTCAATATGCCTTCACGCGGTATCATCGGTTTGCGTACCAATGTACTGACGGCTTCTGCCGGTGAAGCCATTATGGCACACCGTTTCAAAGAATATCAGCCGCACAAAGGAGAAATTGAACGTCGTACCAATGGTTCTATGATTGCTATGGAAAGCGGAACAGCTTTTGCTTATGCCATCGACAAATTACAGGATCGCGGTAAGTTCTTTATTTTCCCGCAGGACGAAGTCTATGCAGGACAGGTAGTAGGCGAGCACTCTCACGACAACGACTTGGTTATCAACGTAACCAAATCGAAGAAGCTGACGAATATGCGTGCTTCCGGTTCGGATGACAAAGTACGTCTGATTCCGCCTATCCAGTTCTCACTTGAAGAAGCACTGGAATATATTAAGGAAGACGAATATGTAGAAGTTACTCCAAAGGCAATGCGTATGCGTAAAGTGATTTTGGACGAAATCGAACGTAAACGTGCCAACAAGAACTAACCATTCTTTCATTAATATTATAATAGAAATCCCGGTGAAACGCTGTGTTTTACCGGGATTTTATTTTTTTCTGCAAGTATCACAAGCATTACTAATACAACAACAATCCTACCACACCCGCCAGACAAATCAACAGGATAGGGTGAAGATTCCATTTCCATGTAACCAAAAAGGCTGCCGCAAAAATACCGATACTTTTATAGTCCATAAAATTTTCTCTATTCATCATAAGTAATGCAGCCGAAGCAATCAAAGCAACCGACATAGGTAGCAGTCCGGACATAGCCGCCTTAATATACTTGTTATCCTTGCACTTCGCAAAGAAATAAGAAATGAGCAACACCAGAATAAAAGAAGGTAAACAAACCGCTACCGTAGCCAGCACCGCTCCCCACACGCTTTGCGTTACCGCATACCCTACATAAGTAGCACTATTGATACCAATCGGCCCCGGAGTCATTTGCGAAATCGCCACCACATCCGTAAACTGTTGGGGAGTCAGCCAATGATGAATATCCACTATCTCATGTTGAATAAGGGAAAGCATCGCATATCCACCTCCAAAACCGAACATACCTATTTTAAGATACACCCAAAGTAACTGCAAATATATCATACCTCTTTATTCATTATTTTTTCTTTCAACCACAATGTATATACCAATCCTCCCAGAATTCCTGCCAATACAATATAAATAGGAGACAGTCCAAACTGCCAAATCAAAAGAGTAGCTATGGCAGGAGCAACCAACTGAAGGTATTTCAGTTTCAGAGCTCTTACAGCAGAAATACAAGGAAACAAAATCAACGCTACCACGGCAGGACGTATTCCATTAAAGATGCGAATCATCACTTCATTATCTTGAAACCGTGCAAAAAACATGGCTATCAGCATCATAATAACAAAGGAGGGAAGAATCGTAGCCAAAGCACATACCAGGCTCCCACCCACTTTATACAACTTATATCCTACAAAAATAGAAATATTCACAGCAAACACACCCGGTAGTGACTGCGTCAAGGCAAACATCTCCATGAATTCTTCCTTACTCATCCACTGTTTGGCAACGATCTCCCGTTCAATTAACGGAATCATGGCATAACCGCCACCAATAGTAAACATTCCAATCTTCGCAAACGTCACGAACAATTTCAAATACTCTAATACCATTCCTACTTTCTAATTTTCCGATATTTTCTATTTACTGTCTAATAAGTCCTTTAGTCACATCATATTCAACCCGATAGCTACGCCCCTTCACTGTTTTAAAAGAAAGAGTCTTATCAGCATACTTTATCACACAGTTTCCTCCCGCATTGGAATGAACCACAGCTTCTTTCAGCTGATTATTCTCCCAAACCATAGCCACTTCAAAATTCCCCTTTGCACAGATACCACTGACAGAGCCTTCCTTCCATGCATCCGGCAAAGCAGGCAGCAACTGAATAAAACCCATATGACTTTGAAGCAACATCTCGGTAATACCGGCTGTTCCGCCAAAGTTTCCGTCAATCTGGAAAGGCGAATGTGTATCCCACAAATTATCCAGCGTACCGTTCTTCAACAAATTGCCAAACAAGGTATAAGCATGATTACCATCATGCAAACGCGCCCATTGATTCAACTTCCAGCCCATGCTCCAACCGGTAGCCCCGTCACCACGATGCACCAGTACTACTTTAGCGGCTTTCGCCAGTTCGGGAGTGGTGACCGGAGAAACCGTATGCCCAGGATGCAGTCCGAACAAATGATTCACATGCCGATGCTCGTCTTTCGGATCATCAATATCTACCGACCATTCCATCAACTGACCATACCGCCCTATTTTATAAGGAACGAGATTGGCAAGCACATGCTCCCACTGCTTACGTTCTTTCTTATCTACGCCCAACACTTTACTCGCCTCGATTGCATCCAGCAAAATCTCACGTACAACGGCATGTACAAAGGTAGCACCCTGATCGATAGGGCCATGCTCCGGCGAAGTAGATGGAGCAGCCGTATATGTTCCATCCGGTTTATGCCACAAATAATCGACAGCAAAGTCCGCACTACTTTTTATCAACTCATACCCCGTTTCTTTCAGGAATTTCAGATCTCTTGTATAATCATAATACTCCCAAATATGAGTAGCCAACCAGGGACCTGCCATAGGATTGAAGTTCCACGACATATCCTGACTTTCCAACGGAGTGGTAAATCCGAATATATTGCCAGAAATAGATGCCGTCCATCCTCTGGCACCGAAATAAGATTTCGCGGTCTTTTCACCTGGTTTTACCAGCGTACGAATGAAATCGACCAATGGAAGCATACATTCATTCAGGTTGGTGGAGCAAGCTGGCCAATAATTCATCTGAATATTGATATTATTATGATAGTCCACACGCCACGGTCCATCGACATTATTATGCCAGATACCCTGCAAATTCGCCGGCATATTGCCCGGACGGGAACTTGAAATCAACAGATAGCGGCCGAATTGAAAATATAATTCTTCCAGATCATAATCCGGCTGTCCTGCCCGGTAGTTTTTCAAGCGCTGGGGAGTCGGCAGATTTCTTCCCTTGATCGCCGGATTCAGGTTCAATTTAACCCGGTTGAACAAAGCAGCATAATCATTGTAATGCTGACTAAACAAAGCAGTATACCCCTGTGACACTGCGTTATTCATCCATTCCTTGGTTGTTTCTTCCGGCTTGACACCCACATACGTCTTCGGATCTTTAAAATCCGGATCAAAGTTAGGTTTATAATCAGTATCAGCCGTAATATAAAACACAACTTCATCCGCACCTTTCACCGTCAGTTTTCCATCTGCATTAGACAAGGTTCCGCCTTTTGTTTCTGCCTGAATACGAACGACATATTTCATTCCGTTATTGTCCAGAGATGCGGAATACACTAACCCTTTATTACTGTCAGAAGCCATATTCCCGGTAGACACCGGATTAGGCGCATAACTAAAAACCAAGTTTTGTTTACCCGGTTGATCCGCACTGAAACGCATCACCATCACATTGGCAGGATAAGAAATGAAATAATTGCGCTGATAAGCCACATAATCCTTTTTAAACTGAACAACTGCCATTGCAGAGTCCAAAGAAAGAATACGTTTATAGTCACTCATTCCTATAATATTCAATCCTGTTTCTACATAAAACTCTCCCATGGTAGTAAAACTGCCGAAACGGAAAGGTGTTTCTCCGTCAGCATCATAAGACACCTCACTGTTGAAGTTTTGACGTGTCAGCATTTCAGCCTTTTCCTGATTTCCTTCCATAAATGCCTGACGTATTTCATCCAAAAGATGAGCCGACTGTTTATTGACATTCCAATAATAGTCCGCCCCTTTCGCCGTATTCGGGCCGCCACGCCAAAGCGTTTTTTCGTTAAAGGTAATACGTTCAGCTTCCACCGACCCCATGATATTCGCACCTAAACTACCATTCCCTATCGGTAATGATTGCGATTCCCAAGCAGGATCCGGATTATGACCTGCATTTCCTGCTGTTTCCGGTTTATCACCACCTTTCCACAGTTCCGGTCTTCCCCCATACCACACGGCATACCCCTGCAAAGTATTGGGAGTATCAAACCAGATGGAAAGTCCTTGGGTATAATCAGTTTCACCTGCGTAAAGTCCGGAGACAAAAAACAAGGAGTAGATAAGAAAGAAATAGAGTTTCTTCATGGTTGTCGCATTATTATTCAAGATTATTCTCTCGTATATAGTTTGTACAAAAGTAATCAAAATATGCCTTTAATAAAAATAAAATACCGTCTTAATGGGCACAATAATAAGGTGAAACTATATCAAACCGGCCAGTAGTTTTTTCACGACCCAATATCCTACCCTAGCCTCCGAAATCCCCTGCAATAGCCGATGATGACAAACAAATGCATCGTCAATAATTTCCGCTTCCATATAATAAAAACAACAGGCAGGATCTTTTTCAAATGCTTTCGCATACTCCAGGATATGAGTTGATATAAGGAAATGGCAACAAGAGAATCTTTTCAATAATTCATTGACTGCAAGAGAAGCCTCAAAAGCATCCTTAGCGTTAGTTCCGCGAAACATTTCATCCAAGACGACCAAACAACGTTTTCCTGTAAGCGCTTTTTGCATCACTTCTTTTATACGAAGTACCTCTGCCATGAAATGGCTTCGCCCGTCACGCAAAGAGTCCGGCAAATTAATAGAAGTATAAATACCTTCGTAAAGAGGACAAACCATTGACTTCACCGGGACAGGCAGTCCGCAATGCGCCAGCCAGACAGCCAAAGTCAGTGCTTTTAAAGTGGTTGACTTTCCCGCCATGTTAGAACCCGTAAAAATACTGATATTTCCCCGGGACATCACCCAGTTATTCTCCCGTACATTTTTCACAAAAGGATGAACTACATCCTCAACCGAAAAATCCATTGTTTCCACCACTTTCGGTGTACAACAGAAATTTTTCTCTTTCGCTACCCGATGAGCTGTCCGGCAGACATCCAATAAATACAAAACTGATAATAACTCTTTCAAAGACAACAAACGGGTACAGCGAAATAGATAATCGTATTTATCTATCGTATAATTAGATAGCCGCCTTTCTTCGCCAGAAGTCTGTTCCAAGACTTCACCTAATTCACTTCCGGACAAAATATCATTCACCATACGGGCTGACTCCTTCATCAATTGTGGGGCATCCTCATCCAATTCTTTCGCCCATCTCTCCAAACAATGCAGCAAATGTATTACCAATTTCACTCCCCGACAAATAACATAACGGGTTGAATCATATCTCAACAGGCGATCTATGACAGTAGCACATGACAGTAAGACGTGTGCTTCCCTGATCTGGTCGCGATAAGCCAGATAATATTCAATAAAATCCAATTCTTCTTCATTCAAAAGAAGTTCAGGTAAAGCATCCCACGCAACAGCCTCCTGCCTTTTGCGGATCATATCCAAATCACTTAACGGATACATAATCCAGTTCATCATCAATGACTTTCCTTCTTTCGTCTCTGTTCTAGAAAACAAAGAGAAAAGAAACTGCTCATTGTTTGCAGTCTCCGTTATGCTTAAATCCGCATAGGTCTGTTTGTCTGTATCCAGATACGTCATAGCTGTCTTTAAAAGTAAATAGTCTCGTTTTGACAAATATAGGAAAAAAAACTAAGCAGACAGTATTCCTTTTCATAGAAAGACACAGTATAGCAATAAAAAAGGCGGTTCGAAATCGAACCGCCTTCCATATTATATCTGATTCTCCAATTAGAGTTTCGGACCAGCAGCAACCAAAGCCTTACCAGCTTCGTTACCAGTAAATTTAGCGAAGTTCTTGATGAAACGTCCAGCCAAATCTTTAGCTTTTTCTTCCCATTTGCAAGCACATTCGTAAGTGTCGCGTGGGTCAAGGATCTTCGGATCAACACCCGGAAGTTCTGTAGGAACAACAAAATCGAAGAAAGGAATAACCTTAGTAGGAGCTTTGTCGATAGAACCGTCAAGGATAGCGTCGATAATACCACGAGTATCTTTGATAGAGATACGTTTACCAGAACCATTCCATCCAGTGTTAACCAAGTATGCTTTAGCACCAGTCATCTCCATCTTCTTAACCAGTTCTTCTGCATATTTAGTCGGGTGCAATGACAAGAAAGCAGCACCGAAGCAAGCAGAGAATGTCGGAGTCGGTTCAGTGATACCACGTTCTGTACCAGCTAATTTAGCTGTAAATCCAGATAAGAAGTAGTATTGAGCCTGTTCCGGGTTCAGGATAGATACTGGAGGCAATACACCGAACGCATCAGCCGACAAGAAGATAACTTGTTTTGCGTGAGGACCTTTAGAAACCGGTTTAACGATGTTTTCGATGTGATAGATAGGATAAGAAACACGAGTGTTTTCAGTCACGCTCTTGTCAGTGAAATCAATCTTACCGTTAGCGTCAACAGTTACGTTTTCAAGTAAAGCGTCACGTTTGATAGCATTGTAGATATCTGGTTCGCTTTCTTTATCCAAGTTGATAACCTTAGCGTAGCAACCACCTTCGTAGTTGAATACACCTTCGTTATCCCATCCGTGTTCGTCGTCACCGATCAATTTACGTTTCGGGTCAGTAGACAAAGTAGTCTTACCTGTACCAGACAATCCGAAGAAGATAGCAGAGCTAGTTCCTTCCATATCAGTGTTAGCAGAGCAGTGCATAGAAGCGATACCACGAAGCGGGTTCATGTAGTTCATGATAGAGAACATACCTTTCTTCATTTCACCACCGTACCAAGTATTCAGGATTACTTGTTCTTTAGTCTTCAGGTTGAATACTGTAGCAGTTTCAGAGTTCAAGCCCAGTTCTTTGTAGTTGTCAACTTTTGCTTTAGAAGCGTTGAAACATACGAAATCAGGTTCTCCGTAGTTAGCAAGTTCTTCAGCAGTCGGGCGAATGAACATGTTAGTTACGAAATGAGCCTGCCAAGCTACTTCCATGATGAAACGTACTTTCATACGAGTAGCTTCGTTAGCACCACAGAAAGTATCAACAACGAACAAACGTTTGCCGGAAAGTTGTTTTACAGCTTTAGCTTTCAAGTCAGCCCAAGCTTCTTCAGTACATGGTTTGTTATCGTTTTTATATTCTTCGGAAGTCCACCATACAGAATCAGCAGAAGCTTCATTCTTAACGAAGAATTTATCTTTAGGAGAACGACCGGTGTAGATACCTGTCATTACATTCACAGCGCCTAATTCAGTAACTTGACCTTTTTCAAAGCCTTCCAGACTCGGTTTTGTTTCCTCAGCGAACAAAACATCATAAGACGGATTGTGCAAAATCTCAGTCACACCTGTGATGCCGTACTTGCTTAAATCTAAATTTGCCATTTTCTTTGAATTAATTAAAATTGGTATTTTGTTTTCTATCTCTTTTCACCTTAACATGGGGAGCTTTGGATACCCCCTTGTAAATCCGGCTACAAAAGTAATACTTTCTTTGGAAAGGAAGAAGGTATTAGAGAAATTTTTCCCTAATTGAAACTCTTTTATAAATTCCTAACAATATCTGCAAACTGAATATTGCAATTTGAAAGATTATCGTTTACTTTGCAAGCCAGTATGTTATCAATACTATGAAAATGAGATTAAAATTTGATTAAAATATAATATGAAAGTAATTGATTTTGGCCAAACTAATTCGATTCTAAACCAGTACATATCCGAAATTAGAAATGTAGAAGTTCAGAACGACCGCCTGCGTTTCCGCCGTAACATCGAACGGATCGGAGAAATCATGGCTTATGAAATGAGTAAAGAGTTTAAATACTCGGTAAAGAACATCCAGACACCACTGGGAATCGCTCCGGTCAGTACACCGGACAACAATTTAGTAATCAGTACGATCCTGCGTGCTGGTCTGCCTTTCCATCAAGGTTTCCTTAGCTATTTCGACAGGGCGGAGAATGCGTTTGTTTCCGCTTATCGTAAATATAAAGATACGCTAAAATTCGATATACACATAGAATATATCGCTTCTCCCCGCATTGATGACAAAACGCTGATTATCACCGATCCTATGCTGGCAACTGGGGGGAGTATGGAACTTAGTTACCAGGCAATGCTGACGAAAGGACACCCTGCTGAAATTCATGTTGCTTCGATTATCGCCAGCCAAAAGGCTATCGATCATATAAAGAATGTATTTCCGAAAGACAAGACAACAATCTGGTGCGCAGCCATCGATCCCGAACTCAACGAACATTCTTACATTGTTCCGGGACTGGGCGATGCGGGCGATCTTGCCTACGGCGAAAAAGAATAAACGTTTAAAGATTCTTCCGATATTGCTGCGGTGAAACCCCAACCTGCTTCTTAAAGAACGTACCGAAATAAGAAGCATTGGGGAAGCCGAAGGCATTTGAAATCTCCTGAATATCTTTCTGCGTATTTTTAAGCAATGAGATGCTCTTACGAATGATAGCTTTGAATACAAGTTCCTGCACGGTATATCCGCAGATACTTTTAGAAACGGCAGAAAGATATTTAGGAGACAAGCACAATTTATCCGCATAAAACTCAACACCCCGTTCCTGCATATAATATTTTTCGATTAACTGGATCAAGTGAATAAAGACTTCATTTTTGCGTCCTCCCACTTCCCGCCCGTCATTGACGAGTTTGCGATTATAAATAGAACAAATCCTGTACGTCAATGCAAGTAGAAGTAATTTCTGCTCATAAAGTTTAAATGAATTTTCTTCCGACTGTAACACATTGTCCAATAAGGACATATACTTTACGATCTCTTCTTCCTCACCAGTAGACCAGACACAAGAAGGTTCTTCGGGAGTAAGGCGGGAATACATATACATGGAAACAACCAGATTCCCCATAATATCCCGGATCGGTTCTATCTGATAAATCAAAATCCGTACCTCCATGTCTTCCGACTCTTGCAAAACCTGAAACTCGCCGTCTTCGGGAATAAACAAACTTTCGCCTGCTCCTGCGAAATGCTTTTTCTGATTAAGCGAAAACTGGAAATTACCCTGGCGGCAAATAATCAGCCCCAGCCCTTTCATTTGGAAAGGTTTCTTCAGTGAGGGTGGAAAATTTACAAATATCCCTTCAGAGCTACATATATTTTTCCCACTTAATAAATCGCGATCAAACTGCAATAAACGATCTTGTCCGCTATCCATCATACCAATATATTAACAGATCATTATCAAAAACGACGCTAAGTTAGCAATTTTCGTTTAGGATAAGGAACAACGAGCACAAATATCATACAAATTAACCCACCATAAATTGTCCATCCCGCCATCTCTTTGAGTGCAGAGAGCGTGGCCTGCACCTGAATACGCCCTTTGGTAGATATAGCAGCCATGTTACGGGCTTCCGTCTCACTCTTTCCCTGATATTTCATACCTTGTACCGTACCAAGGAAGGAAGTGGAAGCATCCGGATTAAGCAGGTCCACATTTTGCGCATAACGGGTTATATAGTGTTGTTGCCGCTCCTGCAAAACATTTGTATAAATTGCTCCGCCGATACTCGGTCCCACAACCATACGCACAGTAAGCATAATACAGATCCAGGTGGAAAGATATTTAAAAGGCATACGTTGATTGGCATAAGCAGCCGTCAGCGCATACAGAATCATCATGCCTGTGGCACGGATGATAACTGCATATTTCAGACGCTCGTAAACTCCTGCCGTTTGTACCTCGAAATACATGAAAACAGCTGATAAAGACAGGAAGAAGAATCCCATCGCAAACAGATACTTAAAATGTAACCCTTTACCTCCCAACACCATAGCAATCACGGCACCAATAGCATAACCTACCATACACCAATTACCTAATGAAGCATTTTGCAGATTATCGAGATGCATCCCCACTCCTGCAAACACATTGACAAACATAGCACTGGAGTTTATCACCATCAATAATAAGTAAAGTAATGCTCCCATACGTATAGTACGCAGTTTGAACGCATCCAGCAAAACATAAGGCGACCGGCGCGTTACATCCATATATAGAAAAATTCCCGCAAACAGAATACTTACAGCTGTCGCCCAACGAATAGATTCGTCATCATACCAGTCGAGTACTTTTCCATAAACCAGCACATACGTGAGACAAGTCAGCGAGATGCAAAATGCAGTGACATTGCCGAACTTACGGAAATTAATAGGAAACCTTCCGGGAAACTTATAATTCGGCATGGTAATAAACAAGAGCAAAATAGAGATCAGGAGAATCCCCATCATAAAGTAATACACATATTTCCACTCATATTCAAAGGACAGCCAAGCCGTCAATGCTGTGCCCGACTGTCCTAGAATCATAAAAAACAGATAAACAGCCGGCTGACTCACACATCTTTCAATGTCCAATTTATTCCAACCGGCAGTATCTTTCGGCTCCAACCCCGGAGTAATATTGCGGGTAGCTTCCATTCCACCCGCATACCAAATAAGTGTGAACAGATTGACCATCATCAGTACCATACGCAAGAAACCCGTCAGAAGACTACAAAGCGCCAACAGAAAAACGCTGTCTGTCTTTGCACAGATATAACTGAATATATACATGAACGCAAACCCGACAATACACATCATCTTCTCCCGCCGCACACACACCAACTGATATAGGAAAGGAGCAAAGGCTGCCATACCAATAGAAGTAACAAAGTTGGCAAACTGGATATGCTCGGATATAATGCCAAGCCCGCTCATCATTTCGGTGCTATTCACCGAATAAACCCCGCCTACCGTAAGAATCGGCAGAAAGAAAAATAACAGAATGATAATACCCAACGGCTTGGGCATCCAGCTATAGAAAGGATAATTTTTAGGATAAGAGGGCATTAATTTTTGATTTATGAATTATGATTTATGAATTATAGGTGCACGGTAGTTAGAGTTTGGCTTTCACCACTACCATCATGCCTGCTGCTAATCGTTCGTTGTCTTCTTTCGATAAATCGGTAAAGTCGATGCGTACGGGGATGCGCTGTTGGATCTTCACAAAGTTGCCTGCGGAGTTATCGGTCGGCACTAATGAATATTTGGAGCCGGTAGCTCCTGATATAGAGGTGACTTTGCCTTTAAACTCTTTATCGCTAATGGCATCTACTGTGACAAATACTTCCTGTCCGATATGCAGGTTCTCGATTTGTGTCTCCTTATAATTGGCAACGATCCATTTCTGGGTATCAGGAAGAATATAGGTGATGGTCTGCCCTGCCGAAATAAACTGTCCTTCCTCTAATGAGCGACGGCCGAGTTTTCCGTCACAAGGAGCTATTACAACCGTATAGGAAAGATTCAACCGGGCCATTTCGAGCGCAGCTGTTGCTCTTTGAATAGCCGCTTCGGTATTCATGCGACGGTAGGACACTTCATCTACACCGGAAAGAGCTGCTTTTTTCTGCCTTTTCGTAGCTTCCAGTTTCTTATGCGTAGCTTCATAATCAGTGACAATCTGTTCAAGTTGGATAGGAGTAGCCGCATTTCGTTTCACGAGGTTCTCATATCGTTTCCGGTCTTTTTCCAGTTTCGCCAAACGTACTTCAATCTCGGCAATAGACGCATCATAAACAGATGCTGTTGTCTGCGTAGTATTGAGTGTTGCATTGATGACGGTCGCACCGGCTTGCGCATCTTTCAAGGCAGCTTCAGCCTCCATTACGCGAATTTTATATTCACGATCATCCAGTACCAGTAAAGTATCTCCTTTATGTACCTCCTGATGTTCTGTAAAGTAGATTTTGTCAATGTAACCTGAAGCACGTAGATTGATAGGAGACACATATTGTTCTATTTGTGCATCGTTACTAGTCTCCGTCTGGCTATAATTCAAAAAAAGGCAGATCACTTCAATCACTCCCCAAACAATAATAGCCACTCCGAGAAGGCTGATAGCAATCTGCCAGCGACGAAGTTTCTTCATTTTTTTTGCTTTCTCCTGATGAGTAGCGGAAGGAAGGTTATTTTCCATTGTTTCCATATTTATGATTGTTATTTGCGTATTATTTGACTAATGATTCTATTTGTCCGGTTAGTTTAAGCAGCATCAGGTTAGTCACCCGATAGTTATAATGTGCGCTGATATAGTTGTTTTGAGCTTCGCTCATCTGCATTTCATCTTGCAGCACTTCCGTCATGGAAGCAATGCCTTCCCGGTAACGGTCGGAAGTGACTGCGTACACATCTTCGGCAAGCAAGTAGTTATCCTTCTGTTTCTTAAAGTTACGCTGATTGTTCATCAGGTCGTTCACAGCATTCAGATATTGAGTTTGCAGATTCTTCCGGGCATCTTCCCATGCCAGTCTTTTGTTCTCTATATCGATCATCGCCTTCTTTATTTTATAGGTTTTATCCAGTCCGTCGAAAATCGGAATACGCAAGGTTAGCCCCACTCCATAGGAACGAAACCATTGATTGGACGGACCGGAGTGAAACCAATGATAACCTTTATCCGTATATGCAGCATATCGCCAGCTGCCTGTCAGACTAAGAGAAGGGATATATCCATTAGCAATGATCTTCTTTTGCCGTTCCGCCAGTTGCACTTGCGATTGTGAGAGTTGAAGTTCATAGATATTTTCCGACAAGCCGGTCAGGGCTACCGTAGTAATGCTATCGGTATTTACCGGTGTCAACGCGATTTCCTTTTCAGCCGGATAATCCATAATGTATTTCAGCATATTCAATTGCTGTTTCATCATTGCTTGTGCATTGTCATATTGCACCTTCAGATTTTCCAAATTGATATTGACTCTTTTCAGATCGACTTCCATAGACATTCCGTTATCGAAGAAAGCCTGTGTAATATCTCTCAACTCCTCCAGACGGGTGATATTTGCTTTTATCAGCATGATTTGTTCGGCCGTGACCTGTCCGAGATAATACATCTTACTGGTTTGAAGAATAACATCTTCCCTGGCTTTTCCATAAGACAGACGGCTGATTTCTTCCATCACTTTAGCTATGGACATAGAAGTATAAAGAGTCTGATTGAAAAGCGGCATCTGCATTTCCAGTCCTGCATTAGCAGAATGTTGCAATGTTTTCGTTATATTATAGGGAACTCCGTAAGATGAACCGTCTGTGACTGACACCGGAGGATCAAAATTATTATTATAACCGGCTATCGCATTAATTTGCGGCAGCAGCTTCGAACGGTTTTCAGATACGCCATATTTACTTTTTTGTATTTCTTTACGTTTCCCTTCTAACGACAAGTTATTGTCAATACCAATGCGGAGACAATCCTCTAATGTCAGAATCTCTACCTCCTGTGCGTTCCCACGTAACACGAACAAGAAAAAAAAGGAAAAAATGAATAGTAGTCTTTTCATAACATAATGCTCTATTATTGGCTACAAATTTAGTAGCTTACAGCATAATAAGACTATCCACAAACTATTTGTTTATATTCATATTTTCCTTTTTCAATGAACAAACAATAAACAACTACTCTCAAAGACATTACACTTAATATGTTTCTATGAACAGCGTTTGTTTTTTCATATTTTTTTTAGTGAATGTAAAATAAGGGCGGCGCTCTTTGTGAGGAGGAGTGCCGCCCTTATTTTATAACCTTACAATACATCATGAAGGTTAATGACTATTACATTTCGCTTAAGGCTTCTTCGCTATCTTGCTGCGCTGCATCAACGCAAAGATTATAACTCCGATCAACAACAAAGTCAGTGCCGCATAAGCAATACTTTCTGTAACCTGTATGCTTTGTGGATCAAACCACATTTCGATGGTATGTTCCCCTGCCGGTACATTTATCGCACGCAAGATATAATCTGCACGGGCAATATCGACAGGCTGACCGTCAATAGTCGCCTGCCATCCCGGATAATATATTTCGGAGAAGACAACAACTCCGTCTTTAGGAGTGGAAGCCTTGTAGACCAAACGATTCGGCTCGTAACTAGTCAACTGGATGGTAGATAGAGAATCTTTATATCCTTCTGTCACACCTTTCAATTGTTCTTTAAACTTCACATCCACTACGGCTGTTTCCGTTGGAAGAATATCATTCAAAGCGTCGATTTCTTCATTTGCATTATTTACATACTGCACCTTATCTACGAACCATGCATTACCGTATGCATAAGGATTTACCACAGGAACAGCCTGCCCTTGCTCGCCGGCAGGGAAAATGAAGTATTTTGTATTCAGCATATTCAGTACACGGAATTTGGAAGCGTCTACACTGTCCATCTGTCCGCCGGCAGTAGCCACCGCCTGATAGGTTTCCTGCATTTCGGGCATGATATGATGATCGATCATTTCCTGATAGCGACGGAGCTTCGCTGCATGATAACCACCGACACTCTTATGCCAGTATGCCGTGTTGTTTTCATTAAACGTATTACCGGGGAAGCCTATAAAGTTCAACACACGATAATTTAAAGTAGTATCCTGAAGGATCATCTCATCCGCCTGTGTTTTAACAAACGCTTCTGTCTGTTTGGATTTCGGCACAAACTGTTCGTCATTCAAATAGCGTTTATTAATGCTCCACATATCTATCAAACATAAAAGCGCAATACCAGCCAATGTGAAAGAAGCTTTCAACTTCCGCTGTTGATATAAGAATAAAAACAGGCAACCAATCATTATAATAAAGAAACTACGCCATGCGTCCGAAGCAATAATAGCTTCACGCATTTCAGTCAGGTTTGCCACAAACGGAGCCAAATGTTCGGCTGGAAGTGCTTGTTTCAAAGCAGCCATCTCTTGTGTCGTAATAAAACCGGAGAAGAAAGCACCCGGAGCAACAGCTAAAACCAACGCAACACCAGCAGTCAGTACCAAAGTGGCAACCACCCCTCCACGGTTCTCTTTCAACTTTAGCGTATCCGGTTTGCTCAAAATCTCTTTCAAGGCAAAAATCGCCAACAAAGGAATGGTAAATTCAGCAATCACCAGAATGGAAGATACGGCACGGAACTTATTGTACATCGGGACGTAATCGATAAAGAAGTCCGTCAATCCCATGAAATTCTTTCCCCATGAAAGCAGAATCGAGAAAATAGTAGCTCCTAGCAATGCCCATTTCAGAGGACCTTTCACAATGAAACAACCCAATACGAACAGGAACATCACAAATGCCCCGACATATACAGGACCGGCTGTCCACGGTTGCTCACCGAAATATTGCGGCAACTGCGAATAAATACCACTATACATTGGATTGGCCTTTGCCATAGCAGCTTCGCTTTGCGACATCGTAGACCCTGACCCTCCTCCTTTTACGTTCGGAACCAGCAATGTCAATGTCTCGCCAATACCATAACTCCAGTTGGTTATGTAGTCGCGGTCCAACCCGCTACTTGTCTGGCTGGCTGCAGCACCCTCCTGCTTCAATTCGCTCTTGCCGCGCATCGTCTCCTTACTATATTCATAAGTATGATACAGATTGGAGATATTGATGCAAACTCCTACCACGGCAGCCAATGCCAAAATTGCGCTGGCCTTGAAGAAATGGGGCAGTTCTTTCTTTTTATAAGCATCTTCAAAGTACGCTCCCACGAAAAACAGGATCACAAACATGAAATAATAGCTCATCTGAATGTGATTCGACTGAATCTGAAGGGCGATAAACAACGCTGTAATAATTCCGCCCAACAAGTATTTCTTCCGGTAAGCCAGAACGACACCCGCAATCGTAGGTGGAATATAAGCCAACGTCACAAACTTCCAAATGTGCCCTGCCGGTATCAGAATGAAGAAATAGGAAGAAAATGCCCATATCACTCCGCCCAATCCTGCCAGCCAGGCCGATATTCCGAAGGCCCGCAAAAGGATATAGAATCCGAGCATCATAATAAAAGTCAGCACTACATAATCCGGGAGAAAGAGGCGATAAACCTTCTCCACCCCTTTCAGGGACGTTGTCGAGTCGTAACTCGGAGACATCTGATAGGTAGGCATACCTCCAAAAATCGAATTCGTCCAGCGCGTACGTTCTCCGGTACGTTCGAGATACTCTTTCGATTCTTGTCCCGCGCCGACTCCGGCAGCCGTGTCATGCTGAAACAAGATACGACCTTCAATATCAGCCGGAAAAAAATAGGCGAAAGAAAGAATGATAAAAGCCAGAATGGCTATTAAGTCGGGAAGAAACTTTTTCATTTACAATGACACGATTTACTATTTACGATTGAAGTTTGAATATAAAATAAATTACGATCTGACAATCCAATATTTACAATTGATAACGGTAGAATACCGATCTCCCACATTTATCAATCGCAAATAGTAAATCGTCAAATCGTAAATCTAATTAGTATCTATAATGATCTGCTTTATAAGGTCCGTCCACTGACACACCAATATAGGCAGCCTGTTCAGGAGTCAACTTAGTCAATTTCACGCCGATCTTTTCAAGATGCAGGCGGGCAACTTCTTCATCCAGATGCTTCGGCAAGCGATATACATTGATATCATATTTCTTGTTAAACAGTTCCATCTGTGCCAATGTCTGATTGGTAAATGAATTACTCATCACAAATGACGGATGACCGGTTGCACATCCCAAATTTACCAAACGACCGTCAGCAAGCAAAATGATGCTGTGGCCATCCGGGAAATAATAACGGTCTACTTGTGGTTTGATGTTCACACATTTGATGCCCGGATAATGTTTCAAGGCATCTACCTGAATTTCATTATCGAAATGACCGATATTGCAAACGATAGACTGATCTTTCATTTTCTCCATGTGGTCGATACGGATAATATCGATATTACCTGTAGTAGTCACAAAAATATTGCCTTCCATGCAAGCTTCTTCCATAGTCACCACTTCAAAGCCTTCCATGGCAGCCTGCAATGCACAGATCGGATCTACTTCCGTCACGAGCACCCGCGCTCCGTAAGAACGCATAGAATGAGAACAGCCTTTACCCACATCACCATAACCACATACTACCACCACTTTTCCGGCAATCATCACATCCGTTGCACGCTTGATACCGTCAGCCAGCGATTCGCGGCAGCCATACAGGTTGTCAAACTTAGATTTTGTGACCGAATCATTCACATTGAATGCCGGGAACAACAGTTTACCTTCTTCCTGCATCTGATACAAACGGTGTACGCCTGTCGTAGTTTCTTCAGACACGCCACGCATTTCTTCCGCTACACGATGCCAGCGAGTACTGTCTTCCGCCAACACTTTCTTCAAGATTGCATTCAGTTCTATTTCGTCCTCTGCATGTACTTCTTTATCCAATACGGCAGCATTATTCTCTGCATCATAACCTACGTGAATCATCATCGTAGCGTCACCGCCATCATCTACAATCACATTCGGTCCTTTACCACCGTCAAAGCTCAAGGCCTGTAATGTACACCACCAATAATCAGCAAGAGTCTCCCCCTTCCATGCAAACACAGGCACACCCGTAGCAGCAATTGCAGCCGCCGCATGATCCTGCGTTGAATATATATTACAAGAGCACCAACGTACTTCAGCTCCTAAAGCCACTAACGTTTCAATCAGCACAGCCGTCTGAATGGTCATGTGCAACGATCCCATAATGCGGGCACCTTTTAACGGTTTGGATTCTCCATACTTTTCGCGAAGAGCCATCAGGCCGGGCATTTCTTTTTCTGCCAAATCGATTTCCTTGCGTCCGAAATCAGCAAGCGTAATATCTGCCACCTTATAGGGCAGAGTAGAGAATAATTCTGTAGACATATTGTAAATCATTTATATATAATGAATGCAAAGATAGAACATTCTGATTAGTAGGGCAAAAGCTATCCGTTTTTTTTATATTATAATAACTTGGGAGACAATCCGCGTCTCGGAATATTGTCTTATATTTGCAACAGATAAAACAATTTCTACAATATTCTAATGAATAACAATAAATCTTCTATGAGACATTACGAGAGCAAAACGAAGGAGGAGCTTTTAGAAATAATCGAACAATTAAAGGAGAAGGTGGATTTTCTTTCCTCTCATTCTTCGCCTCCTTCCCAAGAACGTTTTCGCGATAAATACAGCACCCGGATATTGGATGCCCTCCCCGATATGCTCACCGTCTTCGACCATGATGCCAATATTATAGAGCTTGCTTCTTCGCCGGCAACCAACCACGTAGAAGGTATCAATGCCAGTAATATCACCACCACTAACGTAAAAGATATTCTGCCGGAAGAAGCTTATGAGAGTGTCCGCAAGAATATGGATAAAGTAATCCTCACGGGAGAAAGTTCCACAGCCAGACATGACCTGATGTTGGACGGTGTTTTACATCACTACGAAAACCGCATCTTTCCTTTGGATAATGAATATCTGTTGTGTATGTGCCGTGATATATCCCAACAATGGGAGGCAGAACAGACGAACGCGCAACAACAGAAAGAGCTGAAGGCCGCCAGAGTCAAGGCAGAAGAGTCGGACCGGCTGAAGTCTGCTTTTCTTGCAAACATGAGCCATGAAATACGCACTCCGCTCAATGCGATTGTCGGATTCTCCAAACTAATCACTTACGCAACATCTACGGAAGAGAAGAATCAATATGCGGAAATCATCGAACGAAATTCGGAAATGTTACTGAATCTATTCAACGATATTCTGGATCTGTCCTCACTGGAGGCCGACTCTTTAAAATTCAACATCTGTCCGATCAAGTTAACAGATATCTGTCTGCAACTGGAGCAACAGTTTTGCCATAAGACGCAAAACGGAGTCAAACTTATTTTAGATGATGTAGATGCGGACATGTATGCCTCCGGTGACTGGAATCGTATTATACAAATTATAAGTAACTTGCTTAGTAACGCCACGAAGTTTACCCCCAAAGGAGAAATTCATTTCGGGTATCGGGAAAAAGAGGATTTTGTAGAGTTCTACGTGAAAGATAGCGGCATCGGTATTCCGGCAGAAAGAGTTGCCACTATTTTCCGCCGCTTTGGAAAAGTCAACGATTTTGTTCAGGGAACCGGATTGGGGCTGACTCTTTGCAGAATGTTAGTAGAAAAAAGGAAGGACGTATCTGGCTGCGCTCCCAGGAGGGACAGGGAAGCAGGTTCTATTTCACTCTCCCTTTGATTCGCCAATAAATGTGCCGTCGAGGTTACAAATACCTGTATCAGAGGATGACACTTATATGACTATTTACAATTAGATACAGAAAACGCGGCCTGTCGATGACAAAGCCGCGTTTTCTATATTATCAATATTTGAAAAATAGTTCTTTATTTCTTAGCAGCCGGGGCACTAAGCATTTCTTTGTATTTTACCGGATCATTCAGTATTTTCATCGCTTCTTTCAAACCGTCATCATCCTTCAACTGCTGGATGATATTACCACGTTGATAATAGTAACGCTTGATAATTTCAGTAGCAATCATTTTCTTTATGTCGGTAGAGAAATAATCCAAGTCACGGTCGAGATTATGGTTCAACTTCTTCTCTAGCGCTTTGAATTCCTCTGAAGCGTCATCCATATATCCTTCAAACTCGGCAGCTTCTTTCAACGTTTTCAGAATCTTCTCACTCTGTTGGTCATACTTGAAGTCGGCTTTCTTCACCAATGCTTTAAAATCATTATAATCAGCATCTGTCACCTCAAACTTCTCCGGAGCAACGATAGTGGGATGTTTCAAACAATACTGCGTTGCATAATCGAAGATTAGATTATCACGTACCAAATAGAAAAGGATATTCGGTAATTTCTCTTGTTTGATCGTAATATCCGGCATTACACCACCTCCGTCACGGACTTCACGTCCGGCAGCCGTATGGAATACCTTAGTTAAACTGTCGGGAATAGTGCCGACACTTCCGTCTTCATTGCGATGCTTGTAATCAATAGCCTGCACGCAACGGCCGCTCGGAATATAATATTTGGAGGTAGTCACTTTCATCATTCCGCCATAAGGCAAAGGACGGGTGGTCTGTACCAACCCTTTTCCAAAAGTACGGTTACCAACGATCACAGCACGGTCGAGATCCTGCAAAGAACCTGATAAGATTTCAGAAGCAGAAGCCGTTCCGCTATTTACCAGTACGGCAATCGGAATATCCAAATCCAACGGTTCACGCAACGTTTTATAAGTGTTACTGGCCTGTTTGATTTTTCCTTTGGTCGTCACAATCACTTTTCCACGCGGCAAGAAATAATTCGCAATTTCTACTGCTTCATCCAACAATCCACCACCATTACTACGAAGGTCTATCACCAATGAAGTGGCTCCCTGTTTCTTCAAATCCAAAAACGCTTTCTTAAATTCTTTGGAAGGATTGCCGGAAAAAGTACTAAGGCCGATGTAACCTATATTGTTATCCAATACGGCAGTATAAGGTATTGCCGGATTCTGAATAGACTCACGCACAATTGTGAACTCCATCGGCGTACGTCCGCCTTTCACATTCGGACGCTCAATCTTCAACTTAAAACTGGTCCCTGCCTGCCCACGCAACATCTGGCTAACTTCCGCATTATTCTTACCGGCAAGGTCTTTTCCGTCAATCTCCATCAGGATATCTCCCGCTTTCAGCCCGGCTTTGGCAGCAGGTGTTCCCTCAAAAGGTTCAGAAATCATCGAACGCTTTAGTTTCGTATTATAAGCAATGTAAGAACCTATACCACCGAATGATCCTTTAATCATCTGCTCCAACTCACTCTGATCTTCTTCCGGATAATATTCCGTATAAGGGTCCAAGGTGTAAAGCATATTATCGATCCCTTCCCGAATCGTTTTATTCGGATCAATGGTATCTACATAGAACATATCCAGTTCTTTCACAATCGCGTTAAATATATCCAGATTCTTTGCAATCTGGAAATTACGATCATCTCCGCTCTTGAAACTAAAGAAAGCAACTGTGGCTATCACCGCTACTGCAACAATAGCTATTCGCCTGTTCAGCAATTTTTTCATACCTCTTTTTAATCTAAATGAGTCGTAAAAGTAGCTTAATCCTTTGTTATTCTGCCAGAATCCTGTTAATATTTAACTTAATTTCATCCCAGCGTTCCTGTGGCATCGTTGTTCCGATTACCTGAATAACATTTCCCGAGAGAATAGAACCTATTTTTGCACATTTATCCAACGAGTATCCACAGGTCAATCCATATAAGAATCCGGAAGCAAAATAGTCACCGGCACCGGTAGTATCCACCACTTTCTGAACCGGAATGGCCGAAACCTTTATTTCCTCTGTTCCTTTGCGGATATAAGAACCGCTTGCTCCGACTTTTACAATAGCAATACTGCATTTCTTGGCAATCACTCCCAAAGCTTCCTCCGGCTCCTTGCCGGTAAAGGCTTTCGCTTCTTCTTCGTTTGCAAAGACGATGTCGACATATTTGTTTATTAATAAAGAGAAGAACTCCAAATCATTGGCCACAATATTATAACTAGCCATATCCAGACAAATCTGCAAACCTGCTTCTTTAGCCAGTTCAATGGCATGAAGAATCATTTCATGATCCTGAACGAGGTAGCCTTCTATAAATAGGTACGCGTAACCTTTAAACATATCCAGCGTCAGTTCTTCCGCTCTCAAAGAAGCGGCTGCTCCCAGATAGGTTCCGAAAGTGCGCTCCCCATCCGGTGAAATAAAAGTGGATGCCACACCGGAAGGTAGTCGGTCCGAGGTCAATAATTTGTCTTCAATCTTATTTTTCTGCAGATTTTCACGAAAAAATTCTCCATAATTATCATTTCCCACTTTTCCGATAAATCCTGTTCCAGCACCCAAACAAGCCAGTCCGAGGATGGCATTTCCTGCCGATCCGCCTGTTGCCAAGTGGGTTTTCATCTGTGAAAATTTTGTGTTAATCTGCTGTAACTTAGCGTCATCGATGAGCTGCATGCTTCCTTTGGGTAAACCCATTTCATCCAAAAGAGTATCATCCTTCAGGGTTGCGAGTACGTCTACCAGGGCGTTGCCCAATCCTATTATTTTGTCCATTCCTAATATTTTTTTTGCAAAGATATTGCATATTTCAAAAAAACCTAGTACTTTTGCATCGCAATTGAGAAAAACATTCTTCCTTAGCTCAGTCGGTTAGAGCATCTGACTGTTAATCAGAGGGTCCTTGGTTCAAGTCCAAGAGGAAGAGCAAAGTTGAAAATCTTGATTGCAAACATTCTTCCTTAGCTCAGTCGGTTAGAGCATCTGACTGTTAATCAGAGGGTCCTTGGTTCAAGTCCAAGAGGAAGAGCAAAAAAAGAGGTAAATCAGAAGATTTATCTCTTTTTTTATTTTTCTGATCCAATGTTTTTCGGAGCATAACGGAATCCTGGGATGGATAGGGCTCAGTCTGAAAACTTGGGGGATTTGATTCAGGGCAGTCACATTCTTAAAATAGATTCATTCCTGATAAGAAAAGAATGAAACAGATTCTTTTATAAATGCCATATTTTAGTTCTAATGTAAATATTATCACAGTAATAGATACAATAGAAATAAATGGTGTTGCCAAAAAAATGTCAATAAAACTCCTATGTATTTCTGACAGATAACACTGTTTTGTAAGATACTGTTATCCAGGTGGTTACTATTCGATAGATTCCTTTAAAACCAACGACCCGTTTCTCACCGAGAAACAACCTTTTCGACACCGAGAAACGAATCGACTGATAAAGTCCTAAACTTAAATTGAGGAAATTGTTCGTCTCTTTTATTTTTGACACTTCTATCGTAGGAATGTATATGTTGAAATATATTTCAATGATAATCTTATCATGTCTAAAATATAATGATATGGAATAAATTTATAACCGTACCGTTTGGAATCAATTACCACTAATGATTTTATTAGTTATTTTTAAGCGATCCTTTACCTATTAATAGTTATTTCATTGCCTAAGGAGTTTTCGCTTGACAATTGTTAAGCGATAGTTCAACATCTGTCAAGCGTTCGTTCAACAACTGTCAAACGATAATTCGTTAGGCAATTGAAAAAATAATATAAGCAAGAAAAAGAGATAAAAGCTGCATATTGACGAATTATTGTCAACGATAGTACTTTTGGTTATTTCCGTACCGAAACAAGCTAAATGCTAATTTAGAGTTCACCACGGATTACACAGATTCACACAGATTATTTTCATTTTCGTTGAATACCCATAGTGAATTAGGGTACTGATATACATACTTATTCCACCATTGCCAACGTCAATATACTAATCCGTATATCTTCTACATCTACCAGGCAGGAAGCACATGCCAGAGTAGTAGAGCCGGTAGTCAACACATCGTCAACTATCAATATGTGTTTACCTGCAAGTGTTTCGGGATGCTGAAGTTCAAAGATACCTTCCACATTATCCCGACGTTCAAACACAGATTTGCGCGTTTGCGTTTCCGTATTTTTCTTACGTAATATAGATTCTGTATCGATGGGTATTCCTGTTACAGCAGCAATACCACGGGCAATCCACTCACTCTGATTATAACCACGGATTTGCTGTTTTTTCTTATGAAGCGGTATGGGGATTATCACATCAATTCCTTGAAAAAAATTGGAAGACAAAAGTTCGGCAGCCATATACCGCCCCATAATTGCACCTATTTCCTTTTGTCCACCATATTTCAACCGATGAAGAATCAACCGGAAGTCGCTTCCTTTCTCGTAAAAGAAAAAAGAAGTAGCCCGTTCCAAAGGGATTTGTCCCCAGAAGAGCCGTTCTACCGGATTATCTTTTCGAAGATGATAATTAGTACGGGGTAGATTGATATTACATACTGTACAGATACATTCTTCACCCTTTGCTAACGGCCGGCCGCAAACAACGCAGCAACGGGGAAATAGCAAAGATAAGAAGGAATTAAGCCAGTCTTTGATAAGAAGTGTGTGTTTCATAATAATAGAGATTTAAAGTTGCAAAGTACCTACATATTCAATGGAGGAACTTCTGACAGGAGTTTCTGAAAGACAGGATGAAGATTTCCATTCGTTGCAATAATATGATGTCCTTCTATGAAATGATCCTCACCATAAAAGTCAGTCACCTTTCCTCCCGCCTCCTGAACAATCAGTGCTGCCGCAGAATAATCCCATTTTCCGAGAAATGCTTCCATCCAAGCATCAAAACGCCCAATAGCCACATAGCAGATTGCGGCAGCAGCCGAGCCATTCATTCGAATACCGCCCACTACCCCATAAAGCTGATCGATGAGATGAAGAGCGGTCTGTTTATATTGCAGATGATTATAAGGTAATTCTGTAATGACAAATGCATCTTTGATGTCCTCAACGTTCGACACATGAATTTCTTCGCCATTCATAAACGCTTTTCCGCCTTTCCAAGCATAAAAACATTCATCCCGGCAAACCTCATAAACGACACCTAAAAGAAGTTCGGTACGGCTACGTAAAGCGATGGACACACAATAAGGAGCCTCATCATGAATATAATTCGTGGTTCCATCCAAGGGGTCAATTACCCAACAGTAGGGTTCATCCTGATAAGTGGCAGAGCCTTCTTCTGTTATGAATCCCGCTTCAGGCAGTAAAGCAGTAAGGGCTTTCACCACACGCACTTCAGATTCTTTATCCACATAAGACACATAATCGTGTGCATGTTTTTCCACCACACGTTCACGACGGAAGCTCTTTCGTTCTTCTTTCAAAAAATATCCAACTTCTGTAGCAATCCGGCATACATCAGCTGTAAGTTGTTTTAAATCTAACATTCTATCTTTCATAATTTAGGCAATCCGCAAATCAATGCCAAAATTATTACTTTTTTTGATAGAAATAAGAGTTTTCCCGGAAAAAGATAAGTAATTCCAGGGTATACTCTATTGAATTACTTTTGCACAGTAAATCTATATTCCGTAACGGAATAATATTTCTCATGAGGACGCAACACACAGGATGGAAATTCAGGATGATGTGGCGTGTCCGGATGGTGGATGGTTTCCAATATCAGACCACCATATTTCTGTTGTGGGCCACCTTTGGCCACAATCTTTTCTGAAAGCCCGATACCAGTATAGATCAACAAGCCGGGCTCTGTAGTGTAAGTTTCTAATTGACGGCCACTTTGAGGTTCCGTGACAGTTGCAGCATAACGCAAATCTCCGTTATAATCACGAAGTATCCAGTTAGCCGAATAACCACCCATAAGATTCATGTGCTCATTAGGAGAGGTGACACGTTCTGCAAAGCTATGAGGAGTGCGAAAATCTAAAGGTCCTCCTACTACTGATTCAACCGAAAACGGCACATACCACGGAGTATTTACCGTAACTGAATCCGCATTAATTTGTACGATATGATTTAAAACCGAACCTCCGTCATAACCCTGAAGGTTAAAATAGCAATGTTGCGACATATTAACGATAGTCGGCTGATCGGTAACTGCCTCATATTCTATACGCCAAGTATTGTCCGGAGTCCAGTAATAAGTGACTTTACAGTCCAAATTACCAGGATATCCCTCCTCTCCGTCAGGACTGCAACGAGTAAAAACAATGCCAAGCGTATCAGAACAACTGACCGGCATCGCTTTCCACATGACACGATCAAATCCCTTCACACCGCCGTGCAAATGCCCGGGATGTCCGTTTGGAGATTCATTGCACGAAAGTTGATACCGAACAGAATCAATCATAAAATTCCCGCCGGCAATACGGTTAGCATAACGTCCTAATAAAGCCCCGAAAAACCGCTCGGCTCCAGTCTCATAATCCTTTAGGTTTTCATATCCAAGCACTACATCTGCCATTTTTCCTTCCCGGTCCGGCACCATAATATTCGTCACACGACACCCATAGTCAATGACCTTGAATTGAGCCCCCGAAACATTGGTCAGGGTATATTGAGTAACGGTATCACCATCTTGAGTAATACCATAAAACGCTGTTTTCATTCCAGGAATAACTTCACATTCCGCACAAGCAGTAACAAACACAGCTAAATACAAAAAAGCAAAAAATCTATTCATCTGACATTCAATAGTAAAGAATAAATATTTTATCGAATAAACAGCCACAAAAATGCAAATGCAGAAGAAGATAAGATCTCTCTTATTCGTTTGAGCGCAATGCTTATTTGTGTCTCTACTGTTTTTACAGAAATCCCGAGACGTTCGGCAATCTGCCTATAAGAAAGTCCCTCCTTCCGGCTCAAGGAAAATATCTCCCTACATCTCTCCGGAAGCTGTTCAATTGCCCGATTCACCACTTTTGTCAAGGCATCAATGTCAAAACAATCTTTATATTTCCTTTCTTCCAGTTGCTGGTTAAACCAATTCTCTAACAACTGATGCCTGTTTTCCTCATCACGAAGATAGTTTAATACCCGATTTTTGGCAGCCCGGAAAAGATAGGTTTTGATATAGGTTATTTCAATACAATCTTTATTCTCCCATAGTTTGAGAAACACCTCCTGAATAACATCTTCTATGACTGCTACATCATGCGTATAGAAGTTGAGAAAACAACAAAGTTGTTCATAGTATGTATCGTAATAATTTCGAAAGGCTTGAATATCCATCGTTCCCGGAATTGTGTTTATCAGTCTCACAAATCTACAAAAAATATTTTTCTTTCGGAATACATTTTCGTAAAGAGAACCATACCCTCAAAACACTTTCTAATACTAAAACCGAAATCACATTAATTGCACTAAACAAAGATGCTGATAATGAAGCGGATCATACAGATTCTTTCTAAATATAAATCTGTATGAATCCGCGTCTAAATGAGCTTTACAAGATCGTTCAGAATTGTCTTTCTGCAAAAATATTCAGAGCATAAGGATCACTCACTGCTGCTTGCTCAATATATTTCTGTGCCAGCTTCGTATCACCAGTGTAACGATAGGCCAGAGCTAGTAAATAGCTATAATAAGCACTCCTTTGCTGTACGGCACGATCGCAGAAACTTATAAAGAAAGGAGTAGTGGCAAAATAACCCGCATCAATAGTCTTCATACCTTCTTTCCAATCTTGCAGTTTATAATTGATGAGCATATCCCCCTTGAAAGGCATACCCGTTTCACGATAACAAAGTGCCTGATAAAATGGCAATTCCGGTAAGTTCATATTACTAAAATAATCTACCTCAATACCCGTTATAAAATCAAAATTCTCATTGGCCTTGTCTTCCTGCCCCAAAGATTTCAAACAGACTGCTTCATAATATTTAAATGGAACCAATCTAACGATATTCCACAAACCTGCTCCCAGATTTTGAGGTAAAGTTTGCGCAGCCTTAAAACAATCAGCCGCTTCTTGCATCTTATTTTCTTTCATTAATCTACGCCCTTTCAGGAAATAAGCAAACATATACTGTTCGGCAACTGCATGCTCCCCACCTTCAGCTGGGACAAAGTTACGCCCCCTAAGAAGTTCTATTGCCTTATCCTCCTGTCCTGCCATATTATAAGCTCGTGCCCATTCAAGCATAATATCATCGCGGCTAATTGCAGACTTATGATTATTCAAGAAAGAAATACGTTCAATAGGAGCAACTCCTAACTTACCCATTACATAGACCGTTTCAAAAATCAACTGTTCGTCATTCGGCTTCAGGGATAATGCCTGCTCCAATAAGGGTAACACCTCATTTTTACGATCCATGTGTGAATAGTAAGCGACAGCCAGATTTCGTGCAGCACGATAATCAGTACTGGACAAGCCTTCCCAAAGAGCGACTGCCTTCTCATAATGTCCTTTAGCGTAAAGGGCACATCCCAACAGCAACTGCGCCTTCCGACTTCCCTGTTTTGCCCAATGAGACAAACTGTTCATTTCAATTCGCCGGCTTGGGAAAGCAATCCCTTCCGTTGCCGAATCATTCGGAGAACCGCCTTTTATATCTGCATATATGGCAGACAGACTAAAAATCAGAGGTTCGTGTGTTTGCAACATCTCTATCAGGGAAACAGCCTCTTTCTGCAGATCAGCGACAAGCAAAGTTTCTATAAGATCGAGACATACCTGATTCTTATCCGTCCGTATCTTTTCCATAAAATCCCGGGCACTAACTTTACCGGTCAGCACACCGAAGTAACGTGCCAAATGATTAAGTTTATCATTCGCTTCTACAGACAGATATTGACGTTCCGATGCTTTTTTATCTCCCTGCAAATAAGAAGCATATATCATCAACGCATTGGCTACAGCATTATCTTTATGATAAGTAATGGCAGTAGCAAGATGCTGAACAGCCTTGTCATACTCCAGTTTACGTATATCAAGCATAGCCGCATAAGTCATGGCGGAAGAAACATAAGCACTGCTCCATGCCGCTTTCCGGAAATAATCATAGGATTTCTCCTGCTCATCGAGCGCTAAATAGACATGCCCTAACAAATAGTACAGTTTCCCATTTTCAAGACGCGTATTGAACCGTGTCAACACTTTTTCCGCCCTCAAAAGATATCCCAAAGCCTCACTATAAAAAGCATTGCGTAACTTTGCTTCTCCTAAAGCGATCAATGCAGGAGCAAAATTCGGATCACGTTCAAGAGCTTCTTTATAATAGCTCTCTCCTTTAGTGGCAGGATCACGGTATTGATCCACATGCAAACCTTCAAGATACAACAAATGCGGACTTTCAACCTTTTTGATATTCGGCATATCCTGTGTTGTATGAGGAATATTAAAAGTATCGTGTTTCTTCACTGTATAAGACATTAAAACAGTTCCGTCATTAGCAGTAACATCTATTGAATATCCCAACTTCATTCTTACATCCGCAGGTAGCATATATTCTTCTCTGGCTTTGACTGTAGCTTTTCCTGAATACAAAATCTGATTATCACCTTTGACCGTAATCTTCACATTACGAGTCTTGTTCAATTGCACTTTAATCGTATCCTTGACGTATATAGCTCCTGTCGTGTTCGCAAAATCCGGAACCCCGATTTCTCCGATCGGGAACCAATATTGCGAGAAGGTTTTAGTCTCCATCGGTTCAAGCCATGTAAAATCCGGCTGATTGTCAGAATAGCTGCCTGCCATCAATTCACAATAGGCTCCATCTGTATCTGTGAGAGCATTTTCCCAAGACTGGGACAACTGATTGTAAGCCCATGTAAACATCTTCTTACCGGGTGATACGTGATGATCTCCGATGTGTACAACCCCACATTTCCTGCCCGTATCATAACCGCCAAAGAAATCATACTGTGATGCCGCACTAAAATAAGAGGTAGGCTGAATCGTATTCTTATGCTTGCTTATATCAACTGCACCGTCATAACGAATACCGTTAAATATTCCTGCCGCATTTGTTGCAACCGGATAAGTAGTAACCGAACGTTTGTAATGGAAAAACACATGGCTTACATCGTGCGGAAAGAATATCTCATAATTCTTATTCGAAGGTACCGCCACATTCTCCCACCATAAAAACGAATGTCTTAACGGGGTGATATTCGACAATTTGACTCTCGTTTCAAAGATAGACTCACCGGGGTTAAGCACAATGCCAACCATACCTTTCATCCGGTCTGTCGGATCATGTTCCGAAACCCAAACGACCACTCCACCCCCCGGCAGTTTTTCTATCTCATAATCAGTGGGCATAAAAGACGAAGCCCGATGATGAAAAGGCCAGTTAAACTCCAGTCCACCGGAAATCCACGAGCCCAAAGCACCGATAAGAGCAGGTTTTATGACATGGTTCTTATAGAAAAAATCATATCCATTCGTTTTATCTTTGGCAGCATATATCTTACCTCCAATTTCCGGCAATATTTGTAGTTCCAAATATTCATTCTCTAATTTGATAAGCGTATATTCTTTATCCACTTTTTGTTCCCGATTCACTTTCAGAACGATTTTATTAGGATAAGGATTGCCACTCGAACGCTGATGTACCCTGTTTTCGGCAAACATCGGCAATTCTTCACGTTCAGGTTCTGTGTATGTCGGAATACTGACTTTGCTTACAGACACCTTGACCGATTGCGCTTTTGCGCTTGTAGTAAGAAACAAAATCAGAAACAAAATATTGAAATATTTCATGAGTGCATGTATTATTATGATTAAAAAATATCTTTCATTTTACTCCATCCTGACGCAACGGACAGATGCTGCCGAAGCACGATCCATACCTGTAAAATTAAGATTTGCATTATTATAATAGAAGTAATAAGCTCCTGTTGTTCCTGGATTACTAGTCCATTGATATCCCCGATATTCCTGATAAGCAATCTTATTAGCTCCCTTATCTAGATAGCCTCCTGTCGGGAAGTAAGAAGTTTGCGAACCATCAATCACAAACAGATGCCCGTAATTGTTATCACATTCCGTTTTTGAAGTAAAAGTGAATCCCTGATAGCAATTCTGATCGGGCACACAATAGCCTTCCGGACAAGGATCATACACAGTTTTTACATTCTTGGTGAGACCATCAGAATTTCCCCATAGTCCGTTATTCCGCCATTCATTATGCCAGTCATTCGCAGAAAAAATTCTTATATCAGGATTGGATATAGTATAACTTACTGTTCCCACTTCAGCAGAAGTGGTTGCATTTGCGGTCAGCTCCTTGTTATCCACAGTTGTCGCACTCGAACGGACAATATCAAGCGGACGCGGGAACGGATCTTTGCGCCCCCACTGATACCACACACCATAAGCATTCTGATCTTTAGGAGTAACAGAAGTTGCACCCAAATTACGATCCATCATTTTGAATGTTCCCCGTTCCTCATTAATATAGGTAAGATCCGATGCTTCAGTCACCCAAATATGAAAAGACCATACGTTCTTGCCCGATGCATCTCGAATAGCCACAAGGGCATTTCCTTTCACGCCACTTACAGGAACTTTTAAAGTAGTTCCCTCCAATGCAGGAATAGCAGAAAGAACATCTCCTGATGAAGACGAATTCGTTTGTGTCCACAAAACAGTTGCAGACACAGCCTTATCGACTAATTCCCCATTGATATTCACCCTCAGACGATTTTCATAAGTATAATCTCCTGCCAATGAATAATAAGGTGTGACATCTATTTCAAGTGTTCCTGCAGATGCCGTACGATAACAGTTTACCTTACCATAATACAACGTTATCGGTAATAATTCCATCGGTTTGACAACTCCGGCTTCAATAGTGAAAGCACCCGGAGTTGCTTGTTCGTAAATCCGTCCGGCAGCATCCGTTATGACGAAAGTCAACCCTTTGGTATAATTTACCGCAGGAAGAAATAAAACAAAGTCTGTATGAGCCGAGGGATTATTATCTGCAGAAAGAGGTACGCTTGTATCACAAGTAACCAATGCAGTAACCGCAGCAGAAGGAGTGGAAGACTTCCGAAGTGATACGATTCCATCCGCTGCATTGACATCAGCTATACCCGACACCAGTTCTCCGTCATTACCGCGTACAGCTACAGATTTAACACTAATTCCCATTAATTGATAATCAGTCAGTTGTATCCGTACTCCACCACACAGATTCTTAAAAGAAAAGGCTTCACCATCAGAGGCTGCCGCCATCGGCAAAGATGATATTTCACTATCAGCATTGAACGCACCCATCCATTTCTGTCCGGCAAGTGCCGAAAAGTCAACAGCAAGTGTCGTACCTTCAAGCTGGCTGCCTGACGCAGCCGACGCCGGATAAATAGCATATCGGATGGCATCATCTACAGAAGCGTCCACCGGATCAAAAACAGCGGTACGAGCACTATTGGCAGCAGTAGTATAAACAGCTCCATTCGGTGTTGAAGTGCCAAACAGCCGTATCTCATCATTTTGGGTCCAAACCACATTCATGGATGCATTAAGAGACGTGCGTGTTGTGGCAGTAACAGCACAAATGGCCGTAATGGATTTTTCTCCTCCATTAACGGTCGGTTCCGGAGAAAACACCTCATCATCAGTTTGCACACAACTACCCAATGATAAACCAATTACCAGAAGAATCAGAATTTTATTTTTTTTCATGGTCTCGCAAATTTAAAATGTTATCATTATTTCCATGTACCTTCCGTATCGCCATTATTCCAGGAAGGTCCAGTACCGGTATCTCCTTCCCCTGGTAGAGGTTCAGGGTCCGTAGCGGCTTTTAAAACGATTGGCAACCATTTCTCATAATTCGTAGTAGTCAGTCCAGTAAAGGTATCACTACCATTCTGATCGTATAAGGTAGCATTAAACATCAAACGGTCGGCCACCACCCGAAGTAAAGTCCGTGGAATAGCCATTTCGACTACATATCCCTTATCGGCTGCCGTATCGCCAAAAGTTCCGTGAACCGCACCCTTACAAGTTACTGAAGAATGACTGCATTTAATGGTATATTGAACTGCATCCGGAATAAGAGAGATTTTAAGAGGGGTTCCGGTAGCATCTCCACCCTGAAAAATCAATTCCATACTGTCGTCTGTGGTCAAGTCTTTATCAAGACGTTCCACCAGACAATATACATTTTCTGCATCATAAGCAAAGCGGAACACGGCTTGTGTAGTGGACACACTTCCGATAAATAGCGCATCACTAACTGCACTCCAATCCGAATTGTCGGCGTCTATCACCGGTGTCATTCCGGAGGCATTAATCCGATGATTCAGAACAAACTGTCCAATCTGAATACGGGCAGCATCTTTATTCTCGCTATTGACAAAAGTAGCAGGCATGGCAGCTACAAGAGTATGCGGGTCAATAGTTTCCGTTGCTCCCCAATATCCTTTTCCACTGAATGGCTGATACGTTTCTCCCCATTGGGAAGCCTCTGCGTTACCCACCTGCATGGTAAAGAGAGAAGAAGCATTGTACGACAAGACAGTTTCTCCCGAGGGGAATTGTACCAGATAAGGTGCTGCAGCCTTCTGCACAAAATTGAGTTTACGGTCCGAAGGCCCTACTTCATCTCCGGTCAATGGAGCCGAAGCCCAGTTGTCGGAGCTCCACGCCATTGAAATATGATAAACATCGCCTTCATCTCTGAAACGTGTTTCTGTAGCTACTGCAATCTTCGTCGAATTATTTAATTCGCGGGCAGAAGGCATCTGATCTGAATAAATTTGCTTGCCCGAGCCATCTATAGCCAGTCCAGTCTTTTGACGGATCACCTTTCCAACGACCGTCCATGTCCGCCCATTATCCATAGAACGCAGCATGGCAGTCCCCGAATCGGCTGTGAGAGGCTCACTATCCGTAAAATAGACCTGTATTTCACCCGAACGAAGTTGTAATGCATAAGGTTCCCAAGTCGTTCCCTGATAAATAATCTGGGCAGTCGACCAGGTACGTCCATTATCGGAAGAACGCCTCATCATAATACCATTACTCTGCGGATCGACCCTGTATCCCTGATTCAAGCGAAAGGAAGCGAATGCCAAAATATCCTTATTTGCCAGAACAACTGCATCACATGATGAGAAACAGCGTGTATCACTGGCACCGGAAGTTTGCTGAGCACTTTCGCTCTGAAACAGAGGACTGGATGCATTCTGCCATGTAATCAGATTAGTACTTAAAGCATAATAGACATTCCAAGCCTGTGGTCCCTGCTGGTATAGCAGCAAATAGGTCCCATCACCTAATTTCTTGATACGGGGATAAAGAGCATTCACAGCCGACAGTGCCGGACTTTCCAAAGTCAGCAACCGGCGATAGTCTAATTCGAGAGAACTATTCCCCCATTCGTCCGCATGAGAGTTCACTGCTACATTTTCACTTTTATTGAGCGACTGAATAGAGGTAATCTCTCCGATGACCGGTTCAGGGTCAGGATTTGAATTAGGACGCGGATTAGGCCACTCATCCGTTGAGGTATAAGATGTACAAGCAACAAGAAGCCCCATTACTGTTACCAAAAGGTATCTATGAGTTTTTAACTTTTTCATCATATTCATTCTTTTATTTGTTCAATCCGTTATCAATCAGTTTGAAGTCATACTTTTTATAAAATCAATTTCTTGTTGACTATAAGGTGTACCATCCAGACGGAATATATCATGAAACCAGATTTCAGGTTCCGGATCTCCGGCCTTGCTCGACCACTGTAAATGGAAATTACACTTTCCTGCTGTCAATCCCCAACTGATGGCACCTACCTTTTCACGCTTAAGAATCGGCATTATTTCTTCAAAAGTTGAACGGGGACGTCCCATATACTCCTGGCAGATAACCGGACGATCAAACTGCTTCATGAAAGCGATGAATTTTTCCATTTCTTCAGGTCCGTAATAACAATGAAAGGTCATAACGTCACAATTCTCACCCAGAAAACTGATAATCGGCAAATTACTGCGTGTGCCATGTCCTCCGGGATAAATCCATATCGGAGACGACAGCGGTTGCGAGGGATTCACCTCACGCGCCCAACGGAACACTTCGCGCAACAATGGCATACTGTGTGCTTTCTGCTTGAAGTTTTCCGGTTCGTTATATAAACACCACAATAAAATACGATCATCTGCCTTAAAGGTAGTCATCACATCTTTCACGTAACGTTCCAGACGCGGATACGTTGACGGATCATTGACGGATGGCGCTCCGGGACTCTGTATCCATTGAGAGTTATGAACACCCTGTACAGAAGCCGGTTGTACTCCGAGTTTCGGACTCTCAAAACGCCCGCCATTCGTAAAGAAAGTGACGATGGCACGCATGCCATGTTTCTGACAAATACCCAGAAATGTATCCAGTCGTTGTTTAAACCCTGCCGGATCCGCTTCCCACACCATATCATGCAGGAATATGCGTACCGTATTGAATCCGAGTTCCCCGGCACGTCCCAACTCCAACTCCATGGTTTTCGGATCAAAAGTCTCCTCTTGCCACATCTCAAACTGATTGATTGCCGTAGCAGTAACGTAGTTGATACCCACCGGCCATTTTTGAGATGCGTACCATGCGTTTGCTTTTTCCGTCGACCATCTTTCAGCCTGTTGGGCGCAGCCGGTTGTTGTCAATAAAAAGAGAATTGTTACAATCAATATATTCAATCTATTCATAAGAAATCAAATTAATTAAGTTGTTAATACCCAGGATTCTGGTCTTTTGTCTGATCCAATGCCATATTATAATTAAATTCATCGGTAGGGATAGGCCAACAGTAGGCTGCATCTCCCACTTCGGATAAAGCCGAAATACGTCCGGCAGCCAAAGCTGCTTCTGCAAGCTTTCCACAACGCTTCAGGTCATTGTAGCGTTTACCTTCAAAAATCGTTTCGTAGCCACGCTCCTGCAACACCAGTGCAAGGAAAGCATCTTTACTTGCATAATCGGCCAGTTTATAGTCTGAAGAAGATGCTTGTGTCGGTTTCTGTCCGTAAGCACGTCGCCGCACCATATTCAATTTTTCCATGGCATCATCGGTAGGAGCTCCTTTCCAGCGACAAACAGCTTCTGCATAATAAAGCAGAATATCAGCATAACGATATACCGGATTGTCATTGGGGGTTGTACTGCTCCCTGTCCATTCCGAGTCTCTGAATTTCGAGCAAATCATACCCGTTTTAGTCAGTGCATTAAGTGTTCCATTCTGCGTTTGTTTATACAATCCGAACTGATAACGTAAATCATTCTGGTCCCAATTCTGAATAAATTTATTCTTCTGATAATCGGTATAAATTCCTACAGCTCCCATATTCACGAAAGGATTGGGCTTGCAGAGATACATATAGGCGATGGTCGATCCACTATCGCGGTTGAACTTTATATAGAAAATTTCTTCAGAAGTGGCATTAGCCGTATGACCGTAAAGGTCGAGGAAATCATCCGCTTTGCCAACCTCAACCAGAGAATATCGTTTGGATGAAATAATTAAACCGGCTGCTTCAGCTGCCTCTTCATAGCGACCGGCATAAAGACAAGCTTCTGTTTTCAATGCCAATGCGGCATAACGCGAAGGACGTCCGGCAGATTTAGCCACTTCCGGGAGATTGGATGCAGCATAATCGGCCTCATCAATCACAAACTTCCAGATATCAGCTTCCGGAGTACGGGGTTTATTAAAGTCATTCATGTTCTGTTCATCGAAAAAAGGAACGGCGCCCCAATTTCGTACCAGCCATGAATAGGCGAATGCACGTAGAAAACGTGTTTCCCCGGTGAGGTTGTTATACTCCTGTTGCGAGAGTGGAGTATTACCTATACCGTCAAGAATATTATTGGCAAAACGAATGGCACGATACAACACCGCCCAGCTATCTTTGGAGAAGCCCACCCCACCACTGGTAAGCCCGGTATCATAAGCTGTGGCATAGTTACCTCTTCCAATGCAATAATCCGCCAGTCCTTCTTCCAGAACAATCAGATAACGACTGAATCCCGGATCACGACGGAGTTGGAAATAGATGGAATTGATAACACTCTCCACTTCTTTGGCATTCGCCATAAAAGTCGTTGCATCCACTTTCTTCGGATGTTCTTCCAAAGAGCCCATATCTTCACAGGATGTGTTCATTGCCAGTATCATAGCAAAAGCGGCAATATATATCAATAATTTTTTCATAAGACATCAATTTTTATATGTTAGAAAGTGAGTCGGCATCCAATCGTATAAGTACGGGCACTAGGATAACAATACGAATCTACCCCCTGAATCATCGAGCTTCCGCCACCATTGGCATTTATATCCGGATCCCAGAAAGGGTAGCTCGTAATAGTAAACAGGTTTTGGGCACTCACATAGACACGGGCGCGCTTGATGAATTTGTTACGGGCACAAGGTACATCGTAGGCCAATTCGAGGTTTTTCAGTCTGACGAAGCTGCCGTCATAAACAAACCGGTCGGACATTTTATAAGAAGTCTGGTCGAGATTGGGATATTTTGCGGTAGGATTCTCGAGTGTCCAATGGTTATAGTACACCTCGCGCAACGTATTCCCGTTATATCCATAATCATAAGCTTGTGCAGCCATACTAAGCGAATATATATCATTACCTATTGAACTCTGGAAGAAAGCGCTTAGCGTAAACCCTTTATAACTGACTGCTGTAGTTAAATTGACCAGAAAATCAGGATTAGGATCACCGATGATGGTCTTGTCTGCTGCTGTGATGGCAGGATCGTCATCCATATTCTTATATACGATATGACCGTTCTCATCGTATCCATCTTCAACATATCCGTAGAAAACATACATTGGCTCACCCACACGCATCAGATTGAGCTGGTCTTTCAGAATGGTGTTATCCAATTCGCCACCGAAAATATCCTTATCTTCCGAAAGGACTAACACTTTGCTGCGATTGAGCGAGAAGTTGACACCCAAATCCCATTTCACAGCACGATCAATAATCCGCCCGTCGAGTTGCAACTCAAACCCCGAGTTACGGATGGAACCGATGTTACGCAGGGCAGTGGTGTATCCACTTGAACGAGGCATCTCTACATTGTTCAGCAAATCAGTCGTTTTCTTCCGATAATAATCTGCAGTCATGCGGAGGCGATTATTAAATAGGGACAGATCAACCCCCACATTAAACTGTGAGGTTGTTTCCCACTTCAAATCACCGGTGTAGGTATCTGACGGGACATACGCCACTGTTGTATTCTTATCGAATACTACATTTTCCGTCCTCAATGTGTTCTGCGTAGAATACGGTGAGATGGCAGTGCTACCAGTCACTCCGTAACTCAAACGGAACTTTAGATCCGAAAGCCACTCTACATCACGCAAAAAAGACTCTTGCGAAAGACGCCAGGCCGCTGCCGCTGAAGGGAAGTATCCCCATTTGTTTCCTTTACTATAACGTGAAGAACCATCAGCACGAAGACTGGCAGTCAATAGATAGCGATCAGCATAATTATAGTTGACACGTCCCAGAAATGAGAACAAACGCCAATCTGAATAAGAAGATGTCGGCAGCCCCTTAACGGTAGCTGCATCCATGTCATAGGTTTCGGTCACATCACTCAAGAAGCCTTCGGCCGTACCCGTTCCCGCAGTTTTCGATGTACTCTGTTCGTAGGTAAAACCACCCATCACACTCAAATGGTGTTTTTTTAGAAAACTCTTATTATAGGTTATGATATTATTACTTGTGATACCGACTGTTTCTCCAAATGTAATAGAGGCAGCTCCTTGTGAATTAGGGTATTGCAATGACTTATAATAATCTTTGCGATTCTGGTTATTGTTAACGTTGGCAGATAACTGAATTGAAAGTCCGTCTATCGGTTTTATTGTCAATGAAGCATTTGCCATAATCCGGTTGGCGTACCATTTATTATCCACTTCTTTCACATAAGCCAACGGATTTACCGGTGCAATCGGTTGTGTTTGGAAGTCATTCCAGGTTCCGTCGTCATAATGAGGTGTCGCTGTTGGCGGCAGAATCAGTGTAGAACCGATAACAGACGTTCCCCGGCTACCTCCCTGCGAATTCATCTGATTATGATTGGAGCGGCTGAAAATCAAGTTGCTCGACACGGTGACATATTTTGATATATGATAATTCAGGCTCGAACGGATAGACATACGTTTATAGCCACTTTCCTTCACGATACCTTGCTGATCGAAATAGCTGGCGCCTAACGTTCCCTGAACTTTTTCTGTACCACCAGAGACATTCACAGAGTGGTCGGTAACAAGTGCATTACGAAACAGTTCACGCTGCCAGTTGGTACTATGCCGAGTAGATTTAATCTCTTCATCGGTATATATCGTCGGCTGATTATTAATCGCTGCTTTTTCATTCAGATAGCTCATATATTCCCAAGCATCGAGTAGCTCAAGTTCTTTAGCCAGACTCTGCACACCGAAGCTGGCATTGTATTCCACCGTAATCTTCCCCTCTTTAGCTTGCTTCGTCGTAATCAAGATGACACCATTGGCACCGCGCGAGCCATAGATAGCAGTTGCGGAAGCATCTTTCATCACTTCAACAGATTCGATATCAGCCGTATTAATCATATTAATGTCACCCGGAAATCCGTTGATAATCCAAAGCGGTTCATTGTCACCCCGAATAGAATTGGAACCACGTACCCTCACTTGTATTCCGGCTCCCGGCTGGCCATTAGTTTGCTGAATCTGTACGCCTGACACGCGTCCCTGTAATGCTGACGCAACAGAAGTATTTGCATATTCAGTAATGATATCGCCTTTGACGGAAGCTATCGAACCGGAAAGGTCCCGTTTACGTTGTACGCCGTAACCTACCACTACTACTTCATCCAATGTCTCTGTATCTTCTTCAAGAACGAAATTCATTGAACGTACTCCGGCCACCACCTTTTTGCTCTGTGGGGCGTAACCTATAAACGTCACATCAATAGTGGCACTTTCTGGTACATTCTGCAACTCAAACTTTCCGTTAAAATCGGTAACCGTACCGTTGGTGGTACCTTTTACCAATACGCTTGCTCCGATAACCGCTTCTCCCTGCTCATCTTTCACCACACCCGAAATCGTCCGGTTGGTCTTCGTCTGCACCTTTTGTAAAACAATCTGTTTGCCTACTATTTCATACGCAATGTCACTTTTATCAAAGGCCTGTTTCAGCACATCCGAAAGATATTGAGAACCTCCTTTCAGGGAAACAATACGTGACAGAGGGATAGAATTATCGAACACAAAAGTATAATCTGTCTGTTTTTCAACAGCTTGTATCAGATTTTTTAAAGAAATCTGCCTGGCAGCGATATTGACCTTAGTCTCTTTCTGCGCCCATAGCGAAGGGCTGGAAAGCAGGCTGCCCAAAACAAGAATGCTACATAATATTTGTTTTAGCTTCAACATTGTAAACTCATTTAAGGTTAAATAAAGGAATTAATTATTACCTTTGTCTGCATAAAGCAAGGCTATACCTGTGCCATCCGTCTGACGGATAGCATACATACGCAGGTTTTGCTCTTTGGACGTGGAAGATGGCACTCTTCTGCGTCCTTTTTTATTCTTCGATTACTTTCTTCCGGTTATGCTCACCTCCTCTCCGTTAATAGTGTATGTAATCGGAGTCACCCGATTAATGATCTCAAGCATCTCTCGCAAAGATTCTGTTTTAATTGTCATCCAATAACGTTTATTTTCCGGTACATCATGCAATTGAATTTTGATGCCATACCATCGTTCCATTTTTTGAACTATTTCCTGCAGGTTCTCATTTTCAATTTTCAGCTTGCCCAATCGCCATACGGACTCTACTTCAGCATCGCAAGCCTCCAATTTACACTTCTCCATTTCATGCAAAGGAATAATGACTTTCTGATTGGGTTTCATATCTGCCAACAGCTTGTCCGTTAAAGCCGAGACAACCGTCACGTGCCCTCTAAGCAGTACAACTTCCAATTCTGAATGGTCTCCATATCCATTGACATCGAATGCGGTACCATGAACCAACACTTTCACATCACCTACCAATACATCAAACTGTCTCTTACTGTCTTGCACCACATCAAAAAAGGCCTGTCCGTTCAATTTTACAGAACGGCAATCTTTGGCATAATCCGTAGAATAGGTCAAAGTAGAACCGGAATTCAACCAAACTTTAGTGCCATCCGGCAAACTGACTTCAGCTTTCTGGCCAACAGGAGCTGTAAATGAGACTAATCCTACTTCTTCCTCTTCCGAAACCAGCAGAGAGAGCGAGAAGCCCAACACCAGTGCCAGCATAGCAGCAATTCCCACTGCCCGATACAACAACCGCCGCGTGTACATCTTCACAGGTTTCACCAGATTCAGATTACTCATTATCTTTTCCCACACACGTTCTTTATCAGGAATTACCGGATGTATTCCCGCATGAGCTATCTGCCAGCTCTCGCACAGTTCCTGAAATTCCTGTTCGTGCCCGGCATCAGCATTCCGCCATTCCATAATTTCCATCTCCTCCTGCGGAGAAGCTGTTCCCAATAGATATTTAGATATGATAATATAAATGTCTTCCATATTTAAATGTGTTTTATAAGCTCTTTTGTTAAATAGACCCGTAACTTTTGAATTACCCTGAAAGCATTCGACATTTTTTTCATAACACTCACTAAACAACTCTATTTTTTCTCATTTAATGCATAAGTCAATGACTTTACCCTAAAAAGAAAAATCACCCTTACTACGATATATTTGTAGTAAAGGTGATTTTAGTAAGCTCAAAGCTTTTCGGACTACTTTAACTATAGCCAATATTAAGGAAGCATCTCAAATTCAGAGCCAACCTCTCTTGATTCTTATATAAAATACATATTTTTTCATACTTCCATTATAATAACCTTACTTTTGAACCACAATTTTCAACTTACAGGTACGTCCGTAAAGTAATGCCACACCGTCATAGGTGAGTCCGGTTATGCCAGCTCCCGAGTAGGCTGGTCCCTGGCTTCCTACCACTCCTGTAGGAGTAGCTATTTTACATCCTCCGGCAACTAACGCATCCGTATCATTTGCGGCTTCAATGACATGAATGACACCGTATTTGCCTGCTGCAGTAACAAAAGCAATATAAGAATTGTCTTTTATCTGCAGACTACAAGGATCATTCGGGTATCCATCAGACGCATTGACTCTTTGCATTAACATATCGGCACCTCCTTTAGTTATACTTTCCAACATATTCAACGCCTCAAAAGTATGAACGTCCGAAGCCGCATTCGCCATCATCACATCAATACCAAGATCAGTAACCTTATCATCAGGGATAAGGGTAAACAGCGTTTTGTTGGTAGCAACACCTGCCGGTTTGATCCAGTCATTCACATCGTAAGCTCGCCCTATCGGTCCTCCACTAATTCTTGACGCACTGACATAAGAGAAACCTCTGTTTTTAACGGCAACAAAGCTTGGATTTCTCCATATATTGATGAAAGCAAAGTCTACGCTATTTGCCTTTGAGCCATATCCTTTAATTTCCTTCAGGCTTAATACATGCTTTTGCACACCTTGTACCATTATTCCCTCTATGGAGAAAATATAAGGTTGATCCGGTTCTGTTGAATGTTCCCATTCGGGTGCCATTTCGATATCGTTGAAAACAAGCGCAACATTATTGTCAACACCCTCAAGACCTTCGATATTGATAATCTTTTCCTCTTTCAACCCTTCTATATCTTCCACCACGATCTTGATTCCATTGGTCTCTTTATTGTCTACGACAGTTTTTAGGATAAATTCCATTTCCAACGGATTGCCTGATACCGGAATAGTCGTATATTCCTTCAGGTCACCCAGTACTTTATTACACAACGTATGTTTTATAGACTTAATGCCCACAGCTGAACGAATCACTACAGACAGAGAAACCTCTTCATCGGGTACTAAAACAGGGAAATCTGATGGTTCGGTGAATATCTGGGATGGAAGTTTAGTTATCTTTTTAATAGGTATTACCTTTTGTGCCGTTTTTGTCAAAACGTCCGTTGATGTTACCAATATCCCGGCTGCTTCACGCGTGTTGACCTTGACATTCAAGTCAAATTCAAGTGTCATATCAGTTTGCAGAGTATCTATCTTTAAACGTTGGCGTTCAGTCGCGTTTATCTCTTCATATTCTCCATTTTCATCCATCTTCAACAAGGTAGCATATATACTATGTATACCCACAGCAGAGAAACTTTTAGCAGATACAGTCACCGTCGAGTTATACTCCACCACATCTATTTCGGAAGGAGAAGTGAGTTCTACAGTAGGTGGCGGATACGCGTTGTCGTCCGAATAATCAGACTCACTATCACTACAATTTGTCAACAATAAACCCCATGGAAGGGCAAGTATCAGGATCATTATATTTTTGATATATTGCTTCATGACCGTTCATTTTTTATTTTAAAGATTCGATTTGTAATTGAAAACAATGTAAATCTCCGCTTACACTTGTTTCGGTTACCCCCCTAAAAGCCCATTTGTGTGAAGTCAGGACAAATATACAATACTCGGAGTCTCTATTTCTATTTTCCACTTCTACAAAAGAATAGGTATCAGAAGTTAAGTTAGAAGTAATTGCCGACTCAAGATTAGGCAATAACGCACGTTTAACAGTGCCTACCAGAACCGTCTGTTCGTTTACCTTTTTCTTGAAAACGTTGACAGCCGGAGCTATCAGGTCTTCACTATTTAATGATACAGAACAGAAGAGCATATCTACTCCGTTCACTGCTTCTGTTTTTGTTTCAAGATATCTGCAATCGTTTTTTACTACATATTGTGTCATTTCGGAAATAGTAGAAGGAAAAAGCACAGTACTGCCGATTATCTTTTTCTCTCCGTTACTATAGCTGACAGGTACAAACACCGGCACTTTCTTACTTTCTCTAGCAGTCTCCGTACCCGTATTTATGATTGCTGTTTGCCCATAGACAGCGTTCGTCCTGTCCAGCAATGCCACTGAATGAACAGTGTTTCTGATAGATGACGCCACCTCTTTATAACTACAAGAGCTAAATAAATTTTGCTCTGACAAGTGCGCATAAACCAACACGTTAGTTGTTCTGAACCGGTTCCATTCCGGAATATCTTCTCCCTTGTTATCCTCATCACTACACGAAACGAACAGGCAAGAGATGACACATATAAATAGCAGATATAGATAGTTTGATTTCATATTTCATTCATTTTACAAATTCAACTTCAGCAAACAAAGCCCTGTGGTCAGAAACTTCCGGATTAGATAAAACTTTAAACGATTTCACTTTCCACTTATTCTGTGGAAGTCCGAATATATAATCAATCTTGATTGTCGGCTGATCTGCGGGATAGGTGAATGTATCATCGCAGATTCTCTGCCAGTTCTTCATGACTTCACAAATCACATTAGAGTCGGTCCGGGCATTAAAATCTCCCCCCAGCAGTGTCGGGGTATCTCCCGTACCAATCCGCTCATTAATCTGTTCAGCCATTGCGCTCCTTATCAGGTCTGTCGAATGATCCAGGTGAGTCGTTCCTATCCTGATTACGTCTGAAGTTCCCGGCTCCTGAATATCTACATATAATAGCGTCCGGGGTTCTTTGGCTCCGTCTATACCTTCAAAAGTTTTGTTATTGATATAAACAAAAGGATATTTTGAAAGGATAGCTACTCCATATTCTCCACCACCAGTATCCATCGCTTTCCCGAATACGGAAAACAATCCCAACTCCGCAGCCAATTGAGTGGTGAAATCCTGATTTTTGTTCCTTTTTGTGTTGTAATCTATCTCTTGCAACATTACAACATCCGGATTGTATTTCCTGATAAATACAGCATACTCCTTCACCGAGTAGCCGGTCATCTGTCCGGACATCCGGCAATTATAGCTCATTATTTTAAGAGCCTGCGCATACGTACTTTGATACGCAAAGAAGAAAAGGCATACCCATACAATGGGCTTTAAAAGTGCTTTCATAAATTAGTTTTTGTTATTAGATTAAGTTTACTTATTCAACAGTATATGTATATTCTGATATTTTTTTAAAGCTAACCGGTGTTATGGATTGCATCACCTCCAACACATAGTTCAAATCGTTCCCTTTACAAACGAAGTCGTACGTAAACGAAGCAATCTTTTCGTTTTTAACTGTAATCTCTATATCAAAATGACGCGAGAGTGTTGTAAGCACCTCTTTCAATGATGCATTTCTGAAAATAAGCCGGTTGCTTTTCCAACTCGAAGCATCATCGTGATATCTATCAGTTTTTATTTTTATTACATTACTCCTTTTTTCATAAACTGCAGTTTGTCCGGGAAGCATTTGCTGCATAGGCCTGCGGCTTTGCACATGCCCGATATTTATACTTCCTTCGTCGAGTGTAGTTTTGATTACCTTATCCGAAGCGTATGCTTTTACATTGAAACACGTTCCCGTCACTTGTATTTTCACATTCTCGGCAAGTACCTGAAAAGGGGATTTCTTGTTTTCTGCTATCTCAAAATAAGCCTCTCCTTCCAGCGTAACATTCCTGTTGTATTTTGCAAACTGTTCCGGATAGGTCAATTTAGAATCGGCATTTAACCACACCCGGCTACCATCGGGAAGTAATACGAGTAGCTTCTCCCCCCTTACAGCACAGACCTCCCGATAAACAAGGTTTGCCTCATTATGACTTTGATAGAAATTATATCCCACACCTATCACTAGCAAAACAATTGCACAGGCTACCGTCCACTTAAAGAACAATGGCATCCTTATTCTCCTGTTCTTTCGTTTTTCTTCCCGCATCACGGCTTCCTGAATATTCTTATAAATGCGATATTCATCAAAAGGAGGCAATTCTCTGTCGCCCAATTCGAGCTGTTTGCCTTCTATTATCCTCTGAATGTCGTCATCCATATATTTCCCGATGCCGTCAACTACTTCAAAGTCCTGATTTGTATGTTTCTTTTTTGATTTCATATTTCAATATCTATTAGTAATACACACTGTTACAAAAAAGTATTATACAGACTACGTTAAACCGTGTTAATTCAAAAGAACGTTCCATATCAGCAAAAAGTGATAAAACTACATCATACAATAAAGCAACAACAAGCTAAGCTCTCCCACTGTCGCGCGAATCTGCTTCAAAGATTGGCTATATTGAAATTTAATTGTATTGATCGAAAGATTAAGTTTATCGGCTATTTCCTGATTGGAGTATTTTCCCGAAACTTTCATTTCAAAAACCTTGCGGCGTTGCGGCGAAAGTTGCTCAAGAGCTTGCTGTATGATGTTCATTTGTTCTTGTTTAAGGTTTTCGTTTTGAGAATTGTCTTCCAATTCCAAAACCATTGAAAGGCAATCCTCAAGTAAATAGATATTTTTCTTTGAATCTCTCAACGTATTGAGCAGATCGTTCTTCAACATCGTAAAAAGGTATCTGTTTATGGGTTTTGTTTCATCGATCTCTTCTTTTTTCAGCCAGAGTTTTAAGAATAAGTTCTGCACAGCATCTTCAGCCAATTCTTTATTCAGCAGATATTTAAATGCCAAAGAAAAGGTCTGCGCCGCATACGTCTTGTATACAATACTAAATGCCAGCTGGTTCCCCTCTTTCAGAGCCTTAACCAAAGCTTGGGCTTCATCCTGTGAGTATTTCTGGGACATCTTAATCATTTTAAATATGAAAATAAAAAGCTTATTATATCAAGTCCTTATTTTCAAATATATTAATTCTTTCTGATATAGCATGATTCGCGAACAACAAATGAAACAGGCCTCTTATTTATTTCACCAGTCTTTGATATTTGCTGAATAAAAAAGTGGAGAATGATAATAATCCGTCAGTTGCTGAATGAATATCTTTTCGAACATCTTTCCGATCAGTTGCATTTACCCAACCTTCTTCTATTTCTTTTAATTCATCTTCAAGTTGTTTCTGATCCACCTCTACACCTTTCTCGGCCGCTTTGATGAATGTATTGATATACATCTCCCAGCGCTTTGCATAATAATCTCTTATCAGTCCTGCCCACGAACGACTGGCATAATCGTTCAGGCTTCCACCCCAAGTCGTAATCAAGTTGCGAGCATTCTTTTCATAATAATCTTTCAATTGGGGAGAATCTCCCATCTTCCGCGCATCATCAATCCATTTATCCAGCGAACAGTAAGGATGAAAAGCATTCAGTTTATCCAAATCATTCAATATCTCCTTCATTTTCTCGCCGCAAGCTTTCAAAGCCTGATAATCTTTAGCTTCAACCATCCTGTCAAACTCCATTTTCACGTCAAGAAAGTAGTTTCCAAGCACCTGTCTGCCTACAGTAATCAAATCCAGGCGAAAAGCATCTCTCCGGTCAGAAGGTGCCTCATTCAGTTTTCTCCAAACCTCTAGTAGTTCAACATTGCTATACACATTACTTGTCCGTTTTTCACTGTTCTTATTCAATGCAGGGCGATACCCGGGTAAAGTACCTAATGTGCGCGGCACCTGTACATAAATGTCATTGAATAATCGTTTCCAAGCATCGCGCACAGACTGCGACACACATCCCACATGTCTGTCAGCCAGACATTCAATCCATTTATTATCATCTACATTCAGGTTCCATGCTTTCTCAAGAATGTATTCGTAGGGAAACTGCATCACATCCAACCCTTCCAGCGTAGAGCCGATTCCTTTAAGGTTGCCTCCACCGTTAATAAGAGCATTCTCAAGTCGTGCGCCACTTTCTTTGACGTTACCTGTCAAAGTCGTGTTTCCCCCGAAATTGCCCAGATAACACCAAATATAGGGCTGATCATGAAAATGCTCTGTTCTTTTCCATAATTCAACATTTTCACAATGATAATCAAGTAATATCATTTTATTCTGTGGCACTCCTGTCAGCAAAGCCTTCATTCGCTCGGAAGTCCATTTATCTTTATCAAAATAAAACATCCACGTCATTTGCATCCATTGGGCTTTGGGATCGGCAGCCGTCAATGTAGCGTACATATCCGAAGCTATCTTCCGCAAATATTCGGGTTCGAAACTGGGCGGGTCAACCTCATTGAAAGGATCTAAACCATAAATATGATCGGTTCCGAAAAGTTTTTTTTGTTCATCAAGAAATAGTTTCTGAATTTTCGCAAACAAAGCATCGTTAGGGTTCAGAAAATTACAACGGTATGCATCAGCAAAGCCGGCCCATTTGCCCAAATGTTGAATATCGGCCTCGGGATAGAGCCGTTTTAAATCGGCAGGTACATGTCCGGCAAAGGCTGGCAATACAGGCTTCATATTCAATTCACGCTCACGCGCGAGTATTTTTTTCTGCAAGCTTACCTGGTGTTCCAGCCATTCCATTGGCAACGGACCGTTCCAACGATCTATGTTAGCCATCCGATGCCAGGGCAGATACGGCGGTCCCGTGAAGTAAGAGCGTATTTCGATGTCCGACATTCCCATTTTCGACCAGACTTTATACCACACGGCTTCTTGTCCGGTAATTGCCAAAGGCATATTTATACCATTAAGGGCCATCCAGTCAATAAAACGTTCCCATTCTTTCCATTGCCACCAAGGCATCGTGTAACCATACGTGCAGTAATTCAGGAAAAAACGAGTATCCACTCTCGCTTCCGAAATCACCTTCTCACCAACCATCGGCAATTCTTCAGGGATTTCAACGGCTATATCCGCATACCATGACACTGTAGTGAGACAGTAATATTTCAAGTAATGGTTCAGTCCCATCGCCATTGAATTGGCGTTGTTTCCACCGATTACAATTTTATCTTTTACGGACTCTATTGTAAAGCAGTCTTTCTCTCCTTTTAACTTTTGAAACTGAAAACTCTCGATGTATGACGGTAGCAAACGTTTCAATAATGCTTCCGCAACAGCTACATCTTTGTCTTTAGCCTGAAGAGCCAACGACATAAGCAGCATAACCAGACACGTGTATACACTTTTTCTTTTCATTCTGATTTATAATTTTATATAGATTTTTCTTTTTAACAAAACATATCCCAACAGCCCATTGAACAACAGGAAAAATACACCGTACATAAATGAACCGAAGTAATTTCCGAATAACGGGTTAAGCAAATTATTGAATACAGCCGTATGGATATGCCAATGCACAAGCAATCCTCCGGCTATGCAACTAAACACATAAATTACAAGCGGATTCGCGCCAAATGCTTCGAAAAACGAAAACCACTTTTTATTCTGCTTCACATCAATGATATAGAGCAGCAATGCCAATGACAATGCCGCAATCCCACAAGTGAGCAAAACGAACGAAGGAGACCACAAACGCTTATTCAAAGGACAGGCATAGCTTAACAAATAGCCGGCAAACAACAGCGTGGTACCTATAAGGAATAGATTCAGCATCCGACGTTCATTATCTTTAATGTCGATGATTATCTTTCCGCAAACAAAACCGATCATCACTTGAGACACAGCGGGAATCGTACTAAGTATCCCCTCGGGATCGACAAACTGGCGGCCCTGAAGATACATGTGGTTAGATCCTAAAATAGCCGAATCAATCATCCCGACGATATTATCCGCACTCTTTTCAAATCCGTTTCCAAATAACTGAAATATAAAGTAGACAACCAGCAAAATGATGGCTAATGGCATAAACCGCTTATGTGGTATTGTTACAGCCAATAAGGCTGTAATGCCATAACAAATCCCAAGCCGTTGCATAACTCCCATCAACCGGAGCTGACTCAAATCAAAATAGTTACCACTATCGATTGATGTAATGAACCACTCCATAACCAGACCAATAAATATTAATAAGAGACTTCTTTTTATGATTTTCGCAATGGCCGGTCGACACTGGAAGTTATACTTACACAAGGAGATGTAGGTCGAAATACCCATCAGGAACATAAACATCGGGAATACCAGATCGGCCGGCGAAAAGCCATCCCACTTGGCATGTGCAAAAGCGGCAAAGTTATACCCGCACTTTCCTGTATTGTTGACCAAGATCATCCCGGCAACAGTAATACCCCGAAGTACATCAAGCGAAAGTAACCGTTTGTTCGGATTCATAATATTTGATTCTTTTAATTACTTATTATATATAAAATAGTCGTTCCGGCAGCTAACACTATCCCTATAAGCGATTCATAAGGTATCAGCTTCAGACGTTCCTTAAAATTGAGTTCGCATACGCCTCCTGTCGCATGAAAGAACGAACCATGTGGCAAATGGTCAAGAACTGTAGCTCCGGAATTAATCATAGCCGCTCCCCAAACTGCAGAAATGCCTATAGCCAATATCGTTTCAGCGAACGAAGAAGAAGCCAGTGTCGCTCCGGCTGTTGTCGATGCGGTAGCCGCCGACATCAACGCGCCTGATATAGGAGCAATCAATGCATCACTCATATGAGCATGATCCAATCCTGTAAGAATCCAATCTTTCAAAGAAGAGTTCTTTATGATACCGGCAATAGTTCCGGTTCCTATCAACAGAATAGCTACCACAGACATCTTTTGCAGTCCATATTCTATACTGGGAAGAATATTTTTCCATTGTTTCATACAGATAGCACCACATAAACCACCTACCGGCAAAGCTATCAAAGGATCAATATTGATTCCTGCCGCAGGACGTAATGCCAATAAAACAATCGTAACAACAGGAGCAATCAGACTGGTTCTTAACGAGGGCAAATTTCTCTCTTCCTCTTTATCCTCTGTTTGCATCATCGTTTTTTTGTTTTTCACTGTTTGAGGCATCAGACGGACAATAACAAAAACAGTGAAAAACAAACCGATCACTGCCGGTAAAATATTGGCAAACATTACAGCCGATAGATCTGCATTAAAATTTCCGGCTGCTATAATGGTGTTCGGGTTAGGTGATATGATATTTCCACATTTACCTCCCCCGATCATAGCAATAAGCAATACAGATGGAGACAGGTTTAGACGCTTGCCTATCGAAAGAGCCACCGGCGCAACGGTTATCACAGCCACATCAATAAATACGCCTACCGTACAAAGCAACATCGTTGCGAGTGCCAATGCCATAAATACCCGTTTTTCACCCATTTTGTTTATAATCGCATTGGAGATGACCGTGGTAGCTCCGGTTTGTATTAATATGCCTGATAAGACTCCGGCTGTCAGAATCCGCAATACCGCCGGGGTGACCTCTTTCACCCCTTCGGTCATCACCGTAACAGTCTCATTTAAAGATAGTCCCCCCAACAACCCTCCGACTATCGCTCCGATAATCAGACTGTATGTCGGAGAAAGCTTTCTTATGATTAACAGTATGGATAATGAAAGCCCGATTAATGCGCCTATCGCTGTCATTGAGTATTATTTAGTAAATTGTTTTATGATTCTCACCACCTGTCGCACCGTTCTCTCTATGTTTTCTTTCGTAAACTCCGGTCGCATCGCCTCTTCAAGTGTTACCGGAAAAGGTTGAATAGGCAGTACGGCAGTAAACCCCATCCTATTAAGCGCTTCGGTGGCTTCGACCGCTCCCCCCAACGCTATCACCGGAACCTGACATCTCTCACCGGCACGTAAAATTCCGTCCAACGCCTTTCCCATACCAGTCTGGCGATCCAGTTTCCCCTCTCCGGTCAGTATCAGGTCTGCCTGTCGGACGACCTCCTCGAAACGAAGCGTTTTCAATATAACTTCTATTCCGGATTGCAATTCTGCATTCAAAAACGGAAGCAGGCCGCCTCCCATTCCTCCGGCTGCTCCGGCACCGGGAAGCTGCGATATATCCATATTTGTATATTCCTTTATCATCTGTGCATAATGCCGCAACCCATTGTCCAACTCTATCACTTGCAACATAGTTGCCCCTTTTTGGGGAGCATATACATAGGCCGCACCCTCTTCTCCAAAAAATGGATTACTAACATCACAGGCAATCGTAAAACGACTCTCCTTCAATGCCGGATTTAATTGGGAAATATCTATTTGATGGACTTTTATCAGATTTTCACCGACAGGTTCCAACTCACCGTTTCCGCTATCTAAAAAGCGTGCGCCTAAAGCCTTCAGCATACCTATTCCCGCATCATTCGTAGCACTTCCGCCGATCCCGATAATGAATTCCCGACACCCGCTTTTTAATGCATCAGCAACCATCTCTCCAACTCCATAAGTCGTAGTCTTCATGGGGTTTCTCCGACTTGAATCGATTAATGGCAGACCGCAGGCCGAGGCCATTTCGATAATAGCCATCGCACCATTGTTTACGATGCCATACGATACATCGATTGGCTTCATGAATGGATCATGCACCCGACATGACACCGTTTGGGCATGAAGGGCAGAGCATAGAGCTTCTGTAGTCCCTTCGCCGCCATCAGCTATGGGGAAACGTATAATCTGACAGTCGGGTAATTCCTCCTGAATCGCTTTTTCGGCAGCTTTCGCTATCTCGAAAGAACCGACCGAACCTTTAAACGAGTCGAATGCCAATACAATCTTTTTCATAAAAGCTATCACTTATTTGTTTTCTCTATTAAATTCAATGCAGCCTCGACCGGATCATCAAACGGAGTCGTACTGTTACTCCAGGGAGATGTAATCCATTGCTCCTCCCATTCTCGGATTTTATTCCGGTCTTTTGTGAAATAGAGCTGTATACGAGGGATATAGTAGTCTTTAATCAGCCCGCTCCAGAAACGAGCAGCATAATCCTCCTGAATACCACCCCAACTTGTAATCAAGCGTTTGGCATTTGCTTCATAAGCATCTTTTTCCTGAAGAGTTGTTCCGCTATTGCGCGCAAGTTCCACCCATTCTTCTAATCGATATAAAGGATGAGAAGCCAATAGCCTGTCAACGTCCATCAACAAATCAACAGTTTGTTGCAGATTACGTTGCGCTGCGAGAACACGATTCTCCGAATCATCTTTCAAGGCCTGCTTATAAAAATTTTCAGCTTTAGCCGCTACATAATACGAAACAAACTCTATGAGGTCGTTTCTGTATAACTCAGAGCTTTTCAGTTCGTCAGCGCAACTAGCATACAAACGTATAGCCTGCAAGTAATCATCACTAAGGTCGATTTTACTGATCCGCCGTTGATCGGGTACTACAGTTTGCCAGGTAAAACGGGGGTATGAATATAAAGAACTATATGCTGTTTTCCGAAAAAGTTTCCAAGCTTCCTCCATGGCATCGGGATAGCCCCCATAACGGGCCTCGCAGTATATCTTCATCCAATCGTCCAAGTCGATACTATCCGATGACCATCCCATATCGGCTAACAGTTCGTAAACAACCTCATTGTTTTCGAGTCCTTCAGGGGCAGAACCGAACCCAATCAAGTTACCTTTATTTGCGGCACGTAATGCTTTGACCGAGGAACTAGCATACATGTCCAAGTCTCCTGTCATGGTGTTTTTCCCACCAAAGTTGGGTACATAGCTGAATATCCATTTCTTTCCGTAAAACCCATCATGTACTTTCCATGTCTGCTCGGTGTTCCACACCCATTTCGGATAATCATTGCCCAAATCAATGATAATCATTTTATCATCAGGTACATTGCTTAACAAGGCTTTAAGCGATTCTTTATCCCAGAATGAATGTTGATATCCGAATGTCCATCCCTGTGTAACCCAAACGGCATCCGGGTTTCCGGCTGTAATTGATTTATAGATCGTTTCTCCATACTCGGCCAATAACTTATATTTCGCTTCTTTATCTGCCTTATCGATAGGCAGTTCCATCTCGTTAAAACTGTCCGAGAGATAATACGTATTTTCTCCAAACTCTTTTTCCCACTCTTCGACAAACAGTTTGCCTATCTCTTCGAAAAAAGGTGAATCTGGTGGTAATACATAGGCGTTGTACTCTTCATCAAAACCACCCCACCGCATGTGCCGGAATTGTGTGTCGGGATGTTTCTGCACGAATCCTTCCGGCACGAAACCTGCAAACGCAGGCGCTATGGGCTGCATACCCAACTCGCGCATACGGGTCAGGATTTGATGCTGCAAAGCGATTTGGTTCTGCTGCCAGGCATCAGATAAGGGACCGTCCCACTTGTTCAGATTGCCCATGCGATGCCAGGGAAGGTGTGCAGGCGCAGTGAAAAACTCACGGATTTCTTCTTTGGTCAATCCCATACGCAGCCATACCCGTTCCGCAATGGCTTCGCTGGCCACGGTAGCCAAGGGCATATTTACACCATAAAGAGCCATCCTGTCAATTTCCTTTTCCCAACGCTCCCAGTCCCAGTAAGGGGTAGTGTAGCCGAATGTACAAACATTAAGGAAATAGCGCAACTCATAAGGGGACACCTGTTCATACAATTCATAATCAGGCCACGGCATCACCGACGTTATGTGTTCACCGCTCCATGTTTTCATACTCTTGCAGGCCTCTTTCATGTACGTATGAAAAGCGTAACAGATAGCAACAGAGCTACTTCCCCTTAGGGTAAGCCGGCCGTCGCTTGCTATCACTTCGAATATATCTTTACCGTCGGATGGTTCGATATATTCAAAGTGGATAGACTGTGCTCTTTCCCCAATCTGACGTTCTATTAACTGTTTGGCGGGGGTGATAATATCCGTCTTAGGCTTGTGGCATGAGCAGAAAAAAAGCGTTGCTGAAATCAGTAAATACTTGATTATTGTATGTATCATAGAAAATCATAAATGTTATAAGTGAGTATCAATATTTTTTCTTCGATGCTTCTTTCACATATTCCAGTTCCGTAATAATCGGTAAATGGTCTGACAAAAGCGACTGAACAGTTTGCGTACTAATCACACGCCATCCTTTTTGCGGGTAAGCAAACAAGTAATCGATCTTAATCACAGGTTTCCATGCCGGCATTCCAAAATCATCGTTACTCGCAGCAAACCAGCTATCCATACCACGTATTGCCTCGGAGTAATGACGCGCGTTGAAATCACCTCCCAAAATTACAGGATATTTATAATTTTTGAAATGCCCGGTAATAAATTTTATTTGCTCCGCCCTTGTTTCTTGAGAGTTGACGTCCAGATGCGTAGAGGTAAAAACAATGGTATCATTACCCATTTCGAATAATCCCTCCAGCATGGCCCGTCTCTCATGCTCTTTGATCGGATGGGGCAGCATTATCTTTTGGACAGAAATATATGGATATTTACTTAACATCCCAATACCGTAATAACCGGTAGAATAGTCAATCGTTTTTCCGTAAAGCCCAAACATCCCTGTATGATAGGCAAGTTCGGATATAAAATCCTTCCCCTTCTGATGCGGGGTACGCTTACGGTCTGTTTTGCTATCCACTTCCTGAAGCGCCACAAAATCAGGCTTGAAGGATTTGATGTGATGAGCAAGTTCCTCTAAAGATGCCAGTTCGCCAAATCTTAAATTATAGGTCATTACCCGTACCCGTAGAGTATCTTGCGCGTATGCAACACCCAAAGTCAGGCATAAAAACAATAATAAATATTTCTTCATTGAATACATGGTTTCTATTTTTTAATGATTACTTTTCCCAGCCCGGATTTTGTCCTAACAGAGGATTCTTCTGACGCTCGGGATTAGGCACGGGCCACAAATAATGTTTCGTTGCGTCGAAGTAGCGTGCTCCGCCTTCCGCAGTAGACTTTTCGTAGATAACATCACCAAACTCATCTACTCCGGTATCGGGATATGGGTTGGCGCCCAAATCGTTCATACAAACTTTCAGGCTGGGACCGGTGATGGCACGTCCAAAGCGAAGTTCGCCTTCACGCCAACGCATCACATCGGCGTATCTTGTTCCTTCACCTGCCAACTCAATGCGACGTTCTCTTCTCAATTCGGTTTCGAGATCCATCCCCCATGCGCTAAGTTCGTCAAGGTTCATACGATGCATATTCACACGATCTCTAAGCCTGTTGATGGAGTAATCAATCTGTGTTTGTGTCAGTTTCTTACCTTGTAGTTCGAAAGTGGCTTCGGCATAAATCAGCAAGATTTCGGCAAAGCGGATGACATTGAGATTCCCATGTCCCCCCACACTTGAGCCGGCCAAATCAATATCGTTATACTTTTTCAGATAGAAACCTGTACGACTATTTGCCCCCACACGATTATTATCTTGCAATGAAGCAAAACGAGGCAGATTAAATATCTCGTTGGCCTTATCCGTATCAGGGTCACCGTCATCTCCTCCCGGCCATTTGTCACCCGGAGCATATAAAGTCATCTTCATTCTAGGATCTCTGTTCTGGAAGTAATCCACATAATGCTCTTCAGGCGACTTGTATAACGATGAGGTCTGCACACCGGTCTTTTTATAATATTCCAATCCGGTTTTTGCCGGTTTACCGTCTGTACACAGATAAGCATCCACTAACGACTTCGTTGGATTGAGGCGTATATAATCTGTCGGACTGCAAGTTTCATTGGGCAGACTTTGTGTACGGATTTCGGGTACAAAAAGGCTATATACGATGGCTTCGATATTTTTCGGATCATTCTCGACATCCCCTTCGTGATGAAATAGTTTTTCATATTCATACAGACCATAGGGACTGTTTTCGATGATATATTCACTCGTTTTTGCAGCCAGTTCCCATCTTTCGTTTTGCAAAGCAATACGTGCCAATATGGCTAAAGCGCCCCAGCGGTCAAGCCTTCCCAGTTTATCGCCCGTATACCTTTCTTCAGGCATGCGCTCTGCCGCCCATTTCAAATCCTCGACGAGCTGGTCAATGACTTTCTCTCTGGGAGTACGTTCGATATATGCATCTTCGGGCTGGATGACTTCTCCTACCCAAGGTACATCACCCCAAAACACCGTGAGGTAAAAGTACATAAGCGCCCGGATAGTTTTTACTTCTGCGGCATAAACGTCCTTCTTATTTTGAGCTACCTGCGCTTTATTATAGTTGTCCAGAAAATTATTGCAGCGATAAATATAGCTATATGCTCCTGTCCAATAGGTAGTGAAGGGGAAGCCGTCAGTATAAGAGTGCTTGCCTCCCGAAACCTTACTTAGTCCACTAGTAATATTCCCCCACATGACAGTTTCGGCCGTCGATTCACTCCAATTCACGAGATAGTCTTTTTGCAAAGCTTCGTAACAGGGAGGCAAGGCATTTTTAAGCTGATCTTCATTCACCCAGAATGTTACATTGTCCGGCTCGTTAGGGTTCGTTCTATCCAGGAAATCGCTACATGAGGTAACTATACCAAAGAAAGCAATGATTAAAAAGTATTTTGAGTATTTCATCTTTATAGTCGTTTAATAGGTTAGAATGTTATTGATAATCCAAAAACATAGGTTTTTACTTGCGGATAGACATCTCCGCTGGTGGTCCTCACTTCAGGGTCATAAGCTCCGAAGTAATCGGTTTTAGTAAACAAGTTATCTGCCGAAGCATATACTCTAAGACTATTAATACCAAGAGGTGCCACCATTCGGGCAGGAAAACGATAACCTATCTGAATATTCTTCAGGCGCAAGTACGATGCATCCTCTTTCCAGTAATCACTGAAGAGCCTGTTGTGCTCCTGCGACTGATAAAGTCTGGGATAAGAAGCATTTGGATTCATAGGCGTCCATCTGTCAAGATGTTCTTTTTTAGGGATTGAGTAGTCATTGATAAACGCATGCCGAGCCTCATCCTCAAGGTAACCGGCAACTTTGCCTACGCCTTGCAAATAGAAACTGAAATCAATGCCTTTCCATTCCAAACCACCCTTGATTGCATAGGTGTAATGGGGCTCTTTCTCGCCAAACACCACTTTGTCGTAGTCATCAATTACCCCGTCGGGAGCGCCGTCAGGACCACTGATGTCCCGATACTTAATATCTCCGGGCTGTACAATGCCGTTTTGTGATGCAACAAGAGGAAATTTTGGTTTCTGGTACTTACCTGTAGTTGTATTCACCGATTCGAAGTCATACACTTGCGCCAGCCCATCAGTCAGATAACCATAGAAAGCACCTATCGGATCACCTACCCGACGATACGAACCGGAAGCCGTACTGGTCAGCGACTCCGGAGTTCCACCCAAATCGGTAATCTTATTACGGGCGTCCGACAGATTGAACCCGAGATTGTAATTTACACTTCCGATCTTATCACGCCATGACAGATTAAGTTCCCATCCTTTGACATCAATCTTACCAAGATTGACATAACCTACGTTACTACTGGAAACCCCGACAATAGCCGGAACATCGGGACGAACCAATGCATCAATATTTTCTTTCTTATACCAATCAAAGTCCACATTCAGTCTATTGTTCAAAAAACTAAGGTCTACCCCGAAATTAAGCATGCGGATGGTTTCCCACTTGATGTCGGGATTACCGATTTTGTTTTGCCAAAGTCCCATAACAGGTGTATTAGAAGCTCCGATAGGATAAGACTCTTCGGTTATGATAGGTGACAAGTAAGGGTAGTAATTACCGGGAATGTTTTGATTTCCCAACTCACCCCAGGAAGCACGCAGCTTACCCGAGCTCAATACCGAAGTAGCGAACTCCATGAATTTTTCACGTGAAAAGTTCCATCCTGCCGAGAACGATGGAAAATATCCCCAGCGATTGCCCTTGGCAAATCTTGAAGTTCCGTCGGCACGCAGGTTAGCTTCAAACAGGTATTTACCGTCAAAAGCATAGTTGACACGACCAAAGTAAGAACGTAAAGCCCACTCATCTTTTGTTCCGCTATTCATAAAATTAATCATTCCGGCACTAATAACGTGAATATCCTCAACCATCACATTATCACGCGTAGCACCCAGTGTGCTTCTGTTTTCCCACTCTTGCGAAAATCCCAACAATGCTCCCAACTCGTGGCGTCCTATGGTTTTATTAAAGTTCAGGGTGAATTGCAGCGTTTGGGTCATAACGTCAAGATGGCTTTGTGAGATATAGTCCTTGGCATCTTCATTTGCTTTCAACGGGCTACCGTCCGAGTAATAAGACAACATCTTCGGGTTAAACTCATCCACCTGGCGGGTATATATATTAGCAGAGTACTGCATACCTGCATTCAGTCCGTCTATAATTTTGAGATCTGCATTGAAAATACCATTGAGCACACGTGTTTTCCGTTCTTCCATTCCCGACTCATAGGCTACTTGCAAGGGGTTACGCACCGAACCGTACGACCAGTTCTCACTATCTACCATCCGGCCATTCTCATCAGGAATTTGCCACATGACGGGAAGTAACGGAGACATACGCTGCGACAGGCGGAATACTCCTGATGTGCCGCTATAACCTAAGTCCTTTTTATAGAAATCGACATAGCTCATCTGTCCGGTCAGTTTCAAACGATCATATACCTCCGTGTTTACACTGATACGCGCATTATGTCTTTTTGAACTATATCCGTCACCTACAACCAGTCCATCCTGATCCAGGAAACCATACGACATAAAAAATCCGGTTTTCTCGCTTCCACCCCGTGCGCTCACATTATGCCCCGTTTGAAAAGCCCGGCTTTTGTATATTTCGTCAATCCAGTCAGTATTGGAATATTCGTTGGGATACAGTCCCGAATCATATTTATCGAAAGCCTCTTGGGTATAGGGCTTGGAAAATCCGGCAGCACTCATGGCTTCATTGGAGAGTTCCATGTATTCCCTTCCGTTAACAAGTTCGGGCAATGCTGTGGGAGTCTGGAATCCGGCATATCCGTTATATTGGAATACTACCCGTTCTTTCTTTTCTCCCTTTTTAGTCGTTACAAGAATAACACCGTTAGCGGCACGTGCTCCATAAATAGCTGATGAGGCGGCATCTTTCAGTACTGATACGCTTTCGATGTCCGAAGGATTCAATAAGTTGATGTCTCCCCCGGCTACTCCGTCAATCAAGATCAAAGGTGCTGTACTACTGTTAATAGTTCCCGTACCACGAATGTTGATGCTGGGCACAGCACCCGGCTGCCCCGAAGAGGAAACAATACTAACTCCAGGCAACAATCCTTGTAGCCCTGTAGTTACGTTAGTAATAGGTCGGTTCTCAATAGCCTCCGCTTTAACCATAGATACGGCACCTGTTACATTCACTTTCTTTTGCACGCCATAACCTACAACTACTACATCTTCCAGGCTGACAGCATTCTCTTTCATCACTACGTTTACTGTCGTTGCTTTCGCTATGACGCTTTCTTCACGGTAGCCGACGTATGAGTACCGAAGTGTACTTCCATAGGGTACCTTGATGGAATACTGACCATTGATATCTGTGATTGTACCTGTAGTCGAGCCTTTTACCGATATGGTGGCTCCGATGATCGGTTCCGCATTCTCGTCAGTAACTTTACCTTTCACATATAGTTCCTTTTTCTCTCCTTGCGAATCAACAGGGTCAGTTTTATTTTGATATTCTTTATTATAAAATAAAATACTGTCATCCAGGAAACGGAACCCAATGTTAGTCCCTTTTAGCAAAAGAGTTAGCGCTTTGTTTATCTCTGTGTCTTTTACCTCCAATGACACTTTCCTACTCGTATCCACAAATTCTTTGCTATAGGCTACATTCATCGATGCCTTCTCTGCTATCTGACTGATAGCTTCTTTAAGAGGAAGCTCTTTGATACTAACCGATATTTTTTGCTGTTGTGCATAAACAAAAGCAGTGACAAATATGCACATTAGGGTTACAATACACCTTCTGCCGGTGGATGAAAAAGGAGAATCTTTTTCCATAATATTAGTCTTTAAAGTTAATAGTTCAATATCTATTAGCTAATACACAAGAGATATTAAAAAGTATTACGGCAAATAAGTTAATGAATATTAATTCGGGAAATATAGGAGAACTTGCCGGAAATCCATCCATACTTGATAAAAAAGAAAGAAACCACTTCGAAGGTATAGTTTTTAAAAGAAAATATAAAGGGTGGATATCGTATTTTCTCATTTAATGCATAAATTAGTGTCTTTACCTGAAAAAGAATGAGCAACATCCACCTCACATATGAGTGATTCCACCAGAACTCGGCTCAGTCTGAAAATTTTGGGGATTTGATTCAGGGCAATCACACCCTTAAAAATAGATTCATTCCGGTACGGAAATGAATGAACTATGCTATCGTTAATTATACCTCGCCACTATGCTACTTTTATTTTTTCTTCTTGCCTATATTATTTTTTTGATTGCCTATATTATTTTTTTGATTGCCTATATTATTTTTTTGATTGCCTAATGAGTTTTCGTTTGACTTAAGTCAAACGATAGTTCAACTTAAGTTAAGCGTTCGTTTGACTTAAGTCAAACGAAAACTCATTAGGCTATGAAATACATATTAATAGGGAAGTAATTACCTAAAAGTAACTAATGAAATCATTAGTGGCAATTGATTCAAAACCGTGCAGGAATGAATCAATTTTTAGGGATGTGATTGCCCTGAATCAAATCCCCCCCAATCCCCAAGAATTACAACTGAGCCCAAAACTCTTAATACTTATAAATTCATATAGTTGGTTCAAAAGGCAATGGTGTCAAGTACGCCTGACAATGGAAATGGAGGCAACGGAGAAGGTGGAAATGAAGACAGTGGTGAAGCACCGGATCCGGCAGCATAAGAAACGGTGTTAATATGTAAAAATCGGGCTTGACATTGTTCAAACCCGATTTTTTCTATTATATAAAATACTACTTTCTATCAGTTAACACCTTTATCGAATCCCGTTTTATAATATTAGGTTTCAAAAGAATCTCCGAATGTAGTTCAGTTTCTTCCAAAATCTTCTGCATCAACATTTTTACAGCAATAATGCCAATATTCTCCAATGATTGTGCAATACGAGTAATAGGAGGGTTCAAATAGTCCAGATATAAGTTATCATCAAACGAAATAATAGACATATCTTGAGGAATTCTCACTTTATGCTCATTTAATGCTTTGACGGCTCCCAAAAGAATTGTACTACTTAACGCAAATATAGCAGTAGGTTTTGTAGTAGAGTTCAGAGCCAACTTAGTCTCAATATAACCATTCTGAATCGAGAACTCATTTCCTCTTATCATTGCGTTATCCTGATAACCAGCTTCGCGAAGCGCATCAAGATACCCGCGCACACGTTCCTTAGTCGTTATAGAAATATCCGGCCCCTGAATACAGAGAATCTTACTATGCCCCGATTCTAATAATAATTTCGTTGCCTGATAAGCTCCTACATAATTATCAGTAGCTACGTATGGCAAATTATGCTTCTCAAAATAGCGGTCAATTAGCACAATCGGAGTTTTAGTACTAATCTCCTCGAGTTTAGAAGGGTTTTCACCGGTTGGAACCAAAATAATCCCATCTATTTTACGCGATAGAAGCGAATCAATAGCTTTATTTTCCTGAACAGGATCTTCGAGGGTATCGATAAGCATGACAGTATAATTATAACGTTGTGCTTCACGGATGACAACACTTGCTATATTGGCAAAAAAAGGATTATCTATGTGTGGTACAAGAAGGCCTATAGTATATGTCGTGTTGTTGCGCAAACTTTGCGCAACTATATCAGGCTGATAGTCCAATTCTTTAACGGACTGCAAAATAACCTCCTTAGCAGACTGACTGATCCTATATTTCTCCGATTTCCCATTTAATACCCTGGAAATCGTAGAGATAGAATACCCAGTCTTCTTTGATACATCAATCAGAGTTTTCTTCATTACTGGTTGTTTTTTGCAAAAATAACATTTTATCTGAGAAAAAAGCAAGAAAAATATTTTGTTTTGAAAAAAATTTCTATATTTGCGCAAACGATTGCGCATCGTTTACGATTCAATTCGCCTTAATACTTAATACTCATTATATGGACACAAAGAAGAAAATCGTAGTGATAGGTAGTAGTAATACGGACATGGTTATCAAATCAGACCGTCTACCAAAACCAGGAGAAACAATTCTGGGAGGAAACTTCTTAATGAATCATGGCGGCAAAGGAGCTAACCAAGCCGTAGCTGCTGCAAGACTAGGAGGAGATGTCACTTTCATATGTAAAATAGGGAATGACATTTTTGGAAATGAAACCTTGGAAATGTTTCACAAAGAAAAGATCGACACTACTTATGTAGGAATTACCCCGCAGGAACCATCAGGAGTAGCTCTTATCAATGTCGACAAAAAAGGGGAAAACTGTATTGTTGTTGCTTCCGGAGCCAACGGGACTTTATCTACTGATGACATACAAAATGCAGAAACCGCCATCAAACAGGCATCCATCGTCATCATGCAGTTGGAAACTCCAATCGAGAGTGTCACTTATGCAGCCAAAATGGCGAAAAAAGATGGAATTACCGTTATATTAAATCCCGCCCCTGCCCCTACCCAACAACTGCCTGACGATTTATTAGCCAATGTCGACATTCTTATTCCTAATGTCACAGAGGCTGAAATCATCTCGGGAATGCACATTACAGATGATGAATCGGCAAAAGAAGCGATTCGTTATATTAGTTCGAAAGGCATAAAAACTGTCATTATTACGATGGGAGCCAAAGGAGCTCTCGCTTATGAAAACAATGAGTTTATCCACATTCCAGCCTTCAAGGTAGAAGCAGTAGACACAACCGCTGCCGGAGATACATTCTGCGGCGGACTGTGCGTAGCTCTGTCTGAGGGCAAAAATCTAAAAGATGCAATTATATTTGCAAGTAAAGCCTCTTCTATTTCTGTTACCAGAATGGGAGCACAAGTATCTATACCTTTGAGAAAAGAAATACAATAATCATCCTTAATTCTGTTATTATGATAAAACAATGTTCAATCCACGGTCTATTGACAAGTATGTTGTTAATAGTATTTTCTTTGATGAGCAATGATGCTATTGCCCAGAAGGCAATAAGAGGTACAGTCCTCGATGAAGCAAATGAACCCATTATCGGTGCCAGTGTCCTTGTTAAAGGTACAACAAATGGTTCTATTACAGGAGTTGATGGAACCTTCAATGTAAAAGCGAATCCTTCTGATGTATTGGTTATATCTTATGTAGGTTATGCAACTGTTGAACAACAAGTAGGAAATCAGACACAGCTTGTAATACACCTGCGCGAAGACTCGAAAGTGCTTAATGACGTTGTAGTAATCGGCTACGGCTCTACCACAAAGAAAGAGCTTACAGGATCGGTTACCAGCATGAAGAAAGATGACCTCAATCCCGGAACATTCACCAATGCTATGGGAATGTTGCAAGGAAAAGTGGCAGGATTACAAATTATCAACCCGAACGGTGCTGATCCGACAGCCAAATATGAAGTATTACTTCGCGGAACAAACACACTTTCCGCAGGCCAAGGTCCATTAATTATTATTGATGGGGTGGCAGGTGCAGATATCAGAAATATCAATTTTCAGGAAGTGGAATCAATTGACGTATTAAAAGATGGTTCGGCAGCTGCTATTTATGGAACAAGAGGTACGAATGGAGTAATCATCGTCACAACTAAACGTGCAAGAAGTGGCAAAACGGAAGTTTCTTATGATGGGCAACTCACCGTGGGAGTCGTTTCACGCAGAGCAAAACCTTTATCGGCAAGCGAATACAAATCTGTTATCAAGGAATATCGCCCAGAATTGGAAAGTTATATTTTTGACAGTGATACCGATTGGTTTAAAGAAATTACACAAACTCCGTTCAGCCATAAGCACAACTTGTCTATATCCGGAGGTTCCGAGAAGTTCTCACACCACACTTCTTTCAATTATGAAAAGAGCGATGGCTTGCAAAAGCATAATAGCTCCGAAAAGCTAATGGCACGTACCAATATTCGCCAGTCATTATTAGATAAATGGGTCGATTTGGATTATAACCTGAATATCATTCATCGCAAATACAGCCCTTCCTCTACAAGTGCTTTTATGCAGGCATTTACCCATAATCCAACAGAGCCTGTTTATGACGACAGCGATCCGGATGCCGGAGGATATAGCCGTATCAAAGCAATGGAATATTACAATCCGGTAGCGATCATTAACGAAAGGAACATGGAAAGTAAGAATGATAATTATGGTGCAAATATTCGTGCTACTCTAAACATATTGCCTATAAAAGGATTAAAATGGGAGAACTTTGTTTCATACGACAAAGAACAATATGAAACACGTGAATATTACACACATTATTATCCAAGTTTAATAGGAACGAATGGCCAAGCCTATATTCAAAACTATCAGGAAAACGATACACAATATGAGTCTACCTTAAATTACTCGAATATTTTCGGAAAACATTCCATTCAGGCATTACTCGGATATACATACCAGTATACTTACAGCACATCTGCATCCATGACAAATTCCGGTTTCGACTTCGATGACAACCAGACTCATAACATCGGAACAGGAACGAATCTAACTGAAGGCAAAGCCAGCATGTCGTCCAACAAAGAAGATAATACATATATCGGATTCTTCGGACGTTTTATGTACAACTACGATGATAAATATCTTTTGTCTGCTTCACTACGTCGTGATGGCTCCAGCCGTTTCGGTGACAATAATAAATGGGGATGGTTCCCGGCTGTCAGCGTAGGTTGGCGTATTAATAAAGAGAAATTCCTCTCGAATGTCAAATGGATCGATGATTTAAAATTGAGAGCCGGATACGGAGTTACCGGTAACCAGGATTTCTCAAACTACAAATCTTTGATGATGATGACTACAGCCGGTAAATTCTATTACAATGGCCAATGGATCAATACTTATCAACCTGCGAGTAATGCAAATCCGGATCTAAAATGGGAGAAAAAAGCAGAGTTCAACGTTGGTGTTGATATGACAATGTTTGATAACCGCCTCTCGTTCACTTTCGATTATTACAAACGGACTACATCAAACTTGCTATATGACTACATCGTGCCAACACCTCCTTATGTATATAATACCTTGTTTACGAATGTTGGAAAAGTTACTAATGAAGGAGTTGAATTAACAATATCCGGTACACCTTTTAACACTAGGGACTTTACATGGAATACCTCACTTACCGTTTCGCACAATAAAAACAAATTGGTGAAATTCACCAATGATGAATTCACTAACGGAACATACAAAGTGGGATGGTCTACAAGTGCTGCCTGCTACACTCAACGTCTGATAGAAGGACAGTCATTGGGTACTTTCTATGGTCCTATATGGTTAGGAACTGATACAGATGGAAAAGATGTATTGCTAGGACAAAATGCAGACGGTTCCGTACCGGAAGAACAATGGGAAAAAATTGGCTGTGCTTATCCGGATGCCACTCTTAGCTGGAGTAATACCTTCAGATATAAGAAATTCGACTTGAGTTTCTCACTGCGTGCATCTATCGGCGGAGAAATTCTGAACAACTATGCGATGGAATATGAAAATCTAAGCAGCATCGGACTTAGAAATATCTCATCAAACTGGTTATCTCAAACGAATTTCACAAGTACGACCTATAAATATTCCTCCAAATATATAGAGGATGCTTCTTATTTAAAACTAGATAATGTTACCTTTGGATATACTTGGGATTTCACATCTAAAATGATAAAAAGACTAAGATTGTCTCTTACTGCACAGAATGTATTCTGTATCACCGGTTATTCTGGTGTCGACCCAGAAGTTGCCCTTTCCGGACTGGAACCCGGTATGGAAAGTTTGAGCTATTATCCGCGTACAACAGAATTTACTTTTGGAGTTAATATAGTATTCTAAAAAATAAGATTACCATGAAAAAGACAAATATAATATTAAGTTTCGTTATCTGTATATTATCATACGGATGTACCGATCTTAGCGAAACTGTATACACAGGAGTAGCGATGAATGACTTCTTTAAAAACGAGAAGGAACTGGTAGCCAATGCAGGTAGAGCATATACGAAATTACAAGGATACAATTCCGAACAAAGTTTATGGACACTGCTTTTACAAGCTTCTGATGAATGTGCTGTTCCCGCTTGTGGTGGTTCCTGGTACAGTAATGGACGTTATGAAGAAATCCAGACGAATAAAATTCCACCTGCAAATAAATTATTAACAAGGGGCTGGAACTGGATATTTAATGGTATTGCTGCATGTAATGAAATTATTTACGAAACGGAACTATCACCTATTCAGTTTGAAGGAAAAGAGAAGATTATAGCCGAAATGAAAATATTGCGTGCTTTCTACTATTACCAAGCCATTTCTTGTTGGGGAAACGTACCTTTCACAACTGACTACACAGAAACCGGATACCCGGAACAAAAAAGTCGTGAATATATTTTCAACTATCTGGAAAAAGAGATTAATGACAATATCGAGTTCCTAGACAGGGAGCCTTCAGATACTAATTATGGACGGGCCACACAAGCTGCCGCTTATTGCATTCTTGCGAAAATGTATCTGAATGCAGAAGCATGGTTCGGTACTCCAATGTATGACAAAGCAGAGAAAGCCTGTAAAGACATTATGGATATAGGTGCTTACAGCATTGAAGACTCTTATTCCACTAATTTTGATATTAAAAATGAAGATTCTAAGGAGAACATCTTTGTAATCCTGTATGACAGAGTATATACTAGCGGTGACAGTAACTCATTTTATTTGCATACGCTGACATTGGAAGCTGCATCACAAGCAACATTTAATATTCCGGCAGCCCCATGGTCGGGTTTTCTCTGCCAACCAGACTTTTTCCAAACATACGCAGAACAAGATCTTCGCAGAAGTCAGAGCTGGTTATACGGTCCTCAAGTAGACCTAAGCGGAAAGGATCTTGGTTTCGAATATACTCCTGTCTTCTCCGAAGAAAAATATTACAATAGCAACGGAGGACGTGGCACATACGATGGTGCACGCTGCTGGAAATGGCATTACCAGACTGATGGTTCTTTAAAAGAATATACAGTTAGTATGGACAACGACTTTGCCATCTTCCGTTATGCCGATGTTGTATTAATGTATGTAGAAGCTTTGGTACGACAAAACAGAACAAGTGAGGCCATCCAACTGGCAGACTTCAAGAAGATTCGTACAAGAGCAGGTCTTGATGCATATACTACAAGCCAATTGACGATTGATGAACTTTATGCAGAACGAGGCAGAGAACTGGCATGGGAAGGATGGCGCCATGAAGATATGATACGTTTCGGAAAATATCTGAAAAAATATTGGGCACACCCTGACCAAAGTTCAGAAACTTTTAGAAATGTATTTCCAATTCCTACGGATATTTTAAATGCAAATCCAAAATTATCTCAAAACAAAGATTATTAACCACAATTGGAAGGTTCACATAGAAAAGTGTACCTTCCAACAAATCAACCCTGATAAGTATGAAAAAACCAATCATCTTTTTACTTGTTTTAATTACTAACATCTTATTTATCTCTGCACAGAAGATTTCAAAGACAGAGTTAAAAGACAAAATAGCCGGAGCTTGGATCGGGCAAATGGTAGGAAACATATATGGACTTCCTTTTGAGAACAAGTTTGTAGATGAACCTGCCCCGGAATCCAGATTTCCATTCGGTTACACTAAAAATATAGATAAATTGCAGAAGTATAACGGTGCATTCTCTGATGACGATACTGATGTTGAGTATATCTACTTACTATTAATGGAGAAATATGGCGTAGAACCTACTTATGCCAATATGCGTGAAGGATGGGTGTATCATATCCGTGACCGTGTATGGCTAGCCAATAGGGCTGCACTCGGATTAATGCATCTTGGATTCACCCCTCCGTTCACAGGTGACGAAAATCTGAATCCGCACTGGTATCAGATCGACCCTCAATTGATTAACGAGATATGGGCGTATACAGCACCGGGAATGATTTCGTATGCTGCAGGAAAAAGTGATTGGGCGGCCCGTATCACAAGCGATTCGTGGGCGGTATCTCCCACTGTCCTATATGGTGCAATGTACGCTGACGCTTTTTTCTGCAAGGATATCCGCAAACTGATTACACGAGCCTTGAAAGAACTGCCTGCTGATGACAGATATGCGATAGCTGTAAAAGAGATGATTGCTTTATATGACAAATATCCTAAAGATTGGGTAAAAGCACGTCAAATCATGGCTAAAAAATATTACATAGATGAGCCAGCCATGACAAAAACAATCTGGAATGCTAATCTGAACGGATTATGCGGGATTTTGGCTATGTTGTATGGCGAAGGAGATTTCCAACGGACATTGGATTTAAGCTGTGCAATGGGATTTGACTGCGACAATCAGGCAGCCACTATCTCCGGACTTCTAGGAGTAATGTATGGCGCAAAGTCTCTTCCCGAAAGTTTGACTAAACCTATCGAAGGATGGGAAAAACCCTTCAACGACCGGTATATCAATATCACCAGATTTGATATGCCTGATGCTTCCATTGAAGACATGATTGAACGTACTTACAACAAAGCAATCGAACTGGTTTGTGCCAAAGGAGGAAAAGTGAAAGGTGATATGGTATATGTTAACCCCAAAGCACAATTCATTCCCCCGATGGAATTCTGTATCGGTCCGAATCCGGACTTGGAAATCGGACAGCCTACCGATTACTCATTTGCCTGTAGAACAAATGCTGCTTTCAAATGGGAACTGGTAAAAGGTAAACTTCCGGCAGGAGTTACATTCCAAAACGGTAAACTGGCAGGAACTCCTACAGAAGCCGGCAAATATCCAATTACCCTTCAATTAAGCGCAAATAACAAGAACTCAATTACTAAAGACTTTGAGTTATTGGTTAAAACCAAGAATATAGCCCCCAAGGCTGACACTATTTACGCCAATATCCGTAAACTAAACGAAGAAGTACTCGATTCTTGCTGGATTACCTTTGGAAAACCGATGTACGCAACAAATGTAGAAGTAATTAATGACGGAGTCAAAGATGGCGTAGGATCTGTATTTTATTCATTAGCGGCCAAAAGTAATCTGCCTAAAATAGACTATTTCGGATACGGTTGGAAAGAAGAGCATAACATCAATATGCTTGTTTTAGATATGGGCTGTCTGGAAGAGTTCGGAGGATGGTTTACTTCTCTAAACATTCAATATCTTGAAAATGACGGACATTGGTATGACGTAGGTAAATTCAAATCAACTCCGGCACTTCCCGAAACTGATATTGTATTTTTTCAACCTCCGTTTGCACAATATGTTTTGGAATTCCCGGCAGTAAAAACCAAGGGAATACGCGTACTAATGGATGCAAAAGTGCAGGAACACTGGCATAAATACACAAAGAATGTATCATCATTCATCTCTATCACCGAACTAGGAGTTTATGAGAAATAAAGGAGGAGAAAAATGAGGAAAATAATTACGATATGTATCATAGGGCTTTTTGCTCTCAACGTACAAGCCCAGCCTGTAAAAACTTTAAAGTTATCTGATAAAGAACTTTTAGATAAGATTAAAGGAGGATGGACCGGACAAACCATTGGTGTTGTTTTCGGAGCACCTACAGAGTTTAAGTTCACGGGAACTTATATTCAAGATTACCAGCCGATCCCCTGGGCGGAAGGTTACGTAAAATATTGGTGGGAAAAGAAACCCGGATTGTTCGATGATATTTATAACGATTGCACGTTTGTTGAGGCATTTGATGAACTTGGCCTGGACTGTTCACAAGAAGAACTTGCCAAAAGATTTGCATTCGCTGATTATCATTTGGCCCATGCTAACCAAGCAGGCAGATATAATATCCGCCAAGGTATCATGCCACCGGCTTCCGGTCATTGGTTGAATAACCCACATGCAGACGATCTGGATTTCCAGATCGAAGCAGACTTCATTGGTCTGATGGCTCCGGCAATGCTGCCGGAAGCATTGGATATCGCCTCCAGAGTAGGCCACATTATGAATAGCGGTGACGGTTTTTATGGTGGTGCTTTCGTAGCAGCTCTTTATAGCTCCGCTTTCTATGAAAAGAGTCCTGAAGCGATTCTAAAAACCGCAATCTCCGTTATACCTGAAGAGAGTACATTCCATCAATGTATTCAGGATGTAATCAATTTCCATTCTTTGCACCCGGACAACTGGAAAGATTGCTGGTACTTCCTGCAAGAAAAATGGAACTGTGATGTAGGATGTCCCAAAGGCGTATTTCTAAACTTTAATATTGACGCCAAGCTCAATTCCGCTTTCGTAGCATTAGCTATGCTCTACGGTAAAGGAGATTTCACCAACTCTGTCGATATTGCAACACGCTGCGGACAAGATTCTGACTGTAATCCGTCTACAGTCGGCGGTGTACTCGGCGTCATGTATGGGTATGATAAAATCCCTTCATTCTGGTTAAACCCTTTGAAAGAAGTAGAAGACTTTACATTTGAAGGAACGAATATGTCGTTGGCAAAAGCATACCAAATGAGTTTCGATCAAGCTAAACAACTCATAGTCAAAACAGGTGGAAAAGTATCTGGTGGGGAGATAGAAATTCCAATCAAAAAGGCGGATGTACTTCCTTTAGAACAAAATTTCGAAAACACCTATCCGCTTTATAGAGAACGCAAAGACTGCTTCCTGACAGATACATTTGAATTTGATTTCAATGGTAACGGATTTGTTATCTGGGGCAACATTTGCTGCACAAGAAGTATTACTCCCGATTATATCAATCGTGTATCTACACGCCACATCGGTTCCGAGGTGTTCGGATTGGCAGAGCCCAATGACCCTTACGTTGCTAAAGTGGAAATATGGATTGACGGAGAACTGGACCATGTAGCAGCTTTACCCATGAGAAACACAGACCGCAAAGTAGAACCAGCCTGGAAATACCTCATGAAGGAAGGAAGACACCACGTTAAAATGAAATGGTTGAACCGCAAAAAAGACTACATTATTCGTATCAACGACATAATGTATTATTCAGAGAAAAAAGAACATGATAGATTTTACTTTAATAAATAAGTTAAGATGAAAAAAGTCCTGATTAACATCATTCTACTATTTACCTTTTCCATATCGGGAATGGCACAAATAGAATATGGAAAAACAGTTGAAATAAGTAAAGAGGTACTGCTCGACAAAATTAAAGGAGGCTGGGCCGGACAAACCATAGGGTGCACCTATGGCGGTCCTACAGAATTTAAATACAGAGGAGCGATCATTCATGAGAAAACTCCAATAATCTGGTATGATGACTATTGCAAGGACATCTTTGCAGAAGATCCGGGATTGTATGATGATGTATATATGGATCTTACCTTTCTGGAAGTAATGCAAAAAGAAGGGATAAATGCCCCTGCCGAATCATTTGCCAAAGCCTTTGCAAACGCAGATTACAAATTATGGCATGCCAACCAGGCAGCCAGATATAACATATTGCACGGTATTATGCCACCGGCATCGGGACATTGGAAAAATAATCCGCACGCTGACGATATTGATTTCCAGATTGAAGCAGACTTCATTGGAATGATATGTCCGGGGATGGTAAATATCGCCTCCAATTTTTCGGACAAGATAGGGCATATCATGAACTACGGCGACGGATGGTATGGAGGTGTATACATGGGAGCAATGTATGCATTGGCTTATGTAAATAACGACATTTATACAATTATCACGGAAGCTCTTAAAACAATACCCGAACAAAGTAAATTTCACCGTTGCATCATAGACGTTATTAAATATTGGAAACAATATCCCGATGACTGGCGTAAATGCTGGCTGGAAATAGAAAACCGTCATGCTCTTGAGATTGGCTGCCCGGAAGGGGTATTCAATGCATTTAACATTGACGCCACTATCAATGCGGCTTACTGCGTGATGGGACTTTTATATGGCAACGGCGACTTTTTCAAAACAATGGATATAGCCACTCGTTGCGGACAAGATTCCGACTGTAACCCGGCAACTGCCGCAGGAATTCTTGGAGTCATACAAGGCTACAAGGCTATCCCCGAATACTGGAAACCGGCACTCGAAAGATGTGAAAATATTAAGTTCCCTTACACAGATATCTCTTTAAGTTCTGTATACGACATTAATCTCAAACTATTGAGTGATGTATTAAAAGCAAACGGAGGAAAAATAAAAGGAGATAAATACTATACCACGATTCAGAAGCCAAAAACCGTAGCATGGGAAGTTTCTTTTGAAGGCTTATATCCTTCTGAAAGAAGAGTTATCAAATATGATCTCGGTACAGAAAAAACATTTGAGTTCAATGGCAAGGGAGTTGTTTTAATGGGGATGATCAGACAAGATGTTAAAGATAGTAATGACAATTACATCGCCATCCTGGAGGCCTACATTGACGGCAAGAAAGTAGAAACCATAGAAATGCCTTATGACTACATAAAAAGAAAGTATGACATTTTCTATAATTATGATTTAGAGGAAGGACCTCACAAACTGGTTATTAAATGGATTAATCCAAATGAAAAATATGCCGTTCAATGTAAAGACATGGTGGTTTATTCATCCATACCGGCAGAGCCAATCAATCCTTATAAATAAAAGAGAGAAGCCATGAATAGAAAACTACTCCTATTATTAGCCTTATTATTATTTTCCTACGGATTGTCATCATGTTCGTCTGATGATAACAGTCCGTCCGAAGGCGAACAGACCGAGACACCGGAACTGTTTACCAAACGCTATAATCCCGATCAAAGTTTTTACAGCAAAATATTAGGACAAGAAATCAAATATTCCGTATTACTGCCTCAAGAATATCTATCGGAAAGTACGGGTAAATATGGAGTAGTTTTCCTTCTACATGGCTGGGGAGGGAACCAAAGTTCATGGGGACCTTCAGGTCTGAATATTCAAAGCATAGCTGATGCGCAAACCAGCAATGGTAGTATTCGCCCATTGATCTACATCATGCCGGAAGGTTTCAACTCTTATTTTTGTAACCGCTATGACGGAAAGTTCAACTATATGGATATGTTCATTAATGAACTCGTACCCCTGATTGATAAGCGGTTCCGAACAACAACCAGTAAGACGGAAAGAGCTGTTGCCGGGTTCTCTATGGGAGGTTTCGGGGCATTAAGTATAGCATCGCAACATCCTGAAACATTCTCGGTATCAATAGGATTAAGTCCCTCCCTAAATACAGATGAACAATACATCTCTTTGTCACAAGACGGTTGGAATCTTCAATGGGGAAACAACTTCGGAGGAAGCGGCCAGACAGGAACAGGCAGGCTGACAAGCTATTATAAAAGCCAATGTCCGCTACACTTTTTCAAGGATAAACCAAGTTCCACATTTCAAACAGTACGGTATTACATAGACTGCGGTGATGATGAAGAAAGACTATATGCAGGAAACGGTGAATTACATACTCTATTACGGGACAAAAATATCAAGCACGAATATCGTGTACGGAACGGTGCCCACACTGACAGTTATTGGCGTGAATCCATGAAAGAGGCATTGCCTTTTATCGAACGTTCATTCAAAGGAGAAAACTATCCGCAGGAAACTCTGAAAAAATTCACAGAGGAATTACATGCTACTAATAAAAACATAAAAGTAGGTAATTCCAATATCGAACTATGGTTACCGGATGACTACAATTCCGAACTAACTTACAAAGTTCTTTATTACAGCAAAGGAGAAGGTAATGTTGATCTTACAACAAAGAAGGTAGCAGTGGCATTAGATTCTCTTATGCAAATCAAACGTATGATAATCGCAGGTTTTAATGTGAAAGAAATGATTCTAAATGGAACAAATTTTTCAGCTATTACCGATGCTGTGGAAAAGACGGTTCATACGGAAAGCAATGCAGATTTCAGATTAGGATTAACATACGGTTCAGAAGCTAATTACTTATACAATCAGTCAACAGGCAATGCCCCTGCTATCAACTTTTTCTTTGCAGAAGACGCGGATATTATCAACCTTTCTGCCGAGAATCGTGCCAAAATCTATTATTTGGACATAACAGACGAAGGCAGCAACTACAATAGCATCTTTACTCTGTTCAATGGATTGCGAGGTGCAGAAGCTCCGGTGCAATATCGTGTCAGAAACGGACTGGATAGTGAACAGTCCGCCCAAACAGGTATTTATTCAATGAGTTATTATATTGGTGAACAGTTAATAAAGAAATAATATGAAGAAGATACTGTTATATATTATCCTATTTCTATCAGGTATAGATGGAGCTTGGGCACTTCCCATAGAAAAAGAAGGGATGAGTATTTACAGTCCGTCCCTAAAGCAAGAAGTCTCCTACTCCATTATCTTACCGGAAGGTTATGAACATTCAGAAACAGAATATCCAGTCTTATACATGTTTCATGGAATAGGAGGTGATTATACCAGTTGGCTCGAATACGGCAACGTTGCCCGTGTAATGGATAAAATGATAAAAGAAGGAAAGATTCAACCTTTCATTATGGTTATTCCTGACGGTTACCTGTCTTATTACAGTGACACTTATGATGGCAGTTCCCTTTATGAAACTTTCTTTATCAAAGAACTGGTTCCATATATAGATAACAACTATCGTACTCGCAAGGATATTAATGGACGCTCGATCATTGGTTTCTCTATGGGAGGATTCGGAGCATTATCCGTTAGTTTGCGCAACCGCCACTTATTCGGCTCTGTCGTTGCGTTATCGCCATCCATCCGTACAGAAAAACAATACATGGAAGAAGGGCCACAAAAAGGATGGGACAATCAATGGGGACGGATTTTCGGAGGAGTGGGAAAGAATGGTAACCAGCGCCTAACCAGTTACTATAAGCAACATTCACCCTACCACATTCTTTCCACCCTCCGCAATCCCGATTTAAAAGGATTTGGCATCATGCTAGATATTGGAGATAAAGAAGGTACTCTTTGCGAAAGTAATGAAGAACTGCACCGATTATTACTGGAAAGACAAATACCTCATGAATGGGAAGTACGTTCAGGAGGACATGATTTCGCCTGCTGGAATACTGCACTGCCCAAAGCATTCAGATTCATAAACGAATATTTCAATGGGAAGCAGTCAGGAAATAGTGAGAGTAGTCTTCCGAATGAGACTCCGTTTATCCAAACAGCCAATGCAACGGTCTATTATCCGGAACAGGCTCAAGGAAGCACAAGAAAATATCCTATTATCTATGTACAGGGAGAAATCAACGAACAACAGCAAAAGGTTCTCGTCAGTCAGTTTCATCAAATGGTAGATGAGAATAAAACATGGCCTGCTGTTCTTTGTTTCGTAAAAGCTAACACAGACCTGTCAGAAACAATTTCTGATATAGAAAAGCAACTCTCCGGCATCAGAGGTTCCCAACGTATGCGGGCTTTAATCACTTTGGGAGATAATATTAAAGAAGGTATAGAAGCTATTCAGAGAGAAAATTTGTTTACCGGCATAGTCTGTGTAAATGCCATCGGCAACGAGAATGATGCTCAAAATTTTATAAAAGCAGTCAACTCTCACAAAAGATATCCCAGATGCTGGATGGAGATACTACCCAAATCAAAAGAATATGGTTTTAGTAGTAATATACATATCCTTTTGAAAGAATCGGACCTGGAACATGAGTTCCGGTCAAGAAAATGTAAGGAAGCCAATGTTTTCACTTATTGGGAAGATTGGATACTATATTTAAATAACAGAATTCATGTTTAACAATTAAATACTAATAGTATGTTCACAGTAAACAGTTATTTATTGGCAGTTATATTCTGCATCGTAACCATGATTTGTTGGGGTTCCTGGGGTAATACCCAAAAACTAGTTTCCAAAAATTGGCGTTATGAACTTTTTTATTGGGATTATGTGATTGGAATGGTATTGTTCACCATCTTGCTAGGCTTCACTATGGGTAGTCATGGAGATACCGGACGTTCATTCCTGGAAGATCTGGGACAAGCATCAGGAGACAGCATTGGTTGGGTTATCTTGGGGGGCGTAATATTTAATGCTTCAAACATTCTTCTTTCAGCGTCTATTTCCTTGGCTGGTATGTCTGTAGCTTTTCCTTTAGGAGTTGGCATTGCATTGGTATTAGGGGTAATCGTCAATTATCTGGGAATTCCAACTGGTAATCCTTTGCTTTTATTTGGCGGTGTAGCTCTCATTGTTATTGCTATCATTTGCAATGGAGTGGCTTCCGGAAAAATGCAAAAGGGAGAAGAAAGCAGGAAAAACAACAAAAAGGGAATTATCATTGCATTAATTGCCGGTGTACTGATGTCTTTGTTCTACAGGTTCGTAGTGAAAGGTATGGACGTAGAAAACTTCAATTCTCCTGCTATAGGAATGATGACTCCTTATTCTGCCATCTTTGTTTTTTCAATAGGCGTATTACTAAGCAATTTTGTTTTCAACACATTAGTAATGAAATATCCTTTTGTCGGAGAAAAAGTCAGCTACTCCGAATACTTTAAAGGAAACACGAAAACTCATATATGCGGAATGCTTGGTGGAGCGATATGGGGACTTGGTTCCGCGTTCAGCTATATCGCATCAGGAGAAGCTGGTCCGGCGGTATCTTATGCACTAGGACAAGGCGCACCACTTATTGCCGCTATTTGGGGAGTATTTATCTGGAAAGAATTTAAAGGTTCAACGAAATCTGTTAATCAACTACTGGCCTTGATGTTTATCTTCTTCCTGGTTGGTTTGGGAATGATAGTAGTTGCCGGAAACTAATTATTAACCTTAAATAGAACAACATGAAAAAGTATTTTTACTTATTAGCCATGCTGGCAGTAGTACTAGGTACGACTGCTTGCAGTGATGATGACAATCATCCCAGTACAAACATTCTGGATAAACCGGAAGTTACTGTTCCTGATGTAAAAGAGAGTTCTGCTGTTATTACATGGAAAGCCATAGGAAACGCAACAGCTTATATTTATAGCTTGAACAACGGTAGTGAACAAAGTACTGACCAAAATACAATTCAACTGACAGGTTTAGAGCCGGAAAAAAGTTATACATTCAAAGTAAAAGCTCAAAAAACCGGATCAATCTATTTTGAAGATTCAGACTATGCAGAAATCACTTTTACAACAACCTCTGAAGTAACAGTTTATCGAATAGCCACTTTTGCGGACGACTGGGATAAATGGTATTACGAATATAATGATAATGGTACTGTAAAACGTGTATACAGGTTATATGAAGGAGAATTGGATAGAGAATGGCTCTTTGCTTATGATGGAAATAATATCACAGTGACAGGTAAGAACGCATATAACATGACTTTAAATGACCAAGGTTATGTTGCAACTTTTGTAGATGGTTCCAACACTTACGAATATACTTATGATGAGAATGGCTACATGACCAAAGTTGAAAAGAATGGCAATATTGCATCTAACATCACCATAGAAAATGGAAATATTATGCAATGGACCAGATTTTCAGATGGAGTAGAGCAGTTTAAAGTTCAGACCTATTCTGCCGTGCCTAATGTGAGCGGAGCACATTGCATCTATGCGGAAAGCAGTGGAGCTAGTCGTTGGCTGGTTGAAACTGGTCTCTTTGGAAAAGCTTCGGCTAATTGCCATACGAGCAGTGGTTGGCAACATTCATCCAGTACAGCTACTTACACATTCGAATATGACGAAAATAGTTGTATCAAAGAGGAAAGCAAAAACTATGACGGATATATAGAGAATTTCTATTATACATATTTCTCCGAATAGCACTTTATGAAATAACTAATTCATGGAGGTGTGTCTAGAAGTCTGGCGCACCTCCATGAATTATAAAGTTATTAGAGACTTTAGACTGTTATATCCAGTAAAACCTCTCCCCTTACATTCAGCACCTTAATCCTCAATTCATCGTTCTTCTTTTCCAGAATCATCACCGTAGCACTGTCCATCTTATATCCTCCACCAATAATAACTGGATAATTATTACCCAGTTCCCCTTTCGGATGGTAAGCGTATTTATGGGTATGTGCATTCAGACTGACATTAAAAGGTGCTTTTTCCAATAATTTAGTCCACAGATCTGCACAGAGATTCTTTTCATAATTACCGTAAAGCGGAATATGATGAATAAGGACACGTTTCTTTGCTTTCTTGAATTCTTTGGCAGACAGTTCTTTTTTCAGAAAATCAACCTGTTCATTACGCAATTGAGTAAAATCGTTCAAGCCATAATATACCCAATGGTCGTCCGGTTTATCTTCTCCACAATCCAACATGACGATACGGGTATCTCCCCAGTTAAAAGAGGCATAAGTTTTATCTCCCACATAATCAAAATGGTCACGCAAACCGATAGAATAGGCATTGCGGATTTCATGGTTGCCACGCATAAAGAAAGTCGGTATGCGATCGCCACACACTCCTTCGGTCAGTTCACTGATAAATGTGGTTGCCTGCTCGTGATCCACAGGATCATCCACACAGTCACCATTGAAAACAACAAAATCATACTTAACATCCTGTATTTGTTTACATAGAGTACGGAAAGTATTGGTATGTTGATGCAAATCATTAAAAACAATAGCGGTAAAAGACTCTGTATCAGCAACAGGAAGAGTAAATTCACTGAAGGTCGATTGTGCTGTATTTCCAAATACCTTTTTATATGCCTGATAAAGCAACATCTCTTGCGAACACACACGATAATAATATTTCTGTCCGGGCTGTAAGCCATCTATACGTATTTTATGCAGCTTGTTATTACAGACCACCTGACCGTCAACAATCATACGCGCACGTTCCAGCCGGGTAGTATCTGTGCCATATTCCACCCAGCAATAAGAAGGAACGGTTGTTTCCCACATCACAGTAATGCCATTACCCACAGGATTCTGCAAATAAGGTTTAGTACGGAATATCTTGTCTGCCTTTTCAGCGGTACGCAATTCCACAAGTATGGGACGATGGTCGGAAGCCATTGGCTCATTAACTACTCTCGCAGATATGACAGCAAATCCGGTAGCGTTTTGCTTTGACGCGGCAATATAATCAATGGTCTCTTTTGGATCGGGAGCAGGATAAGTATGCTTTTCCGGATTGGAGAGTATTTGAAAATCCTTTTGCAATTCTTTGATGAAATCGGATTCAGGTTCAGCATTCATATCCCCGGCTAGAAAAAGAGGCTTTTTATAGGAAGCAATCAATGACTTCACTATTTCCAAAGATTTCATACGGTCTTCTTCCGTTAATGACAGATGAGTACAACAATAGATATAATCCTCAAATTCTGCCAGAATCAAGGTGCGGGCCTCTTCTCTACCAGGTAAAGGGATAGCTTGTAAACGTAGCGGAACTTGCTTTGTCAACAGTCCGATTCCATATTTACCTCCTTCAAACTCTATAGCAGGTGCAAAACAGGCATGCATCTGTGTACGTTCAGCTATTTCACCCAGCACATATTTCTGTCTGCTCCGACGGGTCATACTGTCTACCTCTTGTATAGCCACAACATCAGGAGAAGCATTATTTATCACATTGGCTACCCGTTGAAAACTACAAATATCATCCATGCCGTTCGCATTTTTAATATTATAAGTCATCAGTCTCAATGTATGTTGAGCCTGTACTGGAAAAATAAATAGGATGACGGAAATGAGTAAAAAGATCTTTTTCATGTTCTTCATTTTTGGGGGTTATGTTAAGTTTCCCCAAAGGTAAGAAAAAAATAAAAAGCCACAAAGATACGGATTCATACCTTTGCGGCCTCTTATTGTTAAGAATAGCTTTTCTCTAAATGGGGGGGGGGATGAGAATAAAGCTATATTATTTACAAGGTCGATTTATTATCTCATTATTTCTTTTGCCACTTTGCGGTAGTATCCCACATTTGCGGATCTACGCTATTAAAGTGCCAAAAACCGATTTGAGAGATTCCCAGTTCATCAGCTAATTCAAGTAGCGCTTCCGTACTTCTGGCATCACTTGCATAAAACAGATGCCGATTACCATCAGTACCATCATACAGATACATGTTTACCTTTTCATAACATAACCAGGTAGGAGAAGGCAAAATTCCATTTATACTGTCAGGCACAGATTGGTAAACCTGCCTTCCTTTGATGTCACCAGTTACAGCATAATCATTTGCATAAGCAGGCAGAGCCATCACTAATTTATCATTCGGAATGTGTTTCATCCAGAAAAGCATCGCCTCTTTAGTCCATAGATAATTAGACGTAGGTCCAATGCCCATACAATCATCCCTATGTTTGAGCTCGGGCTTATCTATCCCAGGTGCAAAATACATATCGTAACACATCACTCTAATTAAGTCGCAGGTAGTATTCAAAACTGCCGGATCGTGAAACATCTTAGTTTCGTTATCCTGATACAAAGCCGGATAAAAACTAACGCAATGGCTTAATTTCTTTCCAACAGCATGGAGTTCTTTTGAAGCAAGTTTCAGGAATTCGGTATATGCATCCTGAATATCAGGGCTCAAATGTTCGAGATCAAGATCTATTCCATCATATCCATTTGCATTGCAATCGCTTACATACTTCTCAACAAGTGCCTTTCTTTTCTGTGGCGTATCAATCGTTTCTTCATTTCCACCTACAGCCTGATATACTTCGATATGATTCTGATGACACTCATCGATAAATGATTTCGGAGGATTCCCGAAAACGCTAATGGAACTAATTATCTCTTTCACTGGCTCTATATCCTTAAAAGAGCTTCCATCTATATAGACATACCAAGGAGCTACTTTCTTCTCCTGGGTGGTGGAAGAGAGTGTTTCCTGCTTGCAGGAAACACTCGTCATTACCAACATTACACAGCATATAGCTGTTCCAATTATGCTTAAATACCTCATTGAATGTAAAGTAAACTGTTATTCTTCATCATAATTATACTTCTTATATTCTATATAGTCATATTTGACTGTATATGTCTTTGCAGTAGGCTTATCTCCTTGCCAGCCACCTCCATCAGCAAAGGTCATCATTGAGAATCCAAATTTAAACTGTGCCGGAGTATACCAGGTAGTAAATGTTTTCGCCACTTCACCATCTATAATCCATGCCGCCCAATATGCACCATCTGCATTAAGTCTAAGGTCAATAGTCAAAGTGTGTTTACCCGGATCAATAGGTACACCGTAAACTCCCATAGCCTCTGTATAACAACGTACCAGCATCTGGCCTGGAACAGGAGGAACCGTACAAGCCGCACGATCATTTTCAGTACCCGAGAAAACAAACATAGAGAATGACCTTTCTTCAGCGTTAGTTGCAGCGATATTACCACCTGCCAACCATTTTTCACCTACCCCTACCAAAGGAACATCTATTTCCCATGTATATTTTCCAGCTCCCACTTCCGGACTATAAACGAAGTTATTCCCGTTAGATAGATTCAAACTTCCATCCGCAATCGTTCCTCCATTGTTAGTCCATCCAACAGGAACAAAACCAGCTTCCTCAAAGTCCCACTTCACTGTTGTTCCCTCTGGTTCGGGAGGAAGCTGACCTTCGATAATCGGCTTCATTGAATAATCATAAGGAACATATTCAAGATAATCAAATAAGGCATAATTTTCTTGAGTTGCCGCATGATCGCCCATACCATAAAGATTCTCGACACTAGATATAGCACGGAAATAAGCCTCTTCACCATAATCTAATTGTGCCCTCTTTAAAACTTTACCATCAACCGACCACTCCGCCAGATATTTCTTATTCTCTAACTTCAAATCCAATACAAACGTATGCCAAGCATCCCCCTTAATAGGCGTGAATTCAGAGAAAAAAGGATTAGCCTGACTAGTCACAAGGCACAGCATATCATCTGGTCCGGCACTATGTGCTGCACGGTCTGCAGCTGTACCGGAACAAATTTCAAAATCCAATTCATGCCCATCGTCAAAATATAAAAATGCTCCAATACTGGCCCGGTCATTCATTCCGAATTTAGGGACATATATCCTCCATTCATAACGACCTGATCCGAATTGCGTTGTTGTCTGCACCTTGAAACGGTCCCCATTAGTACCTTCATACTCTTCACCTGCCCGGGTATAGATTCTTAACGCTTTTCCATCTTCACATTCGTCATTATCTACGATAGTGATCGGATTGATCCCTGCCACAAGCCCCGTCTTTTGCAATCCAGTAAAGTCACCGTAATTATAAATGGTTCCTTTATAGCCATCCTGAATAACTGTGATGGTTCGAAGTTCAGCACCTTTCGCCGCTATAGTCAAGGTTGCACTGCGTTTTGGGCCGTTATTCTTATCAGCAGAAATTGTTAGCGTACCATTACCAGTTCCTTCCAAAGGAGAAACTGTAAGCCAATCACCACCTGCCTGATCCACTGCAACTTCCCAAGCTGCTTCTGACGTAATATCTACAGTCTGAACTTCAGTAGAGGAGACTCCGAATGTTAAAGCATTTGTGGAGATTCCGCATGCAACAATCTCTGTTTTCTCTTTGAAGCTATCACCGCATGATACTAAAGAGGCATTACATAATACACCTATTGCTAAATATAAATATCTTAGTTTCATAATGATTGTTTTTATTGTTTCATTCAGTTCTTCAAATTCGGATTAATAGACGAATCTACAAAAGGACGGGGAAGATACATTTTACTGTCATTCCACGTACCAGATACGGAAACAGCTTCTTTCCTGAAGACTCCGGGAGCCACTTCAATCTCCGGATTTAATTTTCTGTATTCAAAATGATCTTTAATGCGATTCATGCGAAACATATCCCTTGCTCTAGTGGCAATATTTCCCCAATAATATCCGGCTATTTCCCAGCCATGTTCATTATAGGCAGCTTCTGCCAGATCATCATACGACATGGTTGTCTTATAGATATCCCGGTCTGCAACAACAGATCCATTGGCACGATTGCGTACCTCATTCAATAAGTTGACAGCTTCCGTGATACTGCCTGTTTTTGAACGACCTACGGCTTCGGCATACCAGCAATATACTTCTGCCAAGCGAATAATCTGATGCGTCTTTTCTCCATTCTGATTCATCGAAATCTTCGGATTCGTATAATCGAATTCTTCTCCAGTGGTCGTTTCTACTTTCTTCATGAAACAGGGAGCAACAACCACACGCGGCGCTTCCGGATTGGGGTCTTCCCACCAATCACGCAACTTAGTTTCATTCTTCAATATGATTTTCGGGAAATAAGATGCATCTTTGCGTGAGCCTTCCGGGAAATCATACCAGAATTTAATTTCTCCGTTCGTATCTCCCCATCCACCGCCACCATAAGCATAGTCTGCCAGGAAATCAGCTAAAGGGGCATTGGTAAGTGCATCTATTCCCAAATTATAGTAAACGCCAAGCAACACTTCAGGATTATTCTTATTATACTCCATCGAATATACTTGCTTATAATCAGGTAATAACTTGTAGTAATAAGTACCTTTCTTCGAAGCATCGATTACTTCCTTTGCCTTTGCAGCGGCTAGTTGATAATATTCTGTTCCCTTGTTCAACGGCCATCCTGCCATTGCCATATACACATAAGCCAATGTTGCTTTTACAGCTCCTTGACTAACAGCAATGTTTACCCCGTTTCTTGCGTAGGGTTCTTTAGTATAATTAGCAGGCACCATTGTCTCTGCCTTTTTCAGGTCAGAAACAATCAGTTCGTAAATTTCAGAAACGGTTGCCAATGGCATGTTATAATTGATTTCATCTTTCACAACCATAGGTACCTCTCCCCAAGCCATTACAAAATAAAAGTAAGAATAGGCACGCCAATAATAAGCTTGTCCAATGGCCGCATCTTTCTCTTCCTGGCTCACTTCCGGAGTTCGTCCGGCATTATCTATAATGAAATTAGCCGCTTTTACCAATCTCCAACGAGCACCCCACAATTCAGTCACCCAAGTGTTGTTGTCCGAAACATTATAAGTATCTACCTCACGCAGCCCCTGCTTATTAGCTGCAGGGTGTGTAGAAATATCATCACCCATCACTGATTCGAAACCTGCCCAAATATTTGCATACATATCACTCGCAACTTTGGAATACATTCCATTCAGAGCCAAGTCCAGATCACCTTTTGAATTGAAGAAATTAGTTACCGCCAACTGCCCTTTAGGATCTTCTGTCAGTAAATCCTGGCAAGACACCATCCAAAGTGCTATCAATGCTAGTCCGACAGATTTGAATATTCTATATATTGTTTTCATATCCATGTATAGTTAAAAGATTAAAAGTTAAGTTTCATACCAAAAGTGAATGTTCTTGGAACAGGATAAGATCCCATATCCACACCATTAAAGCCATAATCGGATTCACTGTACACTTCTGGGTCCATACCTGTGTATTTCGTTAATGTAAACAGGTTTTGAGCACTGACCGACAGTTGAATATCGGCTACTTTCGTTATCTTCTTAGGAATATTATACGTAAGGCTTATATTTTTCAGTTTCACAAATGATGCATCTTCAAGCCAGAAATCGGAATCAGGATAGTTTCTATTATCTGAATTTTTATGACTTGCATACACAGCATCTGCTTTATTGGCTACTTTATCCCAACTTTTGTAATAAGCATCAGATAAAGAGATGAAACGATATACACCTGTCATAGATCCCATCGCATAGCGGCTTACATTCAGTCTATCTTGTCCTAATGCAGCATTGATAAAGAGATTGAGCGTCCAATTTTTCCAAGTAAATGTATTATTCCATCCGAAAGTCCAATTAGGCTCGGCCTGCCCTTTAGTAACCAGATCGTCAGCACCCGGATTGGTTGTCAAACTTCCATTAGATTGATGTTTATACAAGTTGGCGCCCTGGTCATTAAAGTTTGCCCATTCATAAAGATAGAAAGAACCAATCGGATACCCTACTTTTTTAATTTGAATGGGACCACCGCCAATACTTGTATAATTCTCCCCAACGATAAAATCACTACCTGCCAGATCGATTATCTTATTCTTTAAATAAGATGCATTCAGCGATGTTTCCCAACCAAATATATCTTTGTCTGTCAAAGGAGTAGCTGTAATGGTGAATTCAACACCAGAGTTTCTAACTTCACCTTGGTTGACCCAGAAAGAGCCACCTCCGTTATACTGAGGAGCAGGTTTGCGAAGCAACAGGTCCTTAGTATCCTTTCGGAACCATTCGGCTGTAAAACTCAAGCGACCGTCTAAAACACTGGCGTCCAAACCTATGTTATACTGATAGGTGCTTTCCCAAGTTACATCCGGTGTAGCGAGATTTCCAGTCCAATAACCGGTATGGATTGCATCGCTACCATAACCGTCATAATTTGTAGGAGCCAACATACCCAATGTTGTGTAAGCACCGATACTTTGATTACCAACAACACCAAAACTGGCTCTTAGTTTCAATTGCTGGACAATGTTTTGTTTACTCATAAAGTTTTCTTTAGCAACATCCCAAGCAACAGCTGCTGACGGAAAATATCCCCATTTATTCTTCTTCTGAAACTTAGATGAACCATCGGCACGGAAAGTACCTGTCAGCATATACTTTCCTTTGTAATTGTACATAATTCGACCAAGCCCGGACACAATAGCTTCTGCGGAATAGCCATTCTCTCCATCGCGTGTCTTTGCATTTTTTGCATTCCAATAACCAACAAACTCATTGGCTAAATCACTTCCGGTCAGTTTTAGATTTCTGCCTTCGGCACCACTTGCTTCAAATACAGCTGTTGCAGTCAGATGATGATCGCCGAAACTTGTGTTATAAGTCACATTATTGGTATTCTGCCAGAATAGATTCATCCTGCTCGCATTTTCCATACCACTAATTTGTCCGGGTTTTGCTAATGACGAGGTGAAAGAGTAACTCGGAACATGAGAGTAATTAGCAGCACCCTGTACAGACAATGTCAACCCTTTCATTATTTTGAAAGTCAAATCCATATTAGTATTCAAAGCATACACGTATGAGTCACCATAATTTGCGACACGTGCACCATAAGGGTTTCCGTTTACTGAATTATAAGGGTCCATATTATAAACGCCCGTTACCGGATCTTTCATTTCCATCGTAGGAGAATAGTTCAGGAAGTTCATAATGTCAATACCCCCATTATGACTGTGAGTACGTGAAGCATTAATTTTGGTAGAAAGTGTCAACCACTTGGTGAGTTCATTATCCAAATTTATCCGTAACTGTGCACGTTGATACTTGGTCGTGATGGTCATGGCTGTCATATTCAGTACATTGGCTGAAATAAGATACTTATTTTTAGCCGTTCCACCCGAAATACCTAATTTATAGTCCTGACTAATACCGGTCTGCAACATCAAATTCTGCCAGTCAATGCCTTTGGAGCCATTCTTATAGGCTTCCATCTCATCATCTGCAAATGAGATACCATTATACTCCTTTAATGCAGTCGCATATTCATAAGCATTCAGTAAGTCATATTTTTTAAGAATGTTCGATACGCCTATAGCCACATCCGCATAAATCTGCACTTTACCTTCCACCCCTTTTTTAGTAGTTACCAATACCACACCATTAGCACCGCGTGAGCCATAAATAGCCGTTGCCGAAGCATCCTTCAGAACTTCAATAGATTGAATGTCAGCTGGATTTACATCCAGTCCACCAGACATAATGCCATCGATGACATACAAGGGGTCATTGCTGGTATTAAGAGAAGTAGTACCACGAACACGAACTTTAACTGTACCACCAGGTAAACCATTTACGCTCGTCACTGCCACACCTGCAGTACGTCCTTGCAGAATATCTTCCACCCGCTTTACCGGCTGATCCTTAAATTGTTTGGAAGAAACAGAAGCCACAGCACCTGTTATATCTGATTTTTTCACTACACCATAGCCGATGACCACTACCTCACTCAATTGGTTCTGATCTTCCTGCATTGTAATCTTCAAACTGGTATTCGTTCCCAGTTTAACCTCTTTAGTCACGTATCCGATATAAGAGAATGATAGTGTAGAGCCAACAGGAGCACTAATCGAGAACTTTCCGGAAATATCCGTTACGGTACCAGTTTGTGCATCTTTAAGAGTTACGTTGACACCGATGATAGGTTCATTGCTGTCGGCATCCATAACAGTACCCGAATACTGCTTTGCAACCTGTGCATAAGTAGATGTAACTGCTGCAAAAAGAAATAGTAGCAAGCAGCCAAGCGTTTTTCTTAGATTATCCATATACTTTTCATTTAGTTAGAATATAATAATATTAGATTTTTAGGAATTTTAGATACAAGTCAAGGCATTCAAAATGTTCCCAACATTACTCCGCCACCTCTTCATTCTACAGTTTTAGGATGTATTCATAGTAAATAGTCTTTTTTTTAAGGTTTAATACTATTCCGTATTTAGTGTCAACTATGCAAATATAGGTGCAAAGCGTGGAAATAGAGATCAAATAACATCCATAATTAGTCCGCTACTGTTCAAAAGGAGTATTCTGGATATCCTTTCTAGCTATCTAATGAGCTTTGTGGACAAAAGAAGATGAAATCTATTGTACAGTTTCATAACTTCTTTTATATTTGCTCTATCAAAAGAACATAACTATGTCAAAAGCACACGTACTAAAGAGGTATTCTTTTCTAATCTGGATATTATTCTTTGTTCTTTCTACCAAGGCTGAACAACAAGACTACTACTTCAGACAAATTTCTTTGGAACAGGGATTGTCACAATCAAGAGTGCAGTGCATTTACAGAGATCATCAAGGAGTCATATGGATAGGTACCAAATGGGGATTAAATAGTTATGACCAATCTGAACTGAAAAGTTATTTTCATGACCGGGAGCAGCCCAACTCATTGCCCGACAATTTCATTCGTTTTATTACAGAGGATCGTTTAGGCGATTTATACGTTTCTACCAATAAAGGAATTGCCATCTACAATAAAGCAGAAAATCAGTTTCAGCCATTGAAATATAACGGGAAGCCATTTAACGCTTGGTCTTATCTTCAAATAGGTGACAATTTCCTGTTTGGAGGAGAAGAAACTTTATACCAATACAATCTGACGGATAAAAGTATTACGACGATCTTCCCCGACATCGATGGAGACAAGTTAAAATGTATCAATCGCATCTTTCAGTGGAGTCCCGATGTGCTGATAACCAGCAGTAAAAAAGACGGGCTTTGGATGTACGACTTGATAAAAAAGAAAATGTATCGATGTCCATTTGTAAAAGAGCGCGAGATAAACACCATATTTGTTGACTCTCAAAACCGGCTTTGGGTATCATTCTATGGCAAAGGAATAGCCTGTTACTCGAAAGAGGGGAAAAGGCTTTTCAGTTTATCCACCAAAAACTCCGGGCTCAACAACGATATCATTTTTGATTTTCTTGAAAAAGACAACCAACTTTGGATAGCTACTGACGGAGGAGGTATCAACATACTTGACTTCCAGACTATGAAATTCTCTCATCTTAAACATATTTCCGATGATGAACAATCCTTGCCGAATAACTCTATCTACCGGCTTTATAAAGATCAGATGGACAATATATGGATAGGCAGTATACACGGAGGATTATTCGCCATTAAGAAAGTGTTCATCAAAACCTATAAAGATGTTCCACTGAACAATCCCAATGGAATTAGCGAACGTACCGTGGTTAGCATCTTTGAAGATAAGGATACATTGCTCTGGATTGGAACAGACGGAGGAGGTATCAACTCATTTGACCAAAAAACGAATACATTTCATCATTACCCTACTACATACGGGGAGAAAGTTACCTCTATCACAAATTTTTCTGAAAATGAGCTCTTATTATCATGTTTTAATAAAGGGGTATTTACCTTTAATAAGAGAACCGCACAGATGCAACCTTTTCCCATTATCAATGACTCTATTTCGAAAAGAGAATTTTCATCCGGTGATTTGGTAAATCTATATGCTACAAAAGATAATATTTACATATTAGGAGCAAAAGTCTATATCTACAACAAGCATACCCGGCAAACATCTATTCTCTACGCACCCCAAATAGACATTCAACGCCAAATAGCTATGCAGGCAATTTATTCCGACGATACGCATCTGTATCTAATGGGAACCAATAACCTGTTTAAACTAAACTTCAAAACCAACGAACTGTCTTCATTAGTCAATATGAAAGAGGGAGATGATTTCACATCGGCCTGCCGGGATGATAAAGGTAACTTTTGGATAGGAAGTAATTTCGGACTGCTCTTCTATAATAAACAGACTGGAAAAACAGAAAAAATACATACCAACTTGTTCAACAGTGTATCCAGCCTTGCCTATGATAAAAAAGGAAAAGTCTGGATAGGAGCGCAGAACATGTTCTTTGCGTATATTATCAACGAAAAACGTTTTGTTATCCTGGACGAATCCGATGGAGTTCCTTCCAATGAATTGATATTTACCCCTATTCCTGCTCTTCGTACTCCCAATCTGTATATGGGAGGTACTATGGGACTGGTACGCATTAATACGGATATTATTTTCGAAAGCAATTCGTCTCCTATTCTCAAGCTACTTGAAGTAAAACTGAATGGTAAATCAACTCTGAAACAGGTTAATAATAACTGTATTTCGATTCCCTGGAATCATTCATCGTTCAACATTAAAGTGATTGCTGACGAAAAGAACTCCTTCCGAAAACACCTTTTCCGGTATGTCATCACAGGAAAAGACAAAATGGTGATCGAGAGTTATCTCCAGACACTCGAATTGGGTACATTAGCATCAGGAGAATATACCATCAGCGTATCCTGCGACACCTCCAACGGTGAATGGAGCCAGCCGATAGAGATCTTAACTATTATAGTCTCACCTCCTTGGTGGAAATCTATCTGGTTTATTATACTATGCATTTTCTTTGCATTTCTAGTGGCAGGAGTGGTCTTCTTTAGTTTGATAAGAAAAAAAGAAAATCGGCTGAAACGTGAGATGCGGGAACATGAGAAGAAGATATATGAAGAGAAAATACGCTTCTTAATCAATATCAGCCATGAGCTACGTACCCCTTTGACACTCATCTATGCTTCCCTGAAACGAATTCTAAATAAAGAGGTGAAGCAAGACGAGCTACCGGAATATCTACAGGGGGCATTCAAACAGGCAAATCAGATGAAAGATATTATCAACATTGTGCTTGATGCACGCAAAATGGAGGTAGGACAGGAAGTGCTACACATCTCTTCGCATCCTTTACACAAGTGGATACAGGAAGTGGCAGAAACATTTCAAACTGCATCTAAAGCCAAAGAAATTGAAATTACATACGACTTTGACGACAGTATACAATCTATCGCGTATGATGACACTAAATGCAAAGTTGTTCTTTCCAATCTGATTATGAATGCTTTGAAATATAGTCCTAATCAGACTCGTATTGTTATAAAAACCATCCGTACAAATGAAAGTATACAAGTACACGTACAAGACCAGGGAATCGGATTGGATAATGTAGATATAAAGAAGCTCTTTACCCGTTTCTACCAAGGCAAACATAATGAGGGAGGAAGTGGTATCGGTTTATCTTATGCTAAAATGTTGATTGACTTACATGGAGGTAGGATGGGCGCTTTCAATAATAAAGACAGAGGGGCCACATTCTTTTATGAAATACCGGCTAATCTACAAGAACAAGAAGTATCATGTCCTCAACATTCCTACCTCAACGAACTTTTAAGTTCTCCGGAGGAAGAAGAGAAAATAGAATCCGGGGCTTTCTCTCTACAAGGATACTCACTGTTGATTGTAGAAGATAAACAGGACTTAAGAGAATTCTTAAAAAATGCTCTTAAGGATAAATTCAAGAAGATCTATCAGGCAGAAAATGGATTGGTAGCGCTGGAAGTTATTAAGCAACAGCAACCGGACATTATAGTAAGTGATGTAATGATGCCACAAATGAATGGCTATCAGCTATGCAAGGAAATTAAAGAGAATCTGAATATTAGCCATATCCCTGTTATTCTACTTACCGCCAGAGCCGATTCTGAAAGCCAGATGTTAGGATACAAATTAGGAGCCGATGCCTATTTGCCCAAACCATTTGAAATGGAAATGCTCCTTAGCGTGATCCAGAACCAGATGAGAAATCGTGAATATATTAAATCCAGATACAGGGGCAATCAATTCATTCTGTCTCCGCAAGAGGCTACTTTCAGCAATGCGGATGAACAATTTATGATCAAATTGAATGAAATGATCGATCAGAATCTGTCTCAACCAGATTTGGACGTAAAATTCCTGACTGCCCAAATGGCTATGAGCCGGACATCCTTATATAATAAGGTCAAGGAACTGACCGGCATGGGAGCAAACGATTATATCAATCGTAGAAGAATCGACAAAGCAATCATTCTTTTAACTCAGTCTGACATGAGCATTACTGAAATATCAGAGCAGGTAGGTTTCACTTATCAACGATATTTCAGTACGTTATTTAAAGAAATGAAAGGAATGACTCCTTCTCAATTCAGAGCACAACATGGTTCCACCCAACAACAATCAGAATAGATTCAGCACTTTAGTTTATCATTTATATAGAAATTATACTCCCCGGAACAGAGCGATTAGGATTTCCAGTGCAGATTTGGACGTTTCATGATTTGAAATGACTAAAATCTGATGAGTAGAATAAAGCATTCGACTACTTTTGCAGCAAGCAATTGATAGAAAACGAATACACTTAAATTCAATTATTATGAGAAACTACTATTTAACTCTGTTACTAATATGCATTTGCGGCCTTTGCTTTGCACAGCAACAGACCAATGACATCAGTACTAAAAATCCGCCAAACAAAGAATGGAACTTCAACAATCTGGATGGATGGAAATACGGACATCAGGATAACAACCCGGATAATCAATGCATATTAGAGAATGGTTACTTACGGATCTTTACACGGGCTAACTCGGTGGATCGGAAAAAGGTTCACACTGTAGAACGGATTTATACAACAGGAAGATATACCTGGCGTACTCATATCCCGCAAATGGGAATAGGAGATCAATGTAGCGTGGGTTCGTGGATATACCATGACGACCAACATGAATTGGATTTTGAAGTCGGATATGGTAAAGATACAGTTCGCAAGGAGTTAAATGCAACTCCCGACGAAATGATTGCTTATATGACATCGCAGGCATATCCTTTTTCTTCCGTTCCTGTAGTAATCAAGACCGGATGGCATCTGTTCGAAATTGATCTGACATTAAAAAACGGGAACTATTACATCACCTGGTTAATAGACAACGAGCCCAAACATGAACTTCAACTGGAATTTGGGAAAGACATTGCATTCCATATTTTTTGCAGTGTAGAGAATCTTAAATTTATTGGAGACCAACCGGCACAGCAGGAAAATTCCGGATTGTTTGATTTCGTCAGATATACATATCATGACTAAATAAATGAACTTAGCACACATTTCTTAAAATCCCCCCAATTACATACCATGAGAACAACGTTCATTTCACTTTCTCGGATATTCATGAACATTTGTCTCAATGCGCAGGATAGAGCAGTTGATGAAGGTCATGCTCTCTAAATATAAAATAGCCCTCGCTACAAATCTGTAACGGGGGTATTTTTTAGAGGAGTCATTTCTCCTCTTGCTAATGTTTTGTTTATGTGCTTTTTATATCTGAATACATCAATCAGATAATCCCTCTCACTCTATCGTCAAATGCAGAAAGCGCAGCTTTCGCTCCTTCGCCCATAGAGATAATAATTTGCTTATAAGGAACCGTAGAAACATCTCCGGCTGCATAGATACCCGTCACATTCGTACGGCAATGTGCATCAATCATGATTTCGCCCGGACGGTTGGTTTCCACTATGTCGCGGAATACACTGCTATTCGCAGAAAGCCCGATTTGTACAAATACACCATCCAACTCAACCAAACGTTCTTCTTCCGTTTTGCGATCTTTGATGCGCAGGGCAGTCAGTTTATCACCATTTCCTATCACTTCCGTAGTCTGTGAACTTACAAACACTTCCACGTTCGGCAATGATTTAAGTCGATCTTGAAGTACACTGTCTGCTTTCAACTCATCCATAAATTCAAAAACAGTGACTTTGGAGCAGATACCAGCCAAGTCAATGGCTGCCTCAATGCCGGAATTTCCTCCACCTACCACTGCTACATGCTTTCCCTTATAAAACGGCCCATCACAATGAGGGCAGAAAGCAACACCACGACCTATATACTCCGCTTCTCCCGGAACATTCAGTTTACGCCAGCTTGCACCGGTTGCAATAATCAGTGCCGGAGCCAGGAATTTCTCCCCAACAGAGGTAGTGATCTGCTTTTGTTTTCCAATCACTTCTACTTTTTCTACTTTACGATGCTCCAGCAAATCCACCGGATAACGCAACAAGTGAGTTTTCAGATTATCGGCAAGTTCATTTCCTGTCGTTTCCGGAACAGAAATTAGATTCTCAATACCTACCGTTTCTTTCACCTGTCCGCCAATACGCTCGGCCACGATAGCTACACGGAGTCCTTTACGGGCAGAATAAATAGCTGCCGATACTCCTGCAGGTCCTCCACCGGCTACAATCACATCATATTCTTTCACCTCTGCATTCGCTTTGGTTTCGTCAATACCATATTGTTCTTCCAACTTGGCAAGCAATTCGCCAAATTCACCACGGCCTACATGAAGTAATTTTCCATCTGCAAAAACAGAGGGTACTCCTTGTATCTTCAGTGCATCTACTTCGTCCTGATAAAGCGCGCCGTCTACCATTTCATGAGTAATAGCAGGATTCAAAGTGACCATTGCATTCAGAGCCTGCACTACGTCAGGACAGTTCGTACAAGTCAACGAAACATAAGTGGTCAGATGTATCGGACCTTTCAGTGCTTTCACACGGTTGCAAACAGCCTCATCAGGAAAGTTCTTTCCTTTGCCGTCCAGATTCAGGATAGCCAAAAGCAATGACGTGAACTCATGTCCGTTAGGAATACCCCGGAATGTGATTCCGGTACGATCACCATTCCTTAATAAAGTAAACTTCAATGCTTCTCCCTCATTCACCGAGCAAGTGATATGATCGGAACAATCCGCTACATCTCCCAGCAGCTCCAATAATTCTGTTTTGTTTTCGTGGCTGGATGATACGGATATATCAAAAGTAAAATTTGCCTCCAGCCCAGCAAAAATACCCTTTAGTTGTTCTTTTAATGCAGATTCTAACATACCTTTTTTCCTTTCATTTTTTTAAAAGAAAGGCCGGCAGCGTCTCCCGTTACCGGCCTCCCATAATCACCATTATCAAGATCTATCAAATCTTACCTACCAGGTCGATGCTTGGTTTCAAGGTAGACTCACCCTTCTTCCATTTAGCCGGGCAAACTTCTCCGTCATGGCTGGCTACAAACTGTGCAGCTTCCACTTTACGAAGCAATTCACTTGCATCACGGCCAATATTGTTATCATTCAGTTCCACCACTTTAATCTTTCCTTCCGGATTGACAACGAATGTACCGCGATAAGCCATACCTTCTTCTTCGATATATACACCCAGTGCACGGCTCAAAGCGCCAGTCGGGTCTGCCAACATCGGGTATTGAATCTTGCGAATGCTTTCAGAAGCATCATGCCAAGCTTTGTGCACGAAATGAGAGTCAGTACTTACCGAATAGATTTCTACACCCATCGCCTTGAACTGATCGTACTTTTCAGCCATATCCACCAATTCAGTAGGACATACGAAAGTAAAGTCAGCAGGATAAAAGAAAAGAATCGCCCATTTACCTTTCAGGTCATTGTTGGTTACAGTCTTGAAAGCTCCGTTGTGAAAAGCCTGAACGCTGAATTCAGGAAGTTGAGAATTTAAAATTGGTTCCATAATCTTTATTGCTTTTATTGTTATTAATTGGTTTGACTTATAACATCAGAAACAATCTTTTGTTTTTTGTTTCTGATGCAAAGATAAAGGCAGAAACCCCGCCTTTTCAAAAAAAGTCCAATCGAATATTTCTATGCTGTGATAGATGAAATTAATAAAAGCATTTTATACCTTTGCGTGCATAAACAAAAAAACTGGAAGTATATACGATTATGAAACATCCTCTAGCTCAATTCCTATATTGCCCCGAATGTGGTTCTCCGCATTTCGAAGTAAATAACGAAAAGTCCAAAAAATGTACAGATTGCGGCTTCGTCTATTACTTTAACCCTTCCGCCGCCACCGTAGCACTCATCTTAAATGAGAAAAACGAATTGCTTGTTTGCCAGCGTGCTAAAGAGCCGGCAAAGGGAACTCTCGACCTTCCCGGAGGGTTTATCGATATGAACGAGACAGGTGAAGAAGGCGTAACCCGTGAAGTACTGGAAGAAACAGGGTTGAAGGTAAAAAAAGCAGTTTACCAGTTTACACTTCCCAATATTTATGTCTATTCAGGTTTTCCTGTACACACACTTGATATGTTTTTTCTGTGCACCGTAGAAGACATGAGCCATTTTTCGGCAATGGATGATGTAGCAGATTCTTTCTTCCTGCCTCTCTCCGAAATTAATCCGGAAGATTTTGGACTGGATTCTATTCGCCGAGGACTTAAAAAGTTTTTATCCGGCAGATAATTCGTTAAAATATAACAAATTACAGAAACATTTCCCCTTTCATTCTGTCTTATATTTTAATGAGCTTTAAATTAATAGCTATTAAAATACGTCATTGAAAGATATATAGTACTTTTGCATAAACACCCGATTATGAAAAAAGAAATTACTAGACTCATTTGTGCTGCCATCTGCTGCACGCCCATTATAGGATTTGCCCAGACAGGTGACAAGTTCACTTCGACTGACAATCTTTATAAAGAAGGAAAAGAACTTTTCCAGGAAAGAAATTATGCAGCTGTTCTGCCGGCATTGAAAGCATTTGTAAAACAAAAGCCTGCAGCCAGCCTTCTTCAAGACGCAGAGTATATGCTAGTCAGTTCGGCTTACGAACTGAAAGACAAAAACCGCATCGAACTCCTCCGCAAATATCTCGACCGTTATCCTGACACTCCTTATGCCAACCGCATTTATGCGCTGTTAGCCTCCTGCTATTTCTACGAAGGAAAATATGATGAAGCACTGGCACTCTTCAACTCTGCCGACCTTGATTTGTTAGGCAATGAAGAACGGGACGACTGCACCTACCAACTGGCTACCTGTTATCTGAAAACCGATAATCTAAGAGAAGCAGCCATCTGGTTTGAAACTTTACGTGCCAACAGCCCCAAATACGCCAAAGATTGTGATTACTATCTTTCCTACATCCGCTATACACAAAAACGTTATAGTGAAGCATTGAAAGGTTTCCTTCCCTTACAGGACGACTCGAAGTACAAAGCACTCGTTCCTTATTATATAGCCGAAATTTATACGCAGCTCAAAAACTATGATAAGGCACAAATTGTAGCACAAAACTACCTGTCAGCCTACCCGAACAACGAGCACGCTGCAGAAATGTACCGTATTCTGGGAGATGCCTATTACCATTTCGGACAATATCACCAAGCCGTAGAAGCATTCAACAATTACTTGAATAAGGATCGCTCGGCTCCCCGCCGGGATGCCCTTTACATGCTAGGACTCTCCTACTACCAAACAAAAGTATACTCCAAAGCAGCCGAAACATTAGGTAAGGTGACAACTGACAACGATGCCCTTACCCAAAACGCATATCTCCACATGGGACTCTCTTATCTGCAACTGGCAGAGAAAAACAAAGCACGCATGGCTTTTGAACAAGCAGCCGCCTCCAATGCCAATATGCAAATCAAGGAACAGGCAGCTTACAATTACGCTCTTTGCCTGCACGAGACTTCTTTCTCCGCTTTCGGTGAATCAGTTACTGCCTTCGAGAAATTCCTGAATGAATTTCCGACTTCTCCATACGCTGAAAAAGTCAGCAGCTACCTAGTAGAAGTTTACATGAATACACGTAGCTACGATGCAGCTTTGAAATCAATCGACCGGATTGCCAAACCAAGCGCACAAATATTGGAAGCCAAACAGAAGATACTGTTCCAATTGGGAACTCAATCTTTCGCTAACGCCGACTTCGAACAAGCTCTGAAATATCTAAACCAATCCATTGCCATCGGACAATACAATCGTCAAACCAAGGCAGACGCTTACTATTGGTGTGGAGAATCCTATTACCGTTTAAACCGAATGGTAGAAGCCGCACGTGATTTTAATGCTTATCTGCAACTCACCACCCAACCCAATAACGAAATGTATGCGCTTGCCAATTATAACTTAGGGTATATCGCTTTCCACCGAAAAGACTATATGCAAGCAAACAATTACTTCCAAAAATACATTCAACTGGAGAAAGGTGAAAATGCAACCGCACTTGCCGATGCATACAATCGTATTGGTGACTGCCACCTGCATGTACGTAACTTTGAAGAAGCCAAACAGTATTATTCGCAAGCCGAACAGATGAATACTTCTTCCGGAGACTATTCTTTCTATCAGCTGGCTCTTGTATCCGGTCTACAGAAAGACTATACCGGTAAGATTACCTTGCTGAACCGTCTGGTAGGAAAGTACCCTGCTTCTCCTTATGCCGTAAACGCTATTTACGAGAAAGGGCGTTCCTATGTTCTCATGGATAACAACAACCAAGCCATTACTTCTTTCAAAGAATTGCTTACTAAATATCCTGAAAGTCCGGTCAGCAGGAAAGCTGCCGCCGAAATCGGATTATTATATTACCAAAAAGGAGATTATAACCAAGCAATCGAAGCCTACAAGCAGGTTATCGAAAAATATCCGGGCAGTGAAGAAGCACGCCTTGCCATGCGTGATTTGAAATCTATTTATGTAGACCTCAACCGTATCGACGAATTTGCTGCTTTAGCAAATGCCATGCCGGGACACATCCGTTTCGATGCTAACGAACAAGACTCGCTTACGTATGCCGCCGCAGAAAAGATTTATGCACGAGGCAGAATGGAAGAAGCCAAAACAAGCCTCAACAAATACCTGCAAACTTTCCCGGAAGGAGCTTTCAGCCTGAACGCACATTATTATCTCTGCCTGATCGGAAACGAGCAGAAGAATTATGATATGATTCTTCTCCATTCCGGTAAGTTGTTGGAATATCCAAACAATCCGTTTGCAGAAGAAGCATTGATCTTGCGTGCTGAAGTGCAATTCAACCAGCAAAATATGGCTGAAGCATTAGCTAGCTACAAAATGCTGAAAGAAAAAGCAACCAACGTAGAGCGCCGCCAACTTGCTGAAACGGGTATTCTGCGTTGCGCCTTCCTATTGCGAGATGACATAGAAACCATCCATGCAGCTACCGACCTGCTTGCAGAAGCCAAACTTAGTCCGGAGCTAAGAAATGAAGCTCTTTATTACCGTGCTAAAGCCTACACCAAGCAAAAGGCTGACAAGAAAGCAATGGAAGACTATCGTGAACTGGCCAAAGACACACGTAACTCTTACGGTGCCGAAGCTAAATATCAGGTTGCACAATCCCTCTACGACGCAAAAGAATATGCCGCTGCAGAGAAAGAGTTGCTCAACTATATAGAACAGAGTACGCCACATGCTTATTGGCTAGCGCGCAGTTTTATCCTTCTATCCGACGTCTATCATGCTACGGGTAAAGACCTGGACGCACGCCAATATCTGCTAAGTCTGCAACAAAATTATCAAGGGAATGACGATATTGAAAGCATGATTGAAAGCAGACTTAGTAAATTGAAAGTTGAGAATTGAGAATAAAAAAATAGAAAAGTATGAAACGATCTCATTATATAATAGGAGGACTCGCATTGGCAATCTCAATGCCATCCTGCCTTCAAGCCCAAACCACCCAACCGAAGGATACAACAATGACCCGCACGGTCGTTGTGGAACAAGAATATAACCCGGACATTATGGACGCTTCGAAAGTAAACGTCCTGCCTAAAGTAGAAGAACCGACAGTGAGCAAGAAAGAAGTAGAGTATGCTACAACATTCTTTCCGGCTACTTCCGTTCCGGCAGGCCTGATGCGCCCCTATACCGGAAAAGAAGTTCAACCCGGCACTACCCCGGGATATGTACGTGCCGGATATGGTAATTATGGCAATTTGGATATTCTTGCCAATTATCTATTCCGTCTGTCGCAGAAAGACAAATTGAATGTACGTTTCCAAATGGATGGAATGGATGGTAAACTAACGCTTCCTTTCACAGACTCCGAAAAATGGAATGCATTTTATTATCGCACACGCGCTAATGTGGATTACACGCATCAATTTGATAAGTTGGATTTAAATATTGCCGGAAATTTCAGATTGAGCAACTTCAACTTCCAACCGGAAAGCGTAAACAGCAAGCAGAAATTCACATCCGGTGACTTCCATGCGGGCATTCATTTCACTGATGAGACTGCACCACTGCGTTTCAACGCAGAAACAAATCTGTTGATGTATGAACGTCAGCACAACATGTTCAATGAATCTGAAGCCAATACAGGTATCAAGGAAACAATCATACGCACTAAAGGCGATGTCACGGGAGCTATCGGCGACCAACAATTAATAACTATCGCTTTGGAAATGAACAATCTTCTCTACAACGGATATACAAAGAATGTTTCCACCGGAGATAAATACTTCAAAAACTACACAACGCTTCTTTTAAATCCATATTACGAACTGGATAATGATGACTGGAAATTGCATATCGGAGCCAATGTAGATTTATCTTTCGGATTTGATAAGTCTTTCCGTATTTCACCCGATATCACTGCACAGTATATTTTTTCTGATAGCTACATTGTTTATGCAAAAGCAACCGGCGGTAAGCAATTGAATGATTTCCGCAGATTAGAAAGTATCTGTCCTTACGGTGAACTGCCGGAGGCAAATACCACTGCCACTTTGGGATACGTACAACGTCCTTATGATACTTACGAGCAAATCAACGGTAGTATCGGATTCAAAGCAAGCCCTTATCCGGGACTTTGGTTCAACGTGTTCGGTGGTTATCAGAATCTAAAGAACGACTTATCTTATTTAGGTTTTGACCCAAGTAATATTCATTCAGGTTCTTATCTTTCTTTTGCTCAAGACAATACAGACAATCTTTACCTTGGAGGTGAAATCAGTTACGATTACAAAGATATCCTTGGAATATCAGCTAAATATACTTACCGTAATTGGGACAGCAAAACAGAGGAATATCTGTTGGCTGTGAAACCAGTCAGTGAAATGTCTTTCAATGTACGTATTCATCCGATCTCTGCTCTTAACATAAATCTAGGTTATGATTACATCAACCGGAAAGAAGTGAAAGAGTATGCAAAAATGACCGCAATTAATGATTTGCATATCGGAGCCAGCTATAATGTATTCAAAGGAGTATCTGTTTATGCGCAAGTACATAACCTGCTGAACAAGAAATATCAATATTATTTAGGTTATCCTACGGAAGGATTCAATTTCTTAGGAGGATTGAGTTTCCGATTCTAAATTAATGAAAGGGGCGTTTCCATTTCCGGATAACGCCCCTTCTCAAAAACTTAAACTTCAATTATTTTGTTGTCTTCACTACAAATCCGTAATAGATTTACAAACCTTGTATTTCTTCTGCCGACAGACCTGTTATCTGTGAAATAGTATTAATAGGAATATTCAAAGCCTTCATATTACGTGCTGTTTCTCTTTTTTCTTCCGCACGTCCTTCTGCACGTCCTTCTGCACGACCTTCTACACGCCCTGCTGCGCGACCTTCCGCGCGCCCCTCTGCACGTTCTGTCAATATATTATCTTTCAATATTACAATATTATCCAAATGACGATAATATGCTTCAAGTTCAGTTTTCGTCATTTTATCGAGTTTCAATCGTTCACGGGCCTCCGTCAAACCGGGAGCAGTAGCACTATCTGGTATATCACCTGTATTCAGATAACAAATCCATTCTTCCAACGGACTCTTGGCAACCTGATTAAAGTCATTCACCTTTAATATATAATATTCAGGATAAAGCTGACTGACAGCATCGACCTTAAACGTCTGTTTCTGAAATGGAGTCAACTCCAGCACATCATTCTGATGAATCCCTCTAAACTCCGTTTTACCATGATATACTATATCCTTTCCATTGCCTAATGAAAAATAGACAATATTGACGCTATACACTTTACGTACTTTATCATAACCTTCTCCACGATTGATGTACTCGGTCACCAATTTAGAAGTACCAAACAACATACGTTGGAAATAAGCATACTCATTATTATTCTGAACTTCAATCAGAATAAGTTCTCCTTTAGAGTTCTCCGCAAGCATATCAACACGATTATACTTATCAAACTCATCTTCTTGATTTCCTTCACTTTCCAATAATTTCTGAATGACAATCTTTTCATTGAGAAGAGTAGTCAGAAAGCCTTCAAGAACTGCAAAATTGGCTTTATTACGCAATAAGCGTTTCATAGCCCAATCGAAACGAATATAATTACTGGCCATAGGTTCGTCTCCTTTCCCATTTTCTTTTTTCATGCAAACAAAGGTAAGCAGAAAATGTTTAATATCAAGTATATATATCCGATAAAATGACTCATCCTACCTTTATATAGACTACCGATCGTCCCGCTCCATACTTTTTTAAAATCCCTTTTTCAATAAATGCATTAATATCCTGCAATGCCTGTGTTTTTGTCTTTCCAACAAGTAAGGCATAATCCTGCCGATTAATACACGGATTCTTTTCCAAGAATTTATTTAATCGCTGCAAGCATTTTTCTTCTGCTAATGGATTCTTCACACGAAAAGGCGAATGATAACGTTGTAATACCAATTCAGTCTCAATATCCTTCTTAAACTGACGGTTGATTCTCAAATTAATATCTTTAAGAGATACTGACGGTGAACGCAAGTCTTTTGAATCAGTCACTTCTTTGTTCACATTCAAAGAAAGAGTAAAATAACCAATATCACCCAATTCAACGGAAAATCCCTTCAAAAGCAAATGTCTTAGTTCTTTCGAGATAGCTTCTATGACACCTACCACTTGCGCATGAGGCATATGCTGAAATGCAGTCACTTGTTCTACAAATTCTTCGGCTGTATAACTGCCTTTCAAAACGACACGTGCATGCAGTGGTAGTTCTTCTCCACTCTTATCAGGGTTGGGAGTCTCATAAAGATCATAATTAACACTCATTACTTATTAGTTTTTCATTGGAAAAGATTAATTTCTCTCTTCCAATATATTATTTATTCAATTTACTATTCAATTTCCGTTTGACAGTTGTCAAGCGATAGCTCAACAGTTGTCAGGCGTTCGTTTGACAACTGTCAAACGAAAACTAACTTACTAATGAGACAAATGTACGTAGAATATAGAGAAACTAACCTATACCAATTGATATTTTATTTCCTGCAATAAAATGTAAATCTTAAGATTTTATTAAATTCTCCTTATAATATAAGGTAGGGAGAATCTTTTTTTTTACTTTTGTCCCCGAATATTGTGGTACAAGCCATTATAAAAGAAAGAATTATGCAGAAAAACCTTGTCATTGTCGAGTCTCCGGCAAAAGCAAAAACGATTGAAAAGTTTCTGGGGAAAGATTTCAAAGTCCTTTCTAGTTACGGACACATACGCGATCTGAAGAAAAAAGATTTCAGTATCGACGTAAATAATGATTTTGAACCCAGCTACGAAATCCCGGCAGACAAAAAGGCGCTGGTTAGCACACTAAAGACAGAAGCTAAAGAGGCAGAAACCGTATGGCTCGCATCCGATGAGGACCGCGAGGGAGAGGCGATTGCCTGGCATCTGTATGAGGTCTTAAAACTAAAACCGGAAAACACAAAACGAATCGTATTTCATGAAATTACGAAGAGCGCTATCTTAAAAGCTATTGAACAACCACGCGACATTGACCTCAACCTCGTAAATGCACAGCAAGCACGACGGATTCTGGACCGTATCGTAGGTTTCGAACTCTCTCCCGTACTTTGGAGAAAAGTGAAACCGGCACTCTCTGCCGGACGTGTTCAGTCTGTTGCCGTCCGTCTGATCGTTGAACGTGAACGTGAAATACATGCCTTCAAAACGGAAGCTGCTTATCGCGTCACTGCCGTATTCCTCGTCCCGGACGCGGATGGAAAGCTGGTGGAAATGAAAGCCGAACTAGCTCGCCGTATCAAAACAAAAAAAGAAGCAAAGGCTTTCCTCGACGCTTGTCAGGGAGCGAGCTTTACAATCGATGATATTACCACCCGCCCGATCAAGAAAACGCCTCCTGCTCCGTTCACTACGTCTACTTTACAACAGGAAGCCGCACGCAAATTGGGATATACCGTAGCGCAGACCATGATGCTCGCGCAGCGTTTATACGAATCGGGATTCATCACTTACATGCGTACGGACTCTGTCAACCTCTCGGAATTTGCAACGGCTGGCAGTAAAGACGCTATCATCAAAATGATGGGCGACCGCTACGTACATCCCCGCCATTTCGAGACCAAGACCAAGGGTGCACAAGAAGCTCACGAGGCCATCCGCCCTACTTATATAGAGAACCAATCCGTTGAAGGAACAGCGCAAGAGAAGAAACTGTATGACTTGATCTGGAAACGCACCATTGCTTCACAAATGGCAGATGCGGAACTGGAAAAGACAACTGCTACCATAACGATAAGTGGCAGCAGCGACGTATTTACAGCTATCGGCGAGGTGATTAAGTTCGACGGTTTCCTGCGTGTGTACCGTGAGTCTTATGATGACGACAACGAACAGGAAGATGAAAGCCACCTGCTTCCTCCTTTGAAGAAAGGCCAGAAGTTGGAACATGGCCCTATCATCGCAACCGAACGTTTCACTCAACGCCCTCCACGCTACACGGAAGCAAGTCTTGTACGCAAGTTGGAAGAACTGGGCATCGGACGCCCATCTACGTATGCGCCTACCATCTCTACCATCCAACAACGTGAATATGTGGAGAAGGGCAATAAAGACGGTGAAGAACGTCAGTTTAATGTCATGACATTAAAGGATCATCAGATTAAAGACGAAAGTCATACTGAAATTACCGGCGCAGAAAAGGCTAAATTACTACCAACGGATATTGGCACTGTGGTAAATGATTTCCTTACCGAATATTTCCCGGACATTCTGGATTTCAACTTTACCGCCAGCGTAGAAAAGGAATTTGACGAAATTGCAGAAGGAGAAGTAAAGTGGACTTCTATCATGAAGAATTTCTATGATAAGTTCCACCCGTCTGTAGAAAGCACGTTGGCTATCAAGACGGAACATAAAGTAGGCGAACGCATCCTGGGAGAAGACCCGGAGACAGGAAAACCCATTTCCGTTAAGATTGGCCGTTTCGGTCCTGTTGTACAGATTGGTACTGTAGAAGATGAAGAAAAGCCACGCTTTGCACAAATGAAGAAGGGTCAATCCATGGAAACCATTACATTGGAAGAAGCACTGGAATTATTCAAATTACCTCGTACATTGGGCGAATATGAAGGAAAGACAGTCAGTGTCGGTGTAGGCCGTTTCGGTCCGTATATCCTGCATAATAAGGTATATGTATCGCTCCCTAAAGGACTCGACCCGATGGAAGTTACTTTAGAAGAGGCGGAACAACTCATTTTAGACAAACGCCAGAAAGAAGTGGAACGCCACATCAAGAAGTTTGAAGAGGAACCGGAACTCGAGATTTTGAACGGACGCTATGGACCTTATATTACCTATAAAGGTTCCAATTATAAAATCCCCAAAGATATTGTCCCACAGGATTTAACGCTGAAAAGTTGTCTCGACTTAATCAAGCTTCAAGACGAAAAAGGAGCGAATCCAGCACCAAAAAAGAAGTTTTCGAAAAAGAAGTAAGAAAATAAAATAAGAATGATGGCAGATATATAAATCTTTTTATATATTTGCCATTTATTTTACTTATTTTCAAAAACTTATGAGACAAACAATATTTGTAAAAACATTAATGGGTCTATTTTGTGCCCCATTAATATGTGGTTGTGTAGACGACCAGCGTGATTTATTTCAAGAGCCGGAAAAACTTCCCAAAGAAAGCTTTTTTGATTTCAACATGAACCAGAATCTGGCTATAGACATTGACTATGGCTTCAAGGAAGATTATGTGGTTCTTTTTGAAATTTATGATCAAGACCCGATTGAAGTAAATGATAAAGATGGTAGCTGGAAGAAAAAAGACATAGAACCTTTCTACCGTGCCGCCACCAGCAAAAAGGGAACGTTCAATGAAGATGGAATAACTATACGGGCAGATATTTCAGAAGTATGGTTATCATCCGACTATTTAGGTGCAGCATCGCCTGTAAAACTCACAATTGGCGAAGGCCACCGTATTTCTTTCAACCAAAATGAGTATATTCAATCTCTACTCGCAAAAGCATCAACACCCGTCAGCAGAGGAGTGACAACCAATCAGCATCAATATCAGGATGACTGGATGCTTCTACCCAATGTAGACTGGAACGACAACGGACGTCCCAATAACTTATCTGCAGAAAAAAACATTCCGCCTGCCAGCGTACTTTATAATATAAAAAACGTTTTTAGAAAAACGGACGGGAAAAGCATTCGTGACAACTATCCCGAATTCTTTAACGGAAAAATGATATCAGACATCCCTATCACTAAAGAAACCGAAGTAAGTCTTGTATTTGTCAATAGTACTGCCGCTTGGTACAACACTGTGGGATATTACACTTATCCTACTGGCGAAACACCAACTCTGGAAAATATCCAAAAGGTACTGGCATTTCCAAATGCTTCTCCTGTTTATAAAACAGCCGGAGTAGGTGCTTTAGTTTGTGGCGATGAAGTTAAATTGAAATACTGGAACGAAAAAGAAGGTAAATTTGAAGAAAAATTTCCTGCTGGGATCACTATTGGTTGGTGTCTGCAAGGCATGGGATTCAGAAGCAAGCCTTTAGATGAATACGTTCAAGGTGACCTTGTTCAAGGCATGGGAACCCGATACTCTACTACCATTTTGAACAAAGCGGGAAGTGATGGCATAAAGAGACAAAGAACCGTATCACTGCGAGATACAGAATCCAATCAAATTGTAGCAATAGGATTTGAGGATAATATAGACTTAGATTATTGCGATGCCATTTTCTATATCCATACTTCCGAAAAAAATGCGATTGATGAAGAAGTAGTTCCTCCTTTGCCCGAAGATCCTGAAGTTCCAACTGATGAAGACAACTACACCACTTACTCCGGAATATTGACATTCGAGGACTTATGGCCGGAACAGGGAGATTATGACATGAATGATGTCATGATACGATATAAGAGTAAAGTATATAAATCCATACTGACAAATCGAGTATACAAAATTGTTGATGAATTTACTCCGTTTCACCGAGGAGGTTATTTGATAAACGGCTTTGGCTATCAATTACATAACATCGCTAACAGCGATATTAGTGACGTTTCTATTGAAGGGCCTTCTTATGCCTCCAAATCTCAATATATGCCTGGGAAAACAGAGACCGGCCAATCTCATCCTACAATTTTATTATTTGATAACATGAGGATTTTTGACGGAAAAGAAGAAGCAGACAAAAAGTATACTGTAACAATTCAAGTGAATGATGTAAGCTCAAAAAACGTATTACCACCTTATAATCCGTTTATTTTCGTAGAGTCAGATAAAACCAGAGGTAGAGAAGTGCATTTGGTAAAATATCCCCCTACAGATAAAGCCAATCCATCACTATTAGGCACTGGCAAAGATGTTTCCAGACCTGACGAGGGATTATATTATGTTTCGATAGACTTAATGCCATTTGCTCTCAATATGCCAATTAGCGAATTCCCTATCCCTGAAGAAGGCGTAAGGATAGACGAATCATATCCGAAATTTGCAACATGGGTTAAATCTAATGGGGCACAAGCCAAAGACTGGTACAAATACCCTAAAAAATAACAGTCATCAACAATAATGAAAAGTCAGACTAGGATTAAACTTAGTCTGGCTTTTTCATTTGATCTTAAAACCTTTATCAGGAAATAACATATCAAACACAATCACAAATATAAAAACAGATGTCACCAGGATATTCATTGTCAATAAAGAAATGTGATAAGGCCAGGAAAGCAGTAAAGCTAAAGCAACCACAGCAATAATATGCGATAAAAAGAAGAATACGAATCGGCCTGGTATCCGGATTAAACCGGTTAGTCACCCAAATGGTGTGTTACCACAACATCCAGACAGCAAACCACAAGATGGTTTCTTTCAATAATCCTGCCCAAGTAAGATTATGGAGCAAATAATGTGAAAGCTGCGTGACCGAGAAAACATAGATCAGGTCAAACAGCAGTTCGGAATAAGAGACAGTAGCAGTTTCCGTTTCTCTCTTCCGAAGTAAGGGATGGGGGGAATAAAACATACGGGATTCCTTTTATATATAAAAGAAACCCCGCAGAAGTATATTTTGTTCAGAGAAAGTCTTACATTCTGGAAGGAACCTCAATACCCAGCAAGTTCATTCCCAAACGAACAACTTTGGCTACATTAGCAGACAGAGCGATACGGAATACTTTCACCGCCTCATTCTCTTCACGCAAAATGCTGAAGTCGTGATAGAATTGATTGTATTCTTTCACCAAATCATAGGTATAATTAGCGATAATAGACGGGCTATAATCTTCACCGGCTTGTTTTACAACAGCCGCAAAGTCAGCCACCATCTGAATCAAGCCTTCTTCTTTTTCGCTCAATTCAATGCCAGCCGGAATCTGTTCAGGAATGACAATACCCGATTCTGCCGCTTTCCGGAGCACCGACTGAATACGTGCATAAGTATATTGGATAAATGGCCCTGTATTACCATTGAAGTCGATAGATTCTTTCGGATTGAACGTCATGTTCTTACGGGCATCCACTTTCAGGATGAAATATTTCAAAGCTCCCAGACCAACGATACGGGCAATATCATCCGCTTCTTCCTGTGTCAAACCATCCAGTTTTCCGAGCTCTTGTGAAGTTTCTTTAGCAGTGGAAATCATTTCTTCCATCAAGTCGTCAGCGTCCACCACAGTACCTTCACGGGACTTCATCTTACCTTCCGGCAACTCTACCATTCCGTAAGAGAAGTGTACGAGACTCTTACCCCATTCGAAACCAAGCTTATCAAGCAAAATAGAAAGTACCTGGAAGTGATAGTTCTGCTCGTTACCCACTACATAAATCATTTTATCAATCGGATAATCTGCAAAACGGAGTTTAGCCGTACCTATATCCTGTGTCATATAGACAGAAGTACCGTCACCACGGAGGAGTAATTTGTGGTCCAGTCCTTCGGCAGTCAGGTCAGCCCATACGGAACCATCCTCTTTTTTGAAGAAAAAGCCTTTTTCCAGTCCTTCCATCACCTTCTCTTTTCCTTCGAGGTAGGTGTTGGATTCATAATATATCTTGTCGAAGCTGACACCCATCTTTTTATAGGTTTCGTCGAATCCGGCGTATACCCAGTTGTTCATCATTTCCCACAATCCGCGTACTTCCGGATCGCCGGCTTCCCACTTCACCAACATTTCACGGGCTTCCTGCATCAAAGGAGATGCTGCCTCGGCTTTCGCCTTAGCCTCATCGTCACTCATTCCCTGTGCTGTAAATCCAGCCATCAGTTCTGACAGTTCCGCTTTATAATGTTTATCGAAAGAGACATAATAATCGCCTACCAGATGGTCGCCTTTCTTTCCGGAAGTCTCTGGAGTTTCGCCATTTCCATATTTCTTCCATGCCAGCATGGATTTACAGATATGGATACCACGGTCGTTTACGATATTAGTCTTTACTACCTTGTTGCCGTTGGCAGCTACAATGTTAGCCAATGCGTTACCTAAAAGGTTGTTACGCACGTGTCCCAAGTGAAGCGGTTTATTTGTATTCGGAGAAGAATACTCGATCATTACCAACGGAGAAGTTTCGGTAGCTTTTACCAGACCATATTGCTCGTCAGCCTGAATCTCATTGAGCAGTTCAATCCAGGTAGCCGATGCGATAGTCAGGTTCAGGAAACCTTTTATCACATTAAAGGCAGCTACAGCCGGTTCATTGGCTTTCAGATATTCACCGATCTCCTGTGCCGTCTGTTCCGGTCCTTTTCTCGACATCTTCAGAAAAGGGAACACGACCAGTGTCAAATGTCCTTCAAATTCTTTCTTTGTTTTTTGCATTTGCACCATCTTTTCAGGGACTTCCTGACCGTAGAGTGCTTTCAGTCCGCTGATAACGGACGCTACAAGTTTATCTTCTATCTTCATAATCAAGTTATTTCTTGCGCGCAAAGATACAAAAAAAGGAGACGCATCGCGTCTCCTCTCCTAATTTCTTTCAACTATCTATCTTATTCAACAGCTGCAGATAATTCAGCACCAGCTTTAAATTTAGCTACTTTCTTAGCAGGAATAGTAATAGTTGCCTTTGTAGAAGGGTTAATACCAGTTCTTTCAGCTCTTTCGCTTACAGAGAAAGTACCAAAACCTACGAGAGATACTTTGTCACCAGCTTTCATAGCATTAGTAACTGAAGTGATGAAAGCATCAAGTGCTTTTTTTGCATCGGCTTTGCTCATTTGAGCTTCAGCAGCCATTGCACTAATAAGATCAGACTTATTCATAATACGTAAAATGATTAATTAATATATTTGTTACACAAAAGATTATCCCACAATGGATTGATTCCACAAATATAGCCGAACAAAACAACATATCAAATAAAAACATAAAAAAAACGCAGCAAATTATTGAAAAAGAGCTAATAGGAAGCGTTTTTCATGCTTTAAAACAGAATTTATTCGTACTTTTGCGTCTATTATCTAAATATTCAGAAATTAAAATGATGCCAACTGTAACTAAAAACCTGATAATTATCAATGTACTAGTATTTTTCGGGACAATCGTAGCCCAACGTTACGGCCTGGATTTAACAAATTATCTGGGATTACATTTTTTCCTCGCAAGTGACTTTAATCCGGCACAGCTTATCACTTATATGTTCATGCACGGCGGATTCAGCCACATTTTCTTTAATATGTTTGCAGTTTTCATGTTCGGACCGATTCTCGAACAAACCTGGGGACCCAAACGTTTTCTCTTCTACTATATTCTCTGTGGTATCGGTGCGGGACTTATCCAGGAAGGAGTGCAATATATTCAATATGTGATAGAACTTAGCCAACATACACAAGTGAATTTGATCGGATATGGCGTTATCCCTATGGAGCAATATCTGAACATGATGACCACCGTAGGTGCCTCGGGAGCCGTTTACGCCATTTTGCTGGCATTTGGTATGCTGTTTCCTAACAATCGGTTGTTCATCTTTCCGCTGCCTTTCCCTATCAAAGCGAAGTTCTTCGTGATAGGATATGCCGCAATTGAATTATGGGCAGGGCTTGCCAATAGCGCCGGAGATAATGTCGCTCACTTTGCTCACCTGGGAGGAATGCTATTCGGATTGATCCTGATTTTATATTGGAGAAAAAAAAGCAATAACAATGGGACATATTATAGCTGATTTAAAGGAGACATTCAGAAGAGGAAATATTTTCATCCAACTGATTTATATCAACGTAGGCATCTTTCTGATCGGCACGTTGATTAACGTTTTCCTACGACTTTTTGAGGTAAATACCCCCGATATATTCGGTATATTTGCCTTACCGGCATCCTTTATCGGATTTATTCATCAACCGTGGTCGCTATTTACTTATATGTTTATGCATGCCGGTATCCTGCATATTTTATTCAATATGCTCTGGCTGTATTGGTTCGGAAGTTTGTTTCTCTACTTTTTCTCGGCCAAACATTTAAGAGGGCTATATGTATTGGGAGGTATCTGCGGAGGTTTACTGTATATGATCGCCTACAATGTATTTCCTTTATTCAGTTCGCAAGTGGTAGGCTCAACATTGGTAGGAGCTTCGGCTTCCGTATTAGCCATCGTAACCGCTACGGCTTATCGTGAGCCTAATTACAGGGTGCAACTTTTTCTTTTCGGCGCTATCCGTCTCAAATACCTGGCACTGGTTGTCATCGGAATCGATGTATTATCCATCACTTCAAGTAATGCCGGAGGACATATCGCCCACCTAGGCGGTGCTCTTGCTGGACTTTGGTTTGCTGCCAGCCTAAATAAAGGAACTGATTTGACTTCCTGGATCAACTGGATTCTGGATGGTTTCATCTCCTTGTTTCAGAAGAAAACATGGAAACGGAAACCGAAAATGAAGGTACACTATGGAAACAGTGCCACCGGTCGCGAGAAGGATTATGATTACAATGCCCACAAAAAAGCACAGTCTGATGAAGTGGACCGTATTTTGGAAAAACTAAAAAAATCCGGTTATGACAGTCTGACAACTGAAGAAAAGAAAAGCTTGTTCGACGCAAGCAAAAGATAAAAGAATGGAACATATTGGCAAATTTGTCGCATATCTGATACTTGCTGTCAACGCTCTCTTCGTGGGAACGTTGATATTAAGTGCTTATAGCCCTTACCTTAACCCGAAAATAAACCCACTTGCCTCCAGCTTGGGACTTGCATTTCCGATATTCCTGACGATTAATCTGATTTTTATCGGCTTCTGGGCATTCGTCAACTACCGCTATGCACTCTTGCCTGCCATCGGTTTTCTGATTTGTATTCCGCAGATACGAACTTATATTCCTTTTAACTCCACCACTAAAACCATACCGGAAGGAAGCATCAAAATCCTATCCTATAACGTAATGAGTTTCAACAATCTGGAGAAGAAAGATGGAAAGAACCCTGTATTATCTTATCTTGTAGATAGCAACGCCGATATTATCTGTCTGCAAGAATATAACACCGCTACCAACAAGAAATACCTGACGGAACAGGATATTAAAAAAGCATTGAAAGCCTATCCTTACCAATCCGTCCACCAACAAGGGAAAGGAGATGTGCAACTTGCCTGTTTCTCCAAGTTCCCCATTCTCTCGATACATCCCATCAAATATGAAAGTAATTATAACGGTTCCATGAAATATGTATTGAATGTAAATAACGACACTCTTACATTAATCAACAACCACCTGGAATCCAACAAACTCACCAAAGAAGACAGAGGGATGTATGAGGATATGATTAAAGACCCGAATGCCAAGAAAGTAAAAACCGGACTTAGGCAATTAATCAGAAAACTGGCGGAAGCATCGGCTATCCGGGCTTCACAAGCAGATTCTGTGGCTAAAGCCATTGCAGCATGTAAATATCCGACAACTATCGTATGCGGCGATTTCAACGACGGTTCTATCTCGTATACACATCGCATCCTGACTCAAAAACTAGATGATGCGTTCACACAGTCCGGTAAAGGATTGGGCATTTCCTACAATCAGAACAAGTTCTATTTCCGCATCGACAATATATTGATCAGCCCCAACCTGAAAGCCTACAATTGCACGGTAGACCGGTCTATCAAAGCATCAGACCACTATCCGATTTGGTGCTATATCAGTAAACGATGAGAACTGAAAACTCTAATAAAAAACACTTATGATGATTAAAAAGACACTAACCATTTTAGCAGTAAGTTGTATGATGTACTCCTGTGCTACGAAAACAGAAAGCAATCCTTTCTTTACAGAGTTTCAAACCCAGTACGGTGTTCCTTCTTTCGACAAGATTAAATTGGAGCACTATGAACCCGCCTTCCTGAAAGGGATAGAAGAGCAGAATCAAAACATCGAAGCTATCATCGAAAGTCCGGAAATTCCGACATTTGAAAATACAATTGTAGCTTTGGATAACAGCGCACCTATCTTGGACCGTGTGAGCGCCATTTTCTTCAATATGACAGATGCGGAAACGACTGACTCACTAACCGCACTTTCCATCAAACTGGCACCGGTTCTTTCAGAACATGATGATAATATCTCTCTGAACGAGAAACTGTTTAAGCGCGTGAACGACGTCTATCAAAAGAAGGATTCGCTGAACCTGACATCGGAACAAGAACGTCTGCTGGACAAGACTTATAAAAGATTTGTCCGTTCCGGAGCAAACCTTAATGCCGAAGACCAAACCCGCCTCCGCGAAATCAACAAGGAACTTTCTACACTCGGCATTACTTTCAGCAACAATATACTGAATGAGAATAATGCTTTCAAACTCTTCGTTGACAAAGAAGAAGATCTGGCAGGATTGCCCGAATGGTTCCGCCAAAGCGCCGCTGAAGAAGCAAAAGCAGCCGGACAACCCGGAAAATGGCTATTCACCCTGCATAATGCCAGCCGCCTGCCTTTCCTGCAATATTCAGAAAATCGCCCGCTTCGGGAACAAATATACAAAGCTTACATCAACCGCGGTAACAACAACGACGAAAACGATAACAAGGAAAATATCCGTAAGATCGTTTCTCTCCGTCTGGAAAAAGCTAAATTATTAGGTTTCGACTGCTATGCAAACTTCGTTCTCGACGAAACGATGGCAAAGAACGCCAACAGCGTAATGGATCTTCTGAACAATCTCTGGAGCTATGCACTGCCAAAAGCAAAAGCGGAAGCTACCGAACTTCAGAAATTAATGGATAAGGAAGGCAAAGGAGAAAAACTGGAAGCATGGGATTGGTGGTATTATACCGAAAAACTACGGAAAGAAAAATACAACCTGTCCGAAGAAGATACAAAACCTTACTTCAAGCTGGAGAATGTGCGCAATGGCGCTTTCACTGTAGCCAACAAGCTATATGGTATCACTCTTACCAAGCTCGAAGGTGTCCCTACCTACCATCCTGATGTGGAAGTCTTTGAAGTGAAAGACGCAGACGGTTCGCAACTCGGTATCTTCTACGTCGATTATTTCCCACGCTCCGGAAAAAGTGGCGGCGCATGGATGAGCAACTACCGCGAACAACGCGGAGATACCCGTCCGTTAGTATGCAATGTTTGCAGCTTTACCAAACCGGTAGGCGATACTCCCTCTCTATTAACAATGGATGAAGTAGAAACTTTGTTCCACGAATTTGGGCACGCTCTGCACGGACTGCTGACAAAATGTGAATACAAAGGAACATCAGGCACTAATGTAGTGCGCGATTTTGTAGAACTTCCTTCTCAAATCAATGAACACTGGGCTACTGAACCGGAAGTACTGAAAATGTATGCCAAACATTATCAGACAGGAGAAGTGATACCCGACGAAATCATCGAAAAGATACTGCAACAGAAGACTTTCAATCAGGGCTTCATGACTACCGAATTACTGGCTGCCGCCATCCTCGACATGAACCTGCACACCGTAACAGATGTAAAGAATATAGACATGCTTGCATTCGAAAAAGAAGCCATGGACAAGCTCGGTCTCATCCCCGAAATAGCACCGCGTTATCGCGTGACTTACTTCAATCATATCATTGGTGGTTACGCAGCCGGATACTACAGCTACCTATGGGCCAATGTACTGGATAATGATGCTTTTGAAGCCTTTAAAGAACATGGTATCTTTGATAAAAACACCGCCGACCTCTTCCGTCACAACGTATTGGAGAAGGGCGACAGCGAAGACCCGATGGTGCTTTACCGGAATTTCCGTGGAGCGGAACCAAGCTTGGAACCGCTACTGAAAAACAGAGGAATGAAATAATTCAGTAAAAAAGCCCTTAAACATCAAATATTTGAGGGCTTATTACACATGAATGTGAAAAAAAAACTATATTTGCAGCCTTGTATACGGCAAAAAGAACTTGTGTACGACAGAATTTAACTGAAAATTAAATTAAAAAAGTAATCATCATAAATTAAAAGTAAAATGCAAAACAAAGGATTTGTAAAGGTTTTTGCGGTATTACTCACGCTGGTATGCGTGTTCTACCTCTCCTTCTCCTTCGTAACACGCCATTATACCAACAAGGCGAAAGAAATTGCGAACGGCGACCCGAAAGTGGAACAAGACTACCTCGACTCTCTCTCTAACGAGAAAGTAATGCTGTGGAACTGGACACTGAAACAATGTCGTGAGATGGAGATTAGTTTAGGTTTGGACCTGAAGGGTGGTATGAACGTTATCCTTGAAGTTTCCGTACCTGATGTTATCAAAGCATTGGCAGACAACAAGCCTGACGAAGCTTTCAACAACGCATTGGCGACAGCTGCAAAACAGGCTGTCAACAGTCAGGATGATGTTATCACCCTGTTCATCAGAGAATACCACAAAATTGCTCCGGACGCAAAACTTTCCGAACTTTTCGCAACACAACAGTTGAAAGATAAAGTTAACCAGAAATCATCAGATGCAGAAGTTGAAAAAGTGCTGAGAGCAGAAGTAAAGGCTGCTGTTGAAAACTCATTCAACGTTCTTCGTACCCGTATCGACCGTTTCGGTGTTGTTCAGCCGAACATCCAGAGCCTGGAAGACAAAATGGGACGTATCATGGTGGAACTTCCGGGTATCAAAGAGCCGGAACGTGTGAGAAAACTTCTCCAAGGTTCTGCCAATCTGGAGTTCTGGGAAACTTATACAGCTAGAGAAGTTCTTCCTGCCATGCAATCTGCAGACGCCAAATTGCGTGTTATTTTAGCTGAAGGAACAACAGCTGATACAGATACTATTGAAGCAGTCCTTACCGAAGCCACTCCGGTTGAGAAAAAAACTGTAAGTGCTGCCGACAGCCTTGCAGCTGCCCTGAAAGGTGACGTAACTGCTGAAGATAAGTCTGCCGCAAATATGGAAGAAATCAAAAAGCAATATCCTTTGCTGTCCATACTTCAGTTGAATTCTAGCGGACAAGGTCCCGTTATTGGTTATGCCAACTACAAAGATACTGCTGACATCAACAAATATCTGGCTATGCCGGAAATCAAAGCTGATCTTCCAAAAGACCTTCGTCTGAAATGGGGTGTTTCTCCTTCTGAATTTGACAAGAAAGGACAGACTTTCGAATTATACGCTATCAAGTCTACCGAACGTAACGGCAAAGCTCCGTTGGAAGGTGACGTAGTAACAGATGCGAAAGATGAATTCGACCAATACAGCAAACCGGCTGTAAGCATGACAATGAACTCTGACGGTGCACGCCGCTGGGCTCAGTTGACTAAGCAGAACATTGGCCGTTCCATTGCTATCGTTCTTGATAACTATGTATATTCTGCACCAAACGTAAACTCTGAAATTACAGGTGGACGTTCACAGATTACAGGTCATTTCACTCCTGAACAAGCAAAAGACTTAGCTAACGTATTGAAATCAGGTAAGATGCCGGCTCCGGCTCACATCGTACAGGAAGATATCGTTGGTCCGTCACTGGGTCAAGAATCAATCAATGCGGGTATTTTCTCATTCGTTGTAGCCCTGATTCTGTTGATGATTTACATGTGCTCTATGTACGGCTTCATCCCAGGTATGGTTGCTAACTGCGCGTTAATCCTCAACTTCTTCTTCACGCTAGGTATTCTTTCATCCTTCCAAGCTGCGCTGACAATGTCCGGTATAGCCGGTATGGTATTGTCACTTGGTATGGCTGTGGATGCGAACGTACTTATCTATGAACGTACAAAAGAAGAGCTTCGTGCAGGTAAGGGTGTGAAGAAAGCACTTGCCGACGGTTATTCAAATGCATTCTCGGCTATCTTCGACTCTAACTTAACATCTATCATCACAGGTATCATCCTGTTTAACTTTGGTACCGGTCCAATTCGTGGTTTTGCTACGACATTGATCATCGGTATCTTGGTATCCTTCTTTACTGCAGTGTTCATTACTCGTATTGTTTATGAACACTTCATGAACAAAGACAAGTGGTTGAACCTGACATTCACAACCAAGATTTCAAAGAATCTGATGACCAATACACATTTCGATTTTATGGGTACAAACAAAAAGTCCCTTATTATCGTCAGTGCAATCATCGTTGTTTGTATCGGTTCATTTGCCATCCGTGGTTTGAGTCAGAGTATCGACTTCACTGGTGGACGTAACTTTAAGGTACAATTTGAGAATCCTGTAGAACCGGAACAAGTTCGTGAATTGATCTCTAGCAAATTTGGCGACGCCAACGTAAGCGTTATTGCTATCGGTACAGACAAAAAGACCGTACGTATCAGTACAAACTACCGTATCGAAGATGAAGGCAACAATGTAGACTCTGAAATCGAATCATATCTATATGAAACCTTGAAGCCGGTATTGACTCAGAATATCACATTGGAAACTTTCATCGACCGTGACAATCACACAGGTGGTAGTATCGTAAGCTCACAGAAAGTAGGTCCGAGTATCGCAGATGACATCAAGACAGGCGCTATCTACTCTGTAGTATTGGCACTGCTCGCCATCGGTTTGTATATCTTGCTCCGTTTCCGCAACATTGCTTACAGTATCGGTTCTATCGTAGCTTTGAGTTGCGACACCATTATGATTATCGGTGCCTATTCACTGTTCTGGGGTATCCTGCCATTCTCTCTGGAAATCGACCAGACATTTATTGGTGCTATCCTGACAGCTATCGGTTACTCTATTAATGATAAGGTGGTAATCTTCGACCGTGTACGTGAGTTCTTCGGTTTATATCCGAAACGTGACAAACGAGTATTGTTCAACGACTCTCTGAACACAACGCTGGCTCGTACCATCAATACATCATTAAGTACATTGATCGTATTGCTGTGTATCTTCATCCTTGGTGGTGATTCAATCCGCAGCTTTGCATTCGCAATGATCCTGGGTGTTGTTATCGGTACATTATCTTCATTGTTTATTGCATCTCCAATTGCATACAACATGATGAAGAACAAAAAAGTCGTAGTACCAGCTACGGAAGAATAATAAACTCCACAAATAGAAAAGCCTCTTCCGAACATTCGGTAGAGGCTTTTTCTATTGATTATTAAAACAAATAGAAGCTATAAGACGTTCATCTTAAAAGAAGCTATTGTTACACTTAAAACTTGATACAATATGAAAGCAAAACAATACCACTCTCATAGATTCTTCTGTAGTAGCCCCGAGGGGAATCGAACCCCTATCTAAAGTTTAGGAAACTTCTATTCTATCCGTTGAACTACAAGGCCGCTTCAAATTTGCTTGCAAAGATAACGGTTTCTGTCGATTTAACAAGAATAAAAATGCAGGTTCCTTTCAGATATTTCAAATAATTGGCGTCAATAGGACAATAAAGTAGGATTTATTTTGATAATTCGATTAACTTTCCGACCTTTGCGCTCACAAATTGAAAGTAAAATCAGTTTTTAAATTAAATATAGTAATTAAAGTTATGGCAGACGAAATGATGGTTAAAGAATTGGAGGAAGTAGTAGTACGTTTCTCCGGCGACTCCGGCGATGGTATGCAGCTGGCCGGCAACATCTTCTCGAACGTGTCGGCTACAGTGGGAAATGACATCTGTACATTCCCTGACTATCCGGCAGACATCCGCGCCCCGCAAGGTTCGCTAACCGGTGTTTCCGGTTTCCAGGTCCACATCGGCGCCGGACAAGTTTACACTCCCGGAGACCGTTGCCACGTATTGGTGGCTATGAATCCTTCCGCACTGAAAACACAAATCAAATTCTGTAAACCGCAAGGACTTATCATTACCGACTCCGACTCATTCGAAGCCAGAGATTTGGAAAAGGCACAATTCAAGACTGACAATCCTTTTGAGGAATTAGGCGTAAAACAGGAAGTACTTGAAGTTCCCATCTCTTCCATGTGTAAAGAGAGCCTGAAAGATTCCGGACTAGACAATAAATCAGCACTCCGTTGTAAGAACATGTTCGCACTCGGATTGGTTTGCTGGTTGTTCAACCGCAACCTTGCCGCTGCTGAAAAAATGTTGCGTGAGAAATTCGCCAAGAAGCCCGAAATTGCAGAAGCTAATATTAAGGTATTAAACGATGGTTTCAACTATGGTGCCAACACACATGCTTCTGTCTCTACTTATAAGATTGAAAGTAAAGCTCCGAAATCAAAAGGACTTTATACAGATATCAACGGAAATAAAGCAACTGCTTATGGCTTGATTGCTGCTGCCGAGAAAGCAGGTCTGGAACTCTACTTGGGTTCTTATCCTATCACTCCGGCCACTGATATTCTGCACGAATTAGCTAAACATAAATCACTGGGAGTAAAAACCGTACAGTGCGAAGATGAAATCGCGGGTTGTGCTTCTGCCGTTGGTGCCGCTTTTGCCGGTGCTTTGGCTGTAACGACTACTTCCGGGCCCGGTGTTTGTTTGAAGAGTGAGGCCATGAACCTTGCTGTAATTGGCGAACTTCCATTAGTGATTGTAAATGTGCAACGTGGCGGTCCGTCAACAGGTTTGCCTACTAAATCAGAACAGACAGACTTATTGCAAGCTCTTTACGGACGTAATGGTGAAAGCCCGATGCCGGTGATTGCCGCAACTTCACCAACGAACTGTTTTGATGCCGCATACATGGCATGTAAGATTGCTCTGGAACACATGACTCCGGTTGTATTACTGACGGATGCTTTCGTAGCCAACGGCTCGGCAGCTTGGAAACTTCCTAACTTAAATGAATATCCTGCCATCAATCCTCCATACGTGACTCCGGACATGGCTGGTAACTGGACTCCATACCAACGCAATGAAGAAACCGGTGCACGTTACTGGGCAATTCCGGGAACTGAAGGATTCATGCACCGCATCGGTGGTCTTGAAAAGAGCAATGAAACAGGTGCGATCTCTACCGAACCCGAAAACCACAATAAGATGGTTCATCTGCGTCAGGCCAAAGTGGATAAAATTGCAGACTATATCCCCGAACTCGAAGTGTTGGGTGACGAAGATGCAGACTTATTGATTGTTGGCTGGGGCGGCACTTACGGACATCTTCGTCTGGCTATGGACTATATGCGCGAACATGGAAAGAAAGTGGCTTTCGCTCACTTCCAGTACATCAACCCGCTGCCGAAGAACACAGCCGATGTATTGCATAAATACAAGAAAATCGTGGTAGCTGAACAGAATCTGGGACAATTCGCAGGTTATTTGCGCATGAAAGTGCCCGGATTGAACATCAGCCAGTTCAACCAAGTGAAAGGACAGCCTTTCGTTACGAGAGAATTGATAGATGCATTCACTAAATTATTGGAGGAATAAAAGATGAGCGATAAAGTATATACCGTACAAGATTATAAATCAGGTCAGCCACGCTGGTGTCCGGGATGCGGTGACCACGCTTTCCTGAATTCACTGCACAAAGCCATGGCCGAATTGGGAACAGCTCCGCACGATATTGCCGTAATATCGGGTATCGGTTGTTCTTCCCGTCTGCCTTATTATGTAAATACATACGGTTTCCACACCATCCACGGACGTGCAGCCGCTGTTGCAACAGGAGCCAAAGTAGCTAATCCTAATTTGACTATCTGGCAGATTTCCGGTGACGGTGACGGTTTGGCAATTGGTGGTAACCACTTCATCCATGCATTACGCCGTAACGTCGACCTGAATATGATTCTTCTGAACAACCGTATCTACGGTTTGACAAAGGGACAATATTCACCGACTTCAGAACGCGGACTTGTCACCAAATCATCTCCTTACGGAACAGTGGAAGACCCGTTCCATCCGGCAGAGCTGGCTTTTGGCGCCCGCGGACGTTTCTTTGCACGCTGCATTGCAGTAGATGGTGCCGCTTCTGTAGAAGTGTTGAAAGCAGCAGCCAATCACAAAGGTGCTTCTGTTGTAGAAGTTCTACAAAACTGCGTGATCTTCAACGACGGAACTCACGCCAGCGTTGCCACCAAAGAAGGACGTGCCAAGAATGCTATCTATCTGGAACATGGCAAACCTATGTTATTTGGTGAAAACAAGGAGTTCGGATTGATGCAGGAAGGCTTCGGGCTGAAGGCAGTGAAACTGGGTGAGAACGGTATCACAGAAAAGGATATCCTTATCCACGACGCACACTGCCAAGATAATACGCTTCAACTGAAACTGGCTTTGATGGAAGGTCCCGACTTCCCGATTGCACTCGGTGTAATCCGTGATGTAGACGCTCCGACTTACAACGATGCTGTCGTTGAACAAATCGAAGAAATCAAAGGCAAGAAGAAATATCACAATTTCCAGGAGCTGTTGATGACTAATGAGACTTGGGAAGTGAAGTAATTCACTGCTCATCAATAATATAAAAGCTGGAGGAAGGATAAAACAATCCCTTTCTCCAGCTTTCATTATAAATACACCTCAAGTTTACTTAAAGGTCATCTTCAGTCATCCCACAGCATACTGGGCGTCACCCCACAAGCCGTGATTTGTTTCATGCCATGAAACCATTTGTTTCTCACCGAGAAACGAAATGTTTCAAGCAGGGAAACAAAGTGTTTCACGCCGAGAAACAAACAGTTCCAAACAGGGTTGGAACTAAACGGCTGCAATGAAATCAAAAGCGCTCCATTATCTCCATACACATACGCCCGTTATGGTAAGGACATTTCCAAAATCCGGCTTTATCATCCTCACGGTTGACAGTCCCATCAGCCGAAAGGCTCCAGTACCATTCACCGAAGCAAGCCGAGCCATGTACTTGAGTTACTCAAGCCTCCTACATCATTTCACTGAGTTTGAAGTATGATTAAAACATTTCATTAAATCTATAAAAGTTTGAAGTATAATTAAAACTTTTAGGCGTATGAACTTCCCTCGAATCCTTAAAAAAAGAAAAGGTTATATTGACCGAATAAAACCTTTTATGCAAAAATCTGTAATCAAGGTGTTAACAGGGCAACGCCGTGTAGGCAAAAGTTTCCTCCTTTACCAGCTTATTGAAGAAATTTTAGCAGAAGAACCGGATGCGAATATTATCTATGTCAATCTTGAAGATTTTACATTCAGTTCTCAACAAACAGCAGAAGATTTACACCCGTACATCATTTCTCATAGCAAAGAAAAAGTTAAGAATTATATCTTTATCGATGAAATACAAGATATTCCCGGGTTTGAAAAAGTCATCCGTTCGCTCCTACTCAATGAAGATAATGATATATACATTACAGGTAGTAACGCCAAGATGCTTTCAGGAGAACTCGCCACCTATTTAAGTGGCAGATATATCGAATTCAAAATATATAGTCTCTCCTATTCTGAGTTTCTTGAATTCCACGGATTAACTGAAAGTGAAACGAGTTACGAATTATATAGCCGTTATGGCGGACTTCCCTATTTATTAAATCTCCCTCTCGAAGATGAAACGGTCAATGAATATTTGAAGAGTGTATAGTCCACGATTGTATTTCGTGATGTTGTCAGTAGATACAAGTTACGCAATACTTTGTTCCTTGAGAAACTGATTCAATTTTTATCCGAAAACATAGGCAATCTCTTTTCGGCAAAGAATATCAGTGATTATTTAAAATCACAACATACCACCATATCAGTTAACCAAATACAAAGCTATACGGAATATTTAAACAATGCTTTCCTGATCCACCGGGTAGAGCGGTATGATTTGATTGGAAAACGTGTATTTGAGATAGGAGAGAAATATTATTTCGAAAATATGGGGATCCGGAACATTGTCATCGGATATCGCATTACAGACAAAGCTAAAATATTGGAAAATCTAGTGTATAACCACCTTTTATACAAAGGTTACGATATTAAGGTTGGTTATTACGGAGATAAGGAAATTGACCTTATCGGAGAAAAGAATGGAGAAAAACTATATATACAGGTCGCTTTAAAAATAGATAGCGACAAGACAGCAGAAAGAGAATTTGGAAACCTGCTAAAGATACAGGACAACTATCCCAAAATAGTGGTAACAGAAGATACATTCAGCGGAAACAGCTACGAGGGCATACGTCATTGTCCCATACGCCAGTTCTTAATGGAGTAAACCATACGATATACGAAAAATAAATGCAGTACACCATTAGGTTACCACGAGCAATCAAATCGCCTTTGGTGTGCTGCATTTACATTTGAGTCAAGTCATCTATAATACCATGGGGTTTGCTGCAAGACAGGCGGCAATGTCCATTGTTAGTTAGTAATAGACAGCTCGGTTACCTTATACGGATGCTTTACTGCTGCATGGGCAGCTTTCTGGGCAACAGCTTTCCTCGCCTCATCCAACCCTTCCGGGGCATAAGGATTCCCGACTACATTGTGTTTGAAGATGCGTTCGAACCAGGTACAGGCAGCGGTATAACGTCCAATCTTCACATCCAGATGATAGCCGTCCCGATTCAGGTGGTCGCCGATGAAAGAGGTGCGCGCATTTTGTATGGCAGTGCCCGAAGGGATGACAATCTTTATCTTATTCGCCTTAGCCGCTTTCTTCACTGCATCGGCAATAGCCTGATACATGGTCAGTTGATTGCAGTTGTAGTTTTTAAATCCACTATGCTTGGAAGTAGACGCATACGCCCAGGTTTGGTGCAGCATCAGCTTTGTTTTTTTTGGAAGGCGTACTTTTACATATTCTATGAGCTCGGGAAGAGAGGCTTCATACGTCTCATACATTCCCGAAAAAGGACTTGCCTGTTGCAGGCTGACGTAATCCCAGTCTTCATCTGCCAGCACCGCTTCCAAAGACATCTTGCCCTTTTCCCGTTTCTTTCCATCCGTACCGATTTTCCGGTAGGCATAGGCAGGAGCATTGTCACGGGCATTTTTCACATGACGTTCCAGGGAACAGCCGCCGATAAACATATTGCCGATGATGGTTGAAATGCCTTCGGCTTCTGCAAGTTCATGCAGATATTGCTCCACGGCATCCTGCGAGAAGCTGTTGCCGATGGCAAGTATCCTGACCGTTTTTTGCTGTGCATACGTTCCTCCGGCAAGAAGGAGCAGTATGCACATACAAATCACTACATTTCTATATTGCTTCATTATATTCAAATATAACTAAACTTATCGGTTATTTCTCTTTTTCATGTAATAATCTCTCATCAGATACCACGCTTTCTTACGCATACCCTGGTCGGATATGAGTCCTTTGCGGTTCCAGCCATCCTGATTGGTGGGGTGGAAACGGAATGGGGAACGGAAGTCGAACAGAATCCAGGGAGAAACGCCACGCAGGTTCGGGATATTGTCGAACATACGGATATTGTCTCTGTACAAGCGTGCCTGGTATTCTTCACTCCAAGAGCTGACTACGTTCTCATCACCAGACTGACCGTACAATGCTTCGCCGCCAAATTCCGAGATAATCAACGGTTTGTCCGTCACGACTTCCCATATAGCGTCTTTCGGTTCCACAGGCCACGGATGATACCAGCCCATATATTTATTGATAGCTACGACGTCCAGTTGGGAAGTAAAAGAATCTTCCATTACAAAACGCTGTTTTTCGCTATTGAAGTGCACAAGGTCGAAAGCGGCAACATACAGGCGGGTAGTGTCCAGCTGCTTTCCCGTTTCGAGCAAGGAAGTAAGGAATTCATTCCGTTCTTTGGAAGGCTGTGTTTCATTGGCAACACCCCAATAACCTACCGCGCAACGGTTTTGATCGCGCTTAATCATTTCAGAAAGCATCCTCTGCGCTTTCTTACGGGTATCATCGTCTGTAAAGTCAATGCCTTGCCAAATGGGAATCTCCTGCCAGAGAAGGAAGCCCATCTTTTCCGCCAGGCGTACCGTGTACTCATTCTGCGGATAATGAGCCAGGCGAATCATGTTCACGCCAAGCGCTTTCGCTTCATTCAGCAACATGGCTGCATCGGCTTCCGAGAAAGCACGCCCCATACGTTGCGGGATTTCTTCGTGGAAAGAGATACAGCACATAAATGTCGGCTTCCCGTTCAGGTAAATGTCAGTTCCTTTCACGGTGATATTGCGGAAGCCTATTTGCTCTTCCACACGGTCGATACTTGAAGAGACGGTCACGCCATAGAGTTTCGGTTCTTCAGGCGACCAGCGTTGCAGCTTCTTCGCATTCAACACGGTTTCCGCCTTTCCTTCTGCATCGGTGGTGAGCTCCGCGTTGATTTTGAGTTCGGGGATGGCAACTGTTACTTTCTCACCTGCTTTTTTATCAGAAAGACGCACACGGGCAATTATCCGGTCGGGAGCATTTTTATCCAGTTGGATAAAATAATCTTCTATAAATGTCCGGGGAGTTTTCACCAGCAGCACATCTCTTGTGATGCCGCCATAGTTCCACCAGTCGAATGCCATAGCGGGAATGGCGTCTTTGGTACGGCGGTTGTTCACTTCTACCGCCAGGAAGTTGTCACCGTCTTTCAACAGGTCTGTCACTTCCACTTGGAAAGGAGTAAAACCGCCTTCGTGCTCTGCTATCTCTTTTCCGTTCAGGTAGACTTTGCAACGATAGCTGACAGCACCGAAATAAAGAAACTGGCGTTTGTCTGCCAAGCGTTTGGCATCAAAGTGACGGGCATACCATACAGTGCCTTCGTAATACTTCAATTCGGGCGATTGAGAGTTCCAGTCACCCGGAACATTAAGACGCAACCCGCCTTCAAACGCGTATTCGTAGAAATCAATATTTCCTTCCGGTTGCCGGTTCTCATAGATTTTCATCCGTTGCCCCTGGTCGTACAGGTCGATGATAGCATTCCATTTACCATTCAGCGAATGGATGTTGCGACCATATACATTCGTTATCAGCTCCTGTGCCGCAACGCTTCCGGCAAAAACGATTAGCAACAATAGACATAGACTTAATTTCTCACCTGTTTTCATTTAAGTATGTTGTTATAATTAGTGTATATAATAAGTTCAGGCACGGATTATACGGATCTCACGGTTTTTAGAATAGAATAGGTAAAACAACAGTGTTAATCCGTGTAATCCGTGCTATTTCGATTTATTTTTCAGGAAATTCATTACCCAGTTCCAGGCTGCGCTCCACTGTTCGGCATAGGCATAATGAGCGGTCGTCTCAGCTACAAACAGCTCTTTCGGAGCATTAATCACGTTGTAAGCGGAGTAAGTGGTGGTAGGCGGACAGACCATATCATTATAACCAAAAGTATAGAATCCCGGAACTTTGACCTGCCGGGCAAAGTTCACCACATCAAAATACTGAACGGTTTTCATCTTTTCCGGCGTCCGGTTCTTCGCATCCTTAAACAAATGCGGCCAACCGCCTGCACGACCGTGGGCATAACCCGCCATATCACACAAGGCTGGATAGAAAGAAACCAATCCCTTGACACGGTCATCCAGTCCGGCAATCACAATGGAAAGCGCACCGCCCTGGCTTCCTCCGAAGGTTGCCAGGTTACCGTTAAATTCGGGAAGTGTGTAAATGAAATCAATGGCTCTCACACAGCCTGTATAAACCCGTTTGTAATAGTACTTGTCCCGATTGTCCATATTGAACGAGTGGTAATTCTTCAAAGCACCGTTATAAAGCCGATGATACACATCTCCCGTCAGGTTGACCGGAATGCCGTGGATACCGATTTCCAGAATGATAAAACCTTTTCCGGCACGTTCGGCTTCTCCGTTATAGGCACGGATACCTGCCCCCGGCACTTTCAGAATCGCCGGATATTTCCCGGAAGCCTTCGGAACACAAAGGATGCCGTACATACGGGACGCATAGTCATTGTTCGCGAAGGAAACATGATATACGTTCACCTTATCTGTGCACCTTTCCGGCAGTAAAGTCATTATCGGTTCCAGTGCCCACTTTTCTGCGGCTTCTTTGGTGCTTTTCCAAAATTCCAGAAAGTCGGCGGGCAACGGAGTGGTCGGTTGCAATTTCTCAGGAGAGAAGCCGACGGTAGCCACGCCTTCATACTCACGCCCTTGGCAAGTGACGAAAGCGCGGCAACGCAGGAACCCTTCTTTTTTCATAGTCCCTGCGTTAATTTCAAGCTTTTCATTCTTCAAAGGCTGTTTGCCTGTCTGATGAGGTTTCATCATGTCTTCCGAAATCTCATAGCGCACTTCCAGATTATCCTGCGGGATATTGCATTTCAATACCGCCACTTTGAATTTCACTTTTTCTCCCGGTTTATACAGCCAATTGGTGTGGTCGGGAGTGACCTGCACTTGAACCAGTCTTTCCTGTGGCTGCCCCCATGCAACTATCTGCATGGAGACAAATGCTATCAGGAGAAGAAGAAAACGTACACTTTTTATCATAGTTCCCTATTTTATTTCATTTGTCATTGCTATATTAATATTCCATTTATCAGCTATTAATACCCATTGTCTCAACTATTAATACCTATCCGCCCAACTATTAATACCTGACAACTCAACTATTAACATCCAACAGCAGAGATATTAATGCTCCTCTCCACACATCATAACACTCTGCGAATCAGAAGTTAACACATCATTCGTGATTAGCGTAAAATACAGATAGCCGCCTTTTTATGGTTTTACTTCGTATTGATAGAGTGTGAAAGAGTTCTTGTCATTTAGCTCGAAACTTACTCTACCCTGTGCGCCGACTTTTGCGGCAAACTTTTTGCCACTTCCCATTACAGGGGTAAAAGTAACTTTCTTACCCTCAGGAAGCCAAGTGTCAATAGTCCCCCTGGCTTGCTCATTATCTTCGCGGTAAACTACAAGATAGCCTTGCGTGCCGGAAACGGTCGATTGGAATCCTGTCCACGAGCGTCCCGAAGGTTCTTCACCAATAGGCAGTATGACGCCTTGATGAAACCGGAGTTGCAAAGGTTGGTATTTCTTGAGCAGAGATGCCGTAATATAAGCCTCTTCGGGCAGGTTCGAAGCCTCCATCCAAGCCAACGGCTGTGCCGCCAAGGTGATGGCAAAGAGGTAATCGAAACTGTAACGGGCGGGGGCAAAAGGATCGGCAGCGTCATACTTGTCGGCATTGCGCCATTTATTAAGGAACTCTATCTGCATCTTCTCCGCCGGTACATAGCGAGACAGCATCCAGAGGTTGCGCAAGGTGCGATAAGGGTAATAGTTGCCCCAATCGGTATAGCGGTTTTCCAGAAAGATGTTGCCGTACTCGTTCATATAGTGATACCCGCCGCGACGACCGGCAGTGGCATCGAGGTTGAAAATCACTTCATAGTTGGTTTGCTCCAACACGGTATCAAACAGTCGGCGTAGATTCTGTTCGGCTGTCTTGGTAGGTATCTGCAGGCCGTCTATCTTAAAACAGCAGATGCCGTACTTCTTATAAAGTCCGATAATGGCTTGCGCATCTTTTTGCCAATCGGCAAAATCATTCTGTATGCTGGGATTGAACCATAATCCGATGCGAATACCCAATTTCTTGCCTTTCTCTACAATAGGTTTCAGCCCATGAGGGAACTTTGTGGGGTTGGGCGTCCAGTAATCGCCACTTTTCCAGATATCCTTAAAACTACCTCCGGCAGTCTTCGAGTTAGGGCTTTTTCCGCTCTGCCAGCCATCGTCCAGTTGAAAGAGGGTAATGCCCATGCGTGCGGCACGGTCTAGTTCTGCCAGACAGAAAGCCTCATCTATTTTGGCATCCTGGCTACGGTCGCCCCAGGTATTGAGCATAATCATCTCATCCTGTACGGCGGTATGATGGCGCAATTGTTTCTGATAGAGGCGCAAGGCAGTAAGCGCTTCTTGCTCGCCGCCGGTATAGATGCCGGTAACGCATCCATAAACGCGGGTCCAGCTATCCGGCTTTACATCATGAGACGCAATGCCCAGCCCCACTACCATAAAATCGCTAAAGTCCGCCACGAAGTCAGAACCCGGATAATGTAATTGGGTACTGCTGCTAGGAGCCTCTTTCAAAAAAAAGAAGCCTTGACGCGTAACTACGTCATGAGCAAAAAGCAAATTACCACGATACGTATTGCGACGGTAAGGAAGCCAGGTACGCCCGGCCACCAGATTGTCGTTCCAATCGGTGTAGTCGAAAAACTCTATTGTGCGGGCACTCCAATGATTGCCGGATAGTTGCAACCTGTCGAGCGTGGGAGTTTTCACCCCCGTAGCCATATCGGCCGTGTGCTCTATATTTTTGCGGTCAGCGTTAGAACGGTTATCCTCCTTATTCTGATAAAGTTCCACTTGCCCTTTCAGATAGGTGTCGCAAGCAATAGCGGGACAGTCTGCATAAATGCGATAGCGACGCTCTATATTCAGCGAACCGATAGTGCAAGCCACGGTAGCCTGCAGATAACTGGCGTGGATGCCGTTCGTCGGTATCTCGTTCACGGTAAGTGTAGCATCCGTAGGGATACCTTTCACAATCGAGAAATCGGGTTGTTTGCCCTGTACCGGAATGTTTTTTCCGTGTTGCTTGTCAGTAAGGCTGATGGTAACAGGCGCACCGTTATTCCACAGCATGGCGCGTTCCATATAGTTATTGCCTATACGTAGCGTGTCACCTTTCAGAAAAGCGTAATACTGTTGTCCTCCCCAAAGCGGCAAGGTACATATTGCCGATAGAAATATCGTGATAATATTTTTTTTGCTCATAGTTTGTCTACGGTTTGATGTAAGCTCCCGGAACTTCCAACAATTTGTTGGGTTCGTTGAAGCGTTGGTTATCGGGCACATCGCGTTTGCCCAGACCCGCTTGCATAAGTTGCTTCAGTTCCGGCAGGTGATGATGATAGATGTCGCGCGGCTCTACACGATGTTTGTGGCAGAGTCCGGCTGCCATACCTACTACTTCACCCATCATGCCGGTAGTACGCATCACACGTACCGTACCCAAAGCTACATGGGTGCAGCTCATATTGCGGCCTGCCATAAAGAGGTTGTCCACATTGCGCGAATAGAGACAGCGATAGGGAACGGCATAAGGATGAATCCAACGATGCACCGTAGCCGACTTGAATTCATTGCCGGGAAAGCGGACACTGTTCACGCTGTCGGGGAAGTGAAGGTCGATGCTCCAAGTGGTGGTAAACGAAGCATCCTCGTGCGCCACATTCTTGTCTATATCGTCCTGTGACAGTACGTAGTCGCCCAAGAGACGGCGTGATTCACGTTTGCCTGAAACATACGCCACCCAGTCGAGGGAACGGTTGGCATACTTCTTATGGTCTTTATAGTGATTTTTCAGATAGCTCCAGTTGGAATATATCACCAAAAGTCCATAGTCGCGTACACGTTCAGCTTCGCTGACTTGATTGCGGTTCATACCTGTTTCCCATTTCCACTCGCCCATGGTTACAGGCTCACAGTTTTCAGCGTCAAAGCGCACGCCATATTCAAAATGAGGGAATGAGGTTTTCTTCTTCATATCCTTACTATACCATTGTATAGAAGCCCCCATCACCAATGAGTCGGGTTGCTCGGGAGCAAGGCTCTCGCCATATTCATCGCGACCTTCACGCCCCATAGCCCAATCGGCACCGGCTAAATAGCCTATGGTAGCATCACCTGTGCAGTCGCTAAAGAGAGGAGCAGTAAGTTCAGTTTGTTCGCCCGTCTCGATGTGCTGGATAGTGACTGACACAATGCGGTCTCCTTGCATCTTCACGGCTACCGCACGCTGAGAGGCATAAAGGGTAATGTTCTTTTCGGCATCTATAAAGTCTTCCTTCTTCCGGTCTTCATAGTAGTCGCCCGGTTGGGCATTGCCGGAACGCTCATGGCCAAACTCACGTATCATACGACCCAATCCCTGATTAGGCCCCATTTCGATGATACCACCGAGATGTACACGAATCTCCGACGAGTTATTGCCGCCCAATACAGGACGGTCGTTCACTAGTGCTACCTTACAACCTAATCGGGCGGCCGATACGGCAGCACACATTCCGGCTATTCCCCCTCCTACTACCACAAAGTCGTATTGATGAGCGGGCACCGTCTGTTGTTGTCGCAGGCGGGTACGAAGTGCCGCTGTCTCTGCCGTATCCCAGGTAGCGGGTTGCGTGTTCGCATCGGTCGTAAAGTAAATGGCATCGCAACGACCGTCGAAACCGGTGAGGTCTTTCAGCGCAAGGGTGGTAGTCCCTGCTTTCAATACTGTCTTTCCGGCAAATTGCCATTGCCAGGAATTACCTGTATGTCCTAATGTAGCTTTCAGCAATTTGCCGCCTAAAGCCAGGCGGAATTTTCCGGGACCTTCGGCATCGGTCCAAGGTGAAGTCCAGTTGTAAGTACGGGCATATACGTAGTAAGTGCCCGCCTGGGGAATGTTGATTTCTGCCGTAGCATCCGCCACAGGGATGCCCATACCATGTGCCATGAGATAGGGCGAACCCATTTGATCCATGAACTGCTGGTCGAGCACCCAGCCGCCTCGCTGGCTGAAACTTTCAGCTTCGATGAGCAGTTCTTCGGCTACAGCCACAAGGCTACAAGCTACGGCTATGCATGTCAATAAGAATTTTTTCATCACAGTACAGCGTTTTTATGATTATTGTCTACTATCTTCACAGAGGGAACAGATTATCTCGCCATTTTATAAATTTCATTGCCTGCCATCAAAAAAGCACCAACTCCATAAACTTCCGTCATGTCACGAGTCACTTTCTTCGGGTCGGCACCGATTTGCTGCACATAACCCAGTTTCCCATTCGGTTCCACAGCCGAGACTAATGCATTCCAGCCTTTTATCATTACAGGAAGATAAATTTCCTTATCCAATAAACCTTCGTTTATTCCATAAGCAATGGAATAGACAATGAAAGTAGTGCAACTCGTTTCCGGTGATGGATAAGAGGCAGGATCCAAAAGACTGGCATGCCAGAAACCGTCCGGATGCTGTAATCCGGCAACACGGGTAGCCAGTTTTGCAAATAATTCCTCATAGAATTTGCGGTTCTTATCTTTCTTGGGCAGTTCCTTTAATATTTCAACCAGACCACCAAGCACCCAACCGTTGCCACGTCCCCAAAAGACTTTCTTACCATTGGCTTCGCGCTTATCAAAATAACGCCAGTCACGGTAGAACAAGTTTTCTTCTTTATCGAACAGGTAATCATAAGTCGCTTTATACTCACGATTCATAAATTTGATATATTTTTTCTCTCCGGTCAGCATATACAGTTTGGCATATACAGGGGGAGCCATAAAGAGAGCATCACACCAAGTCCAACGTTCCAAGGTCTTTAAGTCTCCCTCCACCAGCTTGAAACTACCTTCGGATGGATGATTGACAATCCATTCCGTACGGGCGAGCGTAGGGATAATCATTGCTTCGTCTTTGTACTTGCGGTATAAATCCAAAAAGGACTGTGATACAGCGATGTCATCAGCATGGTAAAACCGTTTGTCCGGCTGCCAGCAATTCCGTCGGCCTATACGGGTAAGCCACTTATAATATGTATCATCATTGTCTTCTTTTTCAGCCAATTCCGCCCAATCCACCATGCCGACATAAAGAGCACCTTGCGGCCAGTTCAAGTCGTCATGTTCAGGAGCGGGGTGTGGATTGGCAATCTGCCAATCCGCCACCTTTCGCATGATAGACTTTATTTCTGCTTTTTGAAAAGGAATCTCTGTTGCCATTATAAAAACGGAACATAACAGAGACGCTCCCAATAAAAGTGTTTTTTTCATTCTATATTTATTTGTTTATCATTCGGTCATTACAGTTCAACTGTAGCCTTTAAAGGCAATTGACTGGAAGCAGGCCCGACTAAGATCTCAAAGTCTCCTTTTTCCACTACAAAGCGGTGTTGATTCATATCGTAAAAAGAGAACGCATCCTCATCCAGCACAACAGAAACCCGCTTCTTCTCCCCTTTCTTCAAGAATACCTTTTCATATCCTTTCAGTTCTTTCAACGGACGGGGAACAGAAGACTGTACATCATGCACATACACCTGTGCCACTTCCGAAGCATCCATCTTACCTGTATTCTCTATATCAAAGCTAACGGTAACCTGATGCTCACCCGTTTTCTCCGCAGCCATATTACTATAAACGAAAGTAGTATAGGACAAACCGTAGCCAAACGGATAGAAAGGTTCTTTTCCCGAACGGTCGTATCCACGATAACCGACAAAGACACCTTCGGAATAGTCTACACGCTTAATCTCCGCCTTTAAGTTCTCGTAATAACTGCCGTGCACCGGATTATCTTCCCATTTCCGCTCGATAGAAATCGGTAGCTTTCCACTTGGAGAAATCTTACCGGTCAGGATTTCAGCTATCGCCTGGCCGCCTTCCTGTCCCGGATACCAGGCCATAAGAATCGCTTTTGCGGCATCATACCAGTTGGTGAAATCCACACCGCCACCGGCGTTCAGCACAACCACAACATTGGGATGCATGGACGCAATCTTCTTGATAAACAATTCCTGATAGCGGAGCAAGGCAAACGGACGGTCAAAGCCTTCGCCTTCGGTATTACTATTGAAACCTGTGCAGAACACAACATTATCCACCTTTGCCAATCCTTGACGAAGTTTCGCCTCATTAAGGCTATAAGCATTAAAACGAATGATGGCCGAAGAAATATTATCAAAGAATTCAATCCGGAAACGATATTCCTTACCACCCTCAACCGGCAGTTCAACTTCACGGCTAGAGTAGGAATGATTTCCCCAATCTCCCGTAATATGCTTGTCATTCACAAACAGACGATAACCGTCATCACCACCGATATGAAGTTTCAACTGACCGTCAGTTTGTGGCATGTAGCAGGCTGTCCAACGGACAGAGAATCCATCTGTCGGAAAGCCGTCCAAAGGTGCTCCATATCCCCAGTCATAATCAACAGAGGATTCCGTGCGTATTACTTCAGGCTGGCCCGAAAGAGTCTTGTTTTTAAAGTATTCAGCTTTGAAGCCTTTCATCTGACGATTAGCATCAGTATAAAACTCATGGACAATATCTTCATAAATCACATCATCCGTCAATAGTAACAGATTCTTTTTCTTCAATTCCTTCAAGCCTTGAGCCACTGAGACGGTAGAAAAAGGAGTGACAAACCCACTACCGCCACCGGTAGGAATCAAATTTGCATTAGGCCCCATCACGGCTGTCTTTCCTTTCAGCGGGAGCAAGTTTCCTTCATTCTTCAACAGGACTACACCCTCGCGCGCCAGTTCTAAAGCTGTCTGGCGGGAGAAAGGATTATCCTCTGCGATGTTGCTGTCTTTCTGTTCCTTATCCAGCATACCATAAGCAATCAGAGTTTGCAGGATGTGTTGTACTTTCAGGTTGATGGTTTCTTCTGTCACTGTGCCAGTCTTGATAGCAGGCAACAGATTCTCCAAATTCATAAAACGTCCTTTCGGCATTTCGAGGTCAAGTCCGGCGTTAGCAGCGCCTACGGCGGAATATACGGAAGTCCAGTCAGACATCAGAATACCTTTGAAGCCCCAAAGATTGCGCAAGACATCAATATTCAGCCATTTATGTTCGGTGGCATGGACACCGTTCAACAGATTGTAGCTGTTCATTACGGCGCCGACATTGGCTTCCTGTACAGCTTTCCGGAAAGCCGGGAAATAGATTTCCTGCAAAGTACGTTCGTCTATGTCAGAGCTGGCATGGTGGCGGCTCCATTCCTGGTTGTTGGCAGCAAAGTGTTTGATTGTAGCAATGACTCCTTCCGATTGTACTCCCAGGATATATTGTTTCGCCGTTTCACCTGTCAAGTAAGGGTCTTCACCGAAGTATTCAAAGTTACGGCCGCACAACGGAGCACGATAGATATTCACGCCCGGACCCAACAGGATATTAACTCCTCTTGCCTTGGCGTCCTGTCCCAAGCCTTGCCCTAACTTATAAAGTAATTCCCGGTTCCAAGTAGAAGCGGAAAGTATTCCGGAAGGATATAAAGTGCTCTTGGGAGCATGATTACGAATTCCCTGCGGCCCGTCAGCCAACTTGATTTCAGGTATTCCCAAACGGGGAATGGCACGCAGAGAAAAACTGGTATATCCGGAGATATACTCTATTTTCTCTTGCAAAGTCATTTTTGATACAATGTCCTTCGCACGTTGTTCGGCTTGGGGAGTGATTGTTTGTGCACAGGTTAATATGCTCCATGCAAGCATACATAAACCTATGCCTCCTATTTTCTTTTTCATGGTGATTCTGTGTTAATATAATATGTGTAAAAAACCAACTTAGCTATCAGCTCTTCACACACTTTTGTTCTTTACATTTTTAGTCTATCAGTTCTATTTTAACGGTCTGTCCTTGTACCAGAATATGATATTCGCCGGCTTCAAGGAAGCGTTTACCATCCTCATTGACAAAACCGAAATCACGTTCCAGGTCGATGTCGAAACGGAAAGTCTTCGTTTCGCCGGCTTTGATAAGTTGTTTCTCAAAGTGTTTCAGTTCTTTCACCGGACGGGTGATAGAGCAATAAGGATCGGAGATAAACCAATGAACAGTCTCTGCTCCATCGCGGGCACCGGTGTTGGTGACGGTCACTTCTGCCGACAGTTTATCGCCACGCTTCACCTTAGTAGCAGAAGGGGTAACAGTGCCATACTTAAATTCGGTATAACTTAATCCATGCCCGAACGGATATAACGGATCGCTTGTTATATCTTTATAAAATCCCTGATGTCCGCGTCCGCTCTTGCGGCGATTATAATAAATAGGAATTTGTCCTGTGGAATAAGGGAACGTCATGGCTAGTTTACCGGAAGGGTTGATACGTCCGGATAAAATTCCTGCCATTGAACGTGCACCATTTATTCCCGGTTGCCATATCTCCAATATAGCATCACAAAGAGGTTCCATGCGATTTAACTCCAAGGGACGTCCATTAGAAAGTACCAATATAACAGGTTTACCAGCCTCCTTTAGCTCTTTCACCAATTCTTCCTGAATCTGTGGCAAAGCAATCGTAGAACGGGAGGCATTCTCACCACTCCAGGTAAGCATCTCGCCCAAACAAACAATGACTACATCAGACCAACGAGCAACGTCCAATGCGCCAGCAAAACCTGAACGGTCATTGCCCTGCGGTTTGCATCCCATTGCATAACGTAATTCGGCATCTCCTCCAAACTCGGCAGTCAACCCATCATAGAGCATTTCCACATCCGTATCTTTTCCATGTCCGCACCAGGAACCCAATAAGTCCCAACCATTTTTTGCCATTGGACCTACTACGGCAATCTTTTTTTTGTTTGTAAGTGGTAATATCTGATTGTCATTTTTCAACAGCACCATTGATTCTGCTGCCAGTTGAGCGGCCACAGCCATACTTTGCGGACGGAAAAAACGATCCTTCTCATTAGTAACCGGAGTATAAGGACGTTCGAACAAACCCAGACGGAATTTTACACGCAATACTCGACGGACTGATTCGTCAACTTGTGCCATTGTTACCTTACCTTCCTCTACAAGCTCTTTCAGATGACGATCGTAGGCATGAGACATCATATCCATTTCAAGCCCCGCATTAAAAGCATACTGAGCAGCATCTTTCTTTGTAGCGGCTAATCCCTGATTCTTTAACTGTTCCACAGCCCCCCAGTCAGACACAATGAACCCGTCATGTTTCCAGCGTTTCTTTAATATCTCGGTCATGATATAAGGATTAGCTGACCCGGGTACTCCACTGATGTCATTGAAAGAACTCATCAAAGTGGCCGCACCAGCTTTCACTCCCATCTCATAGGGCAGCAGATAAGTATCCCAAAGAGTTTGAGCTGAAATTTCGGTATAAACATAATCTCGCCCAGCCTCCGAAGCACCATAACCTACATAGTGTTTCAGACAAGCAGCCATACGGTTCTCTGCTGACATATCATCTCCCTGATACCCACGCACCGAAGCAGCGGCAAACACTCCATTTGTATAAGGATCTTCACCATATCCTTCGGCTACACGTCCCCATCGAGGATCACGTGCCACGTCGATCATGGGAGAAAAAGTCCAATCAACCCCAGACATGCGGGCTTCTTGTGCAGATACCGCACATGCCTGTTCTACCAATCCCGGATTCCATGAACATGCCTGCCCCAACGAAATAGGATATATGGTGCGAAATCCATGAATAGCATCGTAGCCAAAAATGATGGGAATACCCAAACGAGATTCTTCCATCGCTTTTTTCTGCATACTATTACGCAACTCTGGATTTATATCAAAGTAAATCAAAGAACCAATCTCTGACGGTACTTTTTTCACTTCTTCGCCAACATTATTCACATTGTTATTTCGTCCCAATGTATATTGGTTTAGCTGCAAAATCTTTTCCTCCAATGTCATACGCGATATTAAATCATCAATACGTTTTTCAATTGGAGCTTTGGCATCCTTATACAAAGGAATACTCTTTTTATCTTTTGACGAAAGAGAATGTGTGACTCCCAATAGGCACAATCCCAAAATCAAAACTTTTTTTCTCATCAATGTTTTCGTCAGTTAATTATTATTTCTAGTTTTCAGATGTATATCAAGCAATACGTAAGCAAATAATTATTCCAGCCATTCCATACACTTATCATTTACCTAAGTACCAGTTACTTACAATCAGTTCATTGGAGATATATGCCCAACACGTTGGATCTATAGATCCAATATGCAGCATATATAGATCCAATACGTAGCATATATATGGCTAACATCTTGGAGATATATCCCCAACGAACCGGAGAACTATGACCTGCCAATACATTCATTTCCAACAATTAATGTATCTCGTAGCAATTGACTATGACTTACCGAGCGGTAACTTCAAATAACTTCAACCATCCGGCAGATGTTACATTGTTCTTTACAGCAAGGTGAATTCCAATCTCATTCTGCTTTGCCGTGTCAACAATCCCAACAGCCCACATGTATTTACCTGCCTCCACGCCTTCAATCCGGGTTGTAAACGTATATGATTTAGCCGTACCTTTCACCCAATCACAAGCTTCCGGTTCTCCATCAACAAATACATACTTCGGTTTATCATTCTTGGTGTCCAATAAAGCAAAAGCCACTTTATATTTATTCTTCCACTGGGGAATATTCGTCGGACAATATCCCCAACCAAAATTATTCCAACGGTGCGCTATTTCAATCTGTTTACCATTAGAGATAGTTGTAGGCAAAGAAATTCTGTCCGGAAATAAACGGTAGCTTCCTTCTGTACAGAATTGTTTAACTAATTGGAAAGCTTCATTAAACCATGAATAAGTTTCTCCATTGCGAAAGTCTGAATTATAGCGTAAATCCATCATATTGACGCAGGCTGTTTTAGCCTCATCAAACTCACCCTGACGTACTTCTGCATAATTGGCATATCCATCTCCCTGAATCGAGTTTCCATGAGAATTTTTCACCCAGCCACCTTCCATTACTACAGGAACGAGATACTTCCACTTGGCTATAAAATTGCGTTCCCAAGTAGAATAATAAGTTTTCATACCAAACGCATCGTGACGTAATGAATATCCTTTAGCTACTGCTTTTCCTATTAATCTTTCAGTATCTTTATCATAATTATTGCCGTCCCATTCCTTACTTGTACCTATCCAACGATGATAATTTACAAACACAGGAACTTTATCAAATACTTGAGAATATAAATCTGTCACCCAATCGAAAACAGCCTCACGAGTCGGCAGCTCCGGTTTTCCCAACTCACGCACCTGATAGTACCATACACTATGATACTCTCCCCATTTTCCAAATCCTGAACCACTTACAAACTGTACTTTGTCGGGATCATTAAAATCCTTAGCCAAAGCCCTGATAAATTTCTCATAATATTTCTGGAAAATAGGATCATCCGGATAGGGAGACCATACTTTTACTGAACCTGTTTGTGTTTCATATCCTTTCGCGCCAGCCTCTTTTACAAAATTCGGAGTAAAATTATAGTGCTTATCACGGCTATCCACCACAAAAGTAAAGGCCAATTTCATATTTCTTTGCTTAGCTCCCTCTATCAACATCTTCAGTCGCTTAGCCGAAGGGGTATCACAATCGGAGTTCCATGCATATTTTCCTTCTTCAGGATTAAAATCAGCCCAGGCACCACGAAGGTATAAGGTATTTGCATAATCAGAGACCTTTACAGTGCCTTCCGATGACGGGAAATTATCATAATCCTGCCAGAATGTGGAAGATAAACCATCACCAATACCCGCATATAATACCCATCCGGAAAGAGGATTATGCAAAATGATATTTCGATTCTGCTTTACCGTGACAATGCTGTTTCCAGGAATAGAAGTATCTTCTACCAAACCATCATCACCATTACCACCTCCTTCTTCATCATTATCACTGCCGCAAGCGACTAATGATATAGCCATAGAAAAAATAAGCCCACAACTTATTTTTCTCAAACTGCACATATTTTGAAAATTAATCTTCATACCTATAGCTCTTATTTTTTTATGCTTACTTTCGACAATTTTAACCAGCCCGAATCCAATATATCCCCTTTGGCGGCAATGTCCAGCCCTATGAGATCTTTATTACTCCGGTCAACCAAGCCCACAGCCCAAACATAAGTACCCGTTTCAACTTTGGACATATCCGGCTCAAATACATATTCAGCGGGACTTCCTTTTATCCACTTCGATAAATCAGTATTCGTATCCACAAATGTATATCGCACCTCATTCGTTTCAGAATCGAGCAAAGCGAAAGCTACTTTATATTTTTGGTTCCATTGCGGAATATTAGTAGGACAGTACCCCCATCCCAAATTGTTCCAGCAATGTTTAATAGTCGGAGTTGTTTTTTTAGAGACTTCTAACGGTAAAGAGATCTCACTGGGGTAGAGCCTATACCCGCCTTCCCGAAGGAATCGGCGTACTAAATCAAAAGCATCTTTAAACCAAGACTCTGTATCGCCAAAACGGAAATCCATCATATTGACATGTGCCTCTTTGCTGTCATCAAACTCACCGCGTCTTACGTCCTCGTGTGAATCCTTACGATATCCTCTAGGATCCTGCCAATAACTATGTGATTTGACAATCCAGCCACCTTCCATAATAATGGGGCAGATATTACGATATTTTTTTGCGAACCTACGCTCCCAACTGCCATAATAGGTTGTCATGCCAAATGCATCATGACGCAATGAATATCCTTTCTTGATTGCTTCTTCCAACATTTCTTCACTGTCAGCAGCAAAATGTTCATCATCTACCCAATCTTTTCCCGCACCAATCCATCTATGGTAGTTAATTACTACTGGAACTTTATCAAAAGCTTGAGAATATATATCTGTCACCCAATCGAAAACTGCTTTCTTTGGAGTATCATCACCTGTTGAATAAATCATTGTATGATATTCTCCCCATTTCCCAAGTCCGAATCCATCTATAAATTCAACTTTCGAAGGATCGTTGAAATCTTTAGCCAGGGCCTTCACAAATTTAGTATAGTACTTCTGAAAAACAGGATCGTCAGAATAAGGTGACCATTTACCTTTATTCATAAATCCTTTTGCACCGGCATCTTTTACAAATTGAGGAGTAAATTCCGTTCTCTTATCACGACTGTCAACTACAACACGAAATGCCAAGCGCATATTTCGCTGATAAGCTCCTTCAATATATGCTCTCAAATTAGAATCAATTTTCCAACCATATACATCTTCCTGTGGATTAAAATCTGTCCAACTAGCGCGAATATAAAGCGTATGAGCATAATCTGTCACACTAACATTGTGTCCCAGTTCAGGAATATACATATGGTCATACTGTGCCCAAAAATCCGCAGCATCCACTCCCATACTTGCATAGAGCACCCATCCTGTAAGCGGGTTATGAAGAATACGCAAAGAATCAGGCTGAATCGTAACTATGTTATTCTCCGGTAGTTCCTTATCAAATGAAACGGCTGAATTCTCGTCTCCGAAAACAGGAGATAAAAGGAACATAAACAGACAAAGAGACACAATTACTCTATAATAACTTATCTTTCTTATAACCATACTACTAATTGTTTTTTTTAAAGAGTGCTATATCATTGTTCTCTTTATTCATATAAAAATCACGAGATTGATATAGCACTCTTAATTTTATCCTGCTTGATTATCTCTTATCAAAGAATACTGTCAGTTCTTTAATATCTAATTCTATGTAATTAACTCCTACAGGTACACTAAAGAAGGCATAGCGGTTATGAGATTGCCCTCCGACTACAGTCTGTTTCTGATTGTAGTCACTCTCTGCAATATCAAGGCAACCGTCATAAGATCCTCTGATGGCATCTGCTGTTGAACCAAAAGTATAGCAACCGGCACTTTGCGGTCCGACTTTAAAGTTCAATCCACCTGGATGTGCATTTCCATCTTTGTCTTTAATGGAATTCTTTCTGGGTAACTCCGCTCCTTTGTATATAAACAAATAAGGATTTGCCAAACTAGGTGTCATAGAATGAGCCATAGTGAATCCTGTATCACCAGTGCCATCTTTAGCCCATCCATCGTATGGTCCCCAAATAAAGACTCTTTCAATAGTGGTAGTCACCGTATTATTGTTCCATGTCCACGAAACAACCATTGGTTTAGGATCTGTTTCGGGGGAGTAAATCGTAACCTTTTTAGTATTTATGTTAATCACAATACGATAGACACCCGCAATCTTAATATTCCAATGATAACCAAGCGCAGCTGTTTCCGGACTCATTGTCGAGATATTCATTGCTGTACCATCTGTAAAATCGCCTGATTCTTCCGGAGCAATAGCCATATCTTTCTGTCCATTAAACAAGATCGGGAAATAAATAGTACCTGGTTGCAGTTCTGCATGGAACGCATATTGATTTTCATCTTCTATCGTGCGAGTCATCTCTACATCTGCGCTAACACAAGTTCCGGCAATATAGATTTTATCAGCTTCTATAAAATTACTAGCCAAACCTATAGTAACGGTACGTGTTTCAAAATCTACCACTACACGATACTGCCCATCTTCAGGAATCACCCAATATCCAGCATTATCTATCCCCTTAATTTTAGCTTCCATTGCTCCATCAGTTATCTGTTGTTCTGCAGCAACTGGTGAGATGGCATTAATCTTATTTTCATCTTTCCAAACAATCGGGAAGTGAAGATTACCTGCCTTCAAGTCACAAATGGAAACATAACGCTTCGGCTGACTTTCCATTGGCAAGATTTCAATATCTTCACCATCAACAGCTGTGCCTGACATATAAAGATGGTCTGCTACAAAAGTCTTTTCAGAATACATCTTTACTTTTATAGTAACTGTAGAAACTTCCGGTTTTACAAACTTAGGCCCTTCTACAGAACCGATAATACGGGCTTGTAACTTTACTAAATCACCAGGCTGCTGCTTCCACTTTGACACCAATAAACTCTGCAATTCTTTATGAGTATAACTTTTAGAAAAATCATCATCAATATACTCCCTTATCATTGTGTTTGTTCCAAAACTGTTATTTTCCAGATCCATTTTATAAAGATAGGAAATATAATAGTCAGAGCCTATTGGGTCAGCTTCCGTCCAGTTTAACGTCAATGCAACCTCATCCGGGGTATCTTCCTTGAGTTCTATTTCATAATCAGAAGGAGTAAGAACTAAACTTGTACGATTGTCGAGCGAATTAGTAGCATCGTCATCATCATTGCATGCTACTATGAAACACGAAGCAAGTGTCAGGAAGAAGAACCGTAAAAGGTTCTTCTTAAATATATATCCGTTTTTCATATCTATATTCAATATATTAATATTATAACTATTTATTGGTTTCCGACGGTCCAGTCAGGAGTTTGTACCAAATTCCAATTCTTATCAATATCGTCCTGTGGAATAGGCCACCAATAGCTTATAAATTTACGTGTCTGATATACTGTACGAGTATAATATTTATTTCTATAGTCCGCATCGGATACTTTAATATAAGCATTCATGCCATAAAAATCACCATCCAATACTTTCTCGGCTAATTTCCAGCGACGCAGATCATTAAAACGAAGTCCAGATTCACAATTCAATTCCACACGCCTTTCTTGGCGAATTAACTCGCGCATTTCTACAGGATCTGATGGGGCTGTTATCTTACCTTCTTCAGCTGAAACACTATATTCAGGAATACCCGCACGCTCACGAATCAAATTGACATATTTCAAAATCTCATTTTGATTAGCAGTATAAGTCCCCTTCTCAATGCTATATTCATTCAACGCCTCAGCATAACTTAAATAGATCTCTGCCAAACGACATAGTGCACCATGACGATTTTTATAATCTCCACTGCCTTCTTTGGGATTTGCAGATGGGTCTACTCTCTTACGTACCAGATAGCCGCTCCACGGAGCGTCATGAGAAGGACCACCGTCTTTACCATCCATATAGAAATCTGTATTTCTCTTACCACCAATATGCCATTGTTCGTTATGCAGTACTGAAATATAAAAACGAGGTTCGCGGTCACAATACATTTTATAGGTATTGGCATCTACAACTACATTTTCATCTTTATTACGATCTCCTTCTGAAGACCCATACTGCCACTTTGTAGAATAAGTCTCTTTTTGCGTACTAAAGCCTGTCTCTGAATAATTAGCATCAGGGTTAACTTTAGGAGAACCATCCGAATTATAGCCTATAATAGGCCTTTGACCGTTTCTCATGAAAAAAGCATCAACCAAAGATTGTGTTATTCCGATCGCTCCCACTCCATTAATACCCAAACCACGTGGAATACAGTTTTTATCATACCATCCACCGGAATCCATTGTGCGAACAAACAGTAATTCTCTGTTAGCTTCGTTCCATCTCTTCATCACTGCATTCTGATAAGAAAGAAAAGGATCAATATCACCGTTATCCAAATATTCATAATGCAAATGATAGCCAGCGGCTTCCGCCTCATCGATAACCAGTTTACAAGCATCTACTGCTCTTTTCCATCGTTCCGGATCATGTGCAGAATTAAAGATAGGAGTTCCATCAATGTTTTTTATATTCGCCAATGCAGGATTACCATTCACCAAGTCACTTGCAGCAAATAATAACATACGCGCACGCATTGCCAAACATCCAACAGAAGTCACACGGCCATATTTCTTATCTTCAGTTTGAGTGGCAGGCAATTGTTTTGAAGCTTCCAGCATTTCTTGATCCGCCCAATCAATTACATTATAAAACGGCTCTTGTTTCAACATCAGATCATCAGCCGAAGTACTTTCACTAGCCTCGCGAATAATAGGAACTGAACCATAAGCTATAGCCATCATAGAATTATAATAAGCTATAAAGAAACGGCATTCAGCTTTCATAAAGTCTACTTCTTCAGCCGGTACAGCCTCCAATGGGTGAGCATGTTTTATAAACAAATAAGCAGAACGAATATATTTGGGATAAGTATTCCAATAAGCAATTACCCCGGGATTGTCTGCTGTCCAGTTACCTTTTTGATATTGAATGGCTTTAAATCCTTGCGCTTCCCAACCAACTGAAGGAATCAGTTCATCAGCTATGGCATCGGGACCATCATAAGTATAATATTCAGGCAGACCACGATAAATATATGCCAGCCAACGTTCCATATTCTTTTTATTCTCAAATACTGATTCTAAGTCCAACTGGTCATCCGGTTGCTTATCCAGATAATCAGAACAAGAAGAAAAAGTAAATGTCGTAATAATACTTAGTACTATAAATTTTAATATGCTATTTTTCATATGCGCTATTATTAGAATTTAATTTCAAAACCTGCAGATAACGATTTCATAATTGGGTACGCAGCCCCTGTAGTATTTTCGACTTCCGGATCCCACAAATCAAATTTTGAGAATGTTAAAAGATTTGTTCCTCTCACGAAAAGACGAATGCCTGATATAACTGTAGTATTTCTCCACAAATTCTTTGGTAAGGAATAACCAAGTTCAATGTTTTTTAAACGTAAAAAACTCATATTCCGCAGCCACCATGTAGATGGTTGATTATTATTACTATTTATACCGTCATCCAAACGCGGATAAAATACGTTCTGACTTGGGTTGTCTACAGTCCAACGATCATTTGCATTAGTAAACATATTGCCTGTCACTCCTCTATTGGCACCCGGAATAATGCTTGATCCTAATATATTCCAACTACGGCCTATTCCTTGAAAGAGAGCTCCAAAATCTAGATCCTTATATTTCATATTCAGTCCAAAGCCATATACTATCTCCGGATCTTTTGTTCCTCCGATTGGCGATTTATCAAATACGTCCACTTTACCATCACCATTGACATCCCTGTATCTGATATCTCCCGGGCGGAGTTTGCTTACAAAACTTTGAGTCGGAATTCCTTCTTTCAGTTTACCTGTACTTACGTCTTCAAAATCGTCTTCTGTAAACAAACCTTCTGCTATATAGCCAGTTAATTGCCCTACCGGATGTCCTGTTTCAGCACGGTTAGTACCAACTACTGCACTAGGTTCATCCTTTTCTGTTATTTCATTATGAGCATAGGTAAATGTTCCCATTAAGCTGACAAATAAGTCTTTGCCAAACTGTTTATTAACATTTAAGGAAACTTCTACACCCTGATTAGTCACTTTTCCAAAATTCTTCCAAGGCTGCTTCATAAATCCAGCCGTCATCGGAACAGACTCACGTGGCATAAATATATCTTTACGGCGTTCGTCGAAATAATCTAATTGCAAATCAATCATACCATTCAGGAAACCTAGCTCAACCCCCAAATTCATCTTATTAACAATCTCCCACGTCAAATCTTGTACAGCAAACTCACCTTCCGCCATACCAGTTAAACCATAACTACTATCCAATCCCCATTTATACATGTTTAATGTATCATAGTCATCGGTAATTGTAGAAAGGTACGCAAAACGGCGTCCACCTAAATTAGCATTACCTACCTGACCATAAGACGCACGCAATTTCAATTTAGATATGACCTTACGCAATGGTTGCATAAATGCCTCTTCCGATACAATCCAGCCAATTGCTCCTGAAGGGAAAAAGCCATAACGTTTACCTTTGGCAAAATTTTCAGAGCCATTATAGCCAAAATTAAATTCACCTACATATTTACCCGAATAGGTATAAGATGCACGTCCTGCCAATCCCTGATTACGGTAAGGCAACTTGCTTCCATCATCATAATTACGACGATTAAACAATAACATTGCAGCAACGGAATGTTTCTCTGCGAATGTACGGTCATAAGACAAAGTTGCTTCCATATATACGCTCTTATTTCCATAGTCACCGCTTTTTGAGTAATCCAGGAAATTAGTACCATTGGATTTTGATGCTATAATCAAATTACCTTCATCATCACGTCCTGTAGCAGGTACATAATAATCCGGTGTCTTTCCACGAGAAACAGTACCTGAAGAAAACCTGTCAAATGAGAATGTACCTTTTACTTTCAATCCCGGAAGTAAGAATTTCAAATCTTGTTCTACAGAAAACAGTGTTTCAATCTTACTGTCACTTCTTCTTTTATATCCACTTTGAGTAGCCCATGCCCAAACGTTTGGCTCCTCTGTTGTCGGTATCTGTCCACTGGAATACTGTGCAGGGAAAGCATGAGGTACAGCAACGAACGCTTTCTGGAAAATTTGAGATATATCTTTCGTTGTAGAATTTCTATCTTGCAAATATCCACCAATATTAAAACGTAATTGCGTAGTAGGACTTAATTTCAAATCCACATTAGAACGAACGTTATAACGTTGCAATTTAATAGTAGGATCCCAATCATAGCTTTTATCACGTTTCAAAATACCACGTTCATTATACGCAGCAGCAACAAAAGAATAACGTAATGTCTCTGTACCACCAGAAATATCTACTGTTACACGCTGATTCGAAGCATAATCATTTGCAATTGCATCCATCCAATTCACGTCCGGATATAAATCAGGATCATAACCTGCACGAGTTTTTGCAATACGATCTGTATATTTAGGCTGTTGTCCTGTATCCATCAAGATATCATCCAAAACCTGCATATAATCTGCCGCACCCAAATACTCGGGAAGTTTAACTGGCTGTGTAGCTGCAAATTCAGCCTTTACAGTCACACGAGGTTTACCAACTTGTCCGCGTTTTGTATTAATTAAAATAACACCATTAGCTCCCCGCACTCCATAAACAGCACTTGCAGCAGCATCTTTCAACACAGAAAAAGATTCTATCTCTTCAGGATCAATATTATTCAAATCGCGTTCTATACCATCAATCAAAACCAATGGGTTTTGTCCGGCATCCTGGAATGTACTAATACCACGAATCCAGAAAGAAGAATTATCATATCCCGGTTCACCAGAACGTTGCACAGCTAATACACCGGCAACTGTACCAGCCAGATTATTACTTATTGAACGAGTAGTAGAAACCTTTAACTTAGCAGGCTCAATCGTTGTGATAGAACCAACAACAGACTCTTTCTTTTGTGCGCCATAGGCAACCACTACAACCTCATCTAATTGACCAACATCTTCTACCATTTGTACATTAACAACCTTCCGGTTATTAACAACCTCTTCTTTAGGAACAAAACCAATATAACGGAAAGAAAGCACAGATTTTCTTTCAGGAACAATAATACTATAATTACCATTCATGTCTGTCAATGCATGCACTGTGGAATCATTTTTCAAAATGATTGTTACACCAATCAAAGGCTCACCTTTTTCATCTGAAACGTTACCTGTTACCTTAATACCCTTTTGTTGTGTAGTTTGTTGTACTTTAGGAGCTTCTGGCACCGAAATAGTAATTTGTCTTCCCGACATCTTATAATTCAGTCCTGTCTCTGAGAACAACTCTTTTAATACAGCATCTATTTTCTTATTGGAAACTGAAATGGAGACTTTGTTATTCAGATTTTTCTGAACATTAGCAGAGTAAATAAAAATATACTTACTATGTTTTTCGATATAATCTAAAATATCTTTAACTGTAACATTCTCATACTGTACTGAGAATAAATCTTCTTCGGAATTCCAACTAATAGAATTAGTACCGAATGAAGAGAATGGAATCATAAAAAAGACGTTTATAATGCAAAAAAGCTTAAGTCTTTTCTTTAAGTGTAAAAAAATAGTTTTCTTTACCATAAAAATTTCTTTTTAGGTTAACAATTTTGGATTTATTGATTTAACTAGGGAATTACTATCGGGTAAATACGGCAATATTTATCCGATTTTTTTTTGTCATAATGGCAGTCTGTTCTTCATAGGCAAACATATTAAAAGATTAATTAAAAAAATTATTTATTTAAATATATACTAGTATCACTTTTTTCGATCGTGAATGGCAGGGTTTGCTGAATACATTCAATCACCTCGTCTATATCATCTTTCAAATCTAATTTCCCATACACTTTTTCTTTACCAATAATTGGATCACATTGAATAGATATACCATAGTAGATGCTTAGTCTTTGAATGATCTGCGACAAATCATTACCATTCAATAACATGATCCCCTCTACCCAACTAATATACTCTGCTACATCAACTTGCTTCTGATAAGCAATTGTACCATTTGCTATATTCAACAGATCATTAGGATTCAAACGTGCTTTCTTTTCATTCTTATCAGTAACTTCTACCGCACCTTCCACCAATACAATATTAGTTGTTCCTCCTTTATAATTCGAGATATTGAACTTCGTTCCTAACACTTGCAGTTTAAAATCATCAGACTCCACTATAAAAGGATGTTTCTTATCATGCGCAACTTCCAGGAAAACTTCTCCTTGGGCATAGATTTTACGAATGTCTCCTTTAAAACAACGAGGATAAATCACTTTTGACTGGGAGTTAACGACCAGCCGAGTCCCATCAGACAATTCTACTCTAGCCCTTTTCCCCACAGGAACAAGTAGCTGATTATATTCTTGTTCCTCTTTGGTTTTCTCTTCTTTCTCTTTTATCACTTGTGAATTGACAGCAACTTTCCCCTCTTTCGAATACTTAATGAAAACATCTTCATCCAAATTAAGCTGTTCCTTGGAAGTAATAAGAGTCACTTCCTCAACAGATTGGCTATCCATTTCTTCAGCAATAGCCTGAAAGTCTAAATTAACACTTCCATTCTGATTTAAAAAATAAATAGTTGAAATACAAATCAAAAAGGAAGCAGCAATAGAAGCTGAAGCAACTAAGAAATATTTCTTTCTGCGCTTCATAGCATCTTTTCGCATCTTTCGTTGAGTCTTCTCTATGATAGAAGATGAATCAATCTTTTCCTGCACACAATTTTCCCAAAAGAATTTCAACTTCTCAGCATCAGGCATAGAAGTAAAATCATCCTCAATATTTTCTTGAGAATTCAATTTACTAAATAAATCTGCGAGACGATGGTATTCTTTCAAGCTCATAATCCTATTTTAATGTTGTTCTATAGATAAAGACGCAACTAAAAAAAAAATCTCCCAGTCAAAAATGATTTTTTTTCATTTTTCGGGTAAAAAGAATAAAAGTGGAGTTAGCTATGTGAAAAAATAAGGCATTAATAAGCAGGAGAGTAAAAAACTTAGCTCTTGCGAGATTTCATATTCAATCTTTTAGCAATTTCATCTAACGCAAAAGCAATATGGTTATTGATAGTCTTCACTGATATGTTCAACATATCTGCGATATCTTTATAGGGAAGTCCGTCTATTTTTGCCAAGAAAAAGACATGTTTACACTTGGGAGGAAGTTGTTGAATGGCGTCATTAATTTTAGCCATTTCTTCTTTACTAATCATCTCTTCGGCTGGAGATTGAACCGGCTCAAAAATAAAATCTTCGATATCATCAAATGACAATTCATACTTTCCAGTTTCCTTCCTCAAAAAAGAAATCGCTTTTCGATAGGTGATTGTCTGGATCCAAGCATTCATATTGCCAATTTCAGCCAGACTTTTTCTATTTTTCCAAACTTCAAAAAAAACATCACTCACAATCTCTTCAGCTGACTCCTTCTGGCCAAGTAGCGCAAATGTATAGTGATATAAACGCGAAGAATAATGCTCCATAAAACGATTGAAAGCAATTTCATCGCCGTCTACTATTCTACATATTTCATTATTCTCAAGTTTCACAGAAGTATTTATAGATTATTTCCAATTAACAAAATTGAGCCAAATATAGCAGTATCGTATCAATTACGAAAATAAAACACCATAAAAAGGCATTAAAAGTTATCAATTATAGAAAAATGGCTATAATAAAAACATTACCATTTAGCTATAAAAGTCTCTTACTTAGATAACGTACAGGATACCATACGGAAAGAAAACCAACAGCTAAAACTGTGATAAAGATTAATACGACATCCCAAGCGTGAACGCTGACAGGATAGGCGTCTACAACAAAAGTACCACCACCGCCTCCCAATGAAATTATACCGAATTTCTGTTGGATAAAACATAGGATTAAGCCCAGGACAATACCGGAAATAGCGCCAAAAAGAGAAATGAGACGTCCTTCAAAGAGGAATATTCGGGAGATGAGTTTATCACTAGCTCCAAGACTTCGCAAAGTTACTACATCATCCTTCTTATCCAAGATCAACATAGAAAGGGAGCCTATCACATTAAAACAGGCTATCATTAAAATAAAAGTGAGGAACAAATAAGAGATTAGCTTCTCTATCTCCATAATACGGAAAACATCTGCCTGCTGCTGATAACGATTCTGAACAACAAAATCATCACCTAGTATGTTTTCTATTTTAGATTGTACCGATGAAGTATTTACATTAGATTTCAATTTCAATTCCATCGCAGAGACTTCTGTTGTATAATCCAGAAGCTGACGAAGAAAATCGAGAGAAGTCAAAATATATTTTCCATCATATTCTTGCTGATTCACCACAAATACGACACCTGGCGAATATAGATAATCACGGTTAAAAGAAGCGCCGGGATTTGCCATGTTCACTTTGGCATTTCGCTTGGGAAGATATACCTGAAGAGGATCGACAAACTCCAAACCAGTTCCCAAAGTCGCAACCAATTCCACTCCCATGACGCCATAATTCACGATCGAATCATGAAGAACGAATTCTCCCGCGCCATAAAGTATGCTGTCTATGGCCGTCAACTCTTCAAAATTATCTTCCACCCCTTTTAGTACAACCATAGCCTGACGGTCCTTGTATTGCACCATTGCATTCTCTTCGAGCGTCTCTGTAAACACCTCCACTTCAGGAAGCGCACAAACGGCACGAATCCGTTCATCTTGTGCATCAAAGACTTTTCCTTCACGGACCGTAATTTTCAACTGCGGATCAAAAGCCGTAAAAAAGCTGGCCACCATATCCTGAAAGCCATTAAAAACAGAAAGAGTGCAAACCAAAGCAAGCGTAGCAAGAGCCACTCCACATACGGAAATGCCGGATATGATATTAATAGCATTATGCTTTTTCTTTGAAAAAAGATAACGCCTGGCTATATAAAAAGGGAAGTTCACCTCTGCAATGAATTATTTCACTTCAGCAATGAATCTATTTTCTCAATATAATCCAATGAATCATCCACGAAAAATTTCAGTTCAGGAATGATACGTAGTTGGTGACGTACACGAGTCCCAAGCTCATAACGAATGGATTTCATATTGTTATTGATATTCTTCACCATCTCTTCTGCTTTCTCTGAAGGAAAAACACTAAGGTAGACACGGGCAATACTCATATCAGGACTGATACGAACTGCGCTAACAGAGACCAATGTACCTGGCATGGACTTTGTTTGAAGCAGGAATATCTCACTTAGCTCTTTCTGCAACAGGCGAGATATCTTATTCTGTCTGGTTGTTTCCATAAAGTTATTTACTGTTTTACGATTTACTACTTACTATTTTCTTCCTTATGATCGTTAATCCGTCACGCAAAGGAAGTATTACTTTTTCCACTCGCACATCTTGTGCTACCAAATCATTAAAGGCTTTAATACCAATTGTTTGAGCGTCCGTATTGCGAGGCTGTTCAAGCACATGCCCGTCCCACAAAGTATTATCAGCAATGATATATCCGCCTTCGGAAAGATACGCCAATGTCATCTCGTAGTATTCAATATACTTACGTTTATCACCATCAATAAAAGCCATATCAAAAGTAACACCTAAACGCGGAACAAGTTCTAAAGCATCACCTATATAAAAACGAATTTTATCGGCAAACGGTGATTTCTCCAGCCATGGACGGGTAAAGTCCTCTTGTTCATCATTGATCTCAAACGTATGCAACAGTCCACCTTCCGGCAGACCTTCCGCCAAACAAAGGGCGGAGTAGCCGCTATACGTTCCGATTTCCAATATCTGACGAGGCTGAATCATTTCTACAAACATCTTCAGCATCCGTCCCTGCAAATGCCCGGAAGCCATACGAGGACGAAGGAGCTTTACATGCGTATCCCGATAGAGCGATTTCAAGTAATCGCTCTCGGGATCAATATGCTGCAAAATATATTCGTCTATCGATTCGGTTTCCTGCATAAAACTTACCTCTCTAAAAATTAAAGATAACGGTTGTTGTTAGGTAATACAGTCTCCTCTGCATGCTTCAAAGCATCTTCCACTACATTGATTTCGAGGAATGAGGTCTTTGTTCCTGCCTTACCACTACTTAAATAACCTACCATATCGGAAGGCTGCAAACGGCCTTCTTTCAACAGACGGCGCAATGCCGCAAAGTAATATTGCTGTCCGTTAGCCAATTCCGGCATATAGATAGCTTCCACACCATAAGACAAAGCCAAATGACGCATTGTCTTTTCTTTATAGCAGATAGCCAGCACTGGATACTTTCCACGGAAAGCAGCCAGATTACGAGCAGTGCGTCCGCTATAACTATCAGTGATAATAGCACGTATTTTTAGCTTAGAAGTAGCTTTTACTGCTTGTTTAGCAAGGAACGCCGTAACATCATTACTATTCTCATCTAACGGAATACGGATATCATTTTCTTCCAGTTTATCTTTTTCTGCCTGAGCCGCAATTTTAGTCATCGTTTTCACCGCTTCTACCGGATACTTACCATAAGCAGTTTCTCCACTCAACATCAAAGCATCTGTACGATAGTAGATTGCATTGGCAATATCAGTCACTTCCGCACGAGTCGGACGAGGATTATTTATCATTGTATGGAGCATTTGAGTAGCAACGATTACCGGCTTCTTTGCCAGAATACACTTGCGAATCAATACACGCTGGATTCCCGGAATACGTTCTTGAGGCACTTCGATACCCAAGTCACCACGAGCAACCATTACGCCATCTGCCACTTCCAAGATTTCATCGATATTATCCACCCCTTCCTGATTCTCAATCTTAGCAATAATCTTAATATCACTATTATGTGCATCCAGAATTTCACGTATGTCAAGTACATCCTGACGGTTACGTACGAAAGAGTGAGCGATAAAATCAATATCCTTTTCGATAGCATAAAGAATATTGTTACGGTCTTTTTCCGTTAATGAAGGAAGATTGATACGAACACCCGGGACATTTACGCTTTTACGGCTTCCCAAAGTAGCATCGTTCTTAACTTCACACAGCAAATAACCATCCGTCTTATCAATAACTTCCAGTTCCAGATCGCCATCATCAATCAGAATCGTACCACCGATATTCAGGTCAGACACAAAGTTCGAATATGAAACAGCAATGCACTCACGGGTTGTTTCCAAATCCGGATTACCTACAATCTTTACTTTCTCTCCTATTTTATATGGAATCGGCTCTGCATTAGCCGTTGTACGAACTTCCGGACCTTTTGTATCCATCAAAATCGCAATACGGTTGGACACAGCACGTACATTTGCAATCAAAGCTTCAAAACCTTCACGGCTAGCATGCGCTGTATTCATACGCACTACATTCATCCCAGCTTCAAACAACTGTTTTATAAAATCCACATCACAACGTCTATCCGAGATGGAAGCCACAATCTTAGTCTGTTTCAATAACATAGTCTTTCTACCTATTATATATTATTACCTTATTTATTATCTATCCAATAAAGCCTCCAAAGCCAAACGGTACGAATTTAGCCCAAAGCCACAAATCACTCCTTTACAAGCACAAGCAATCATCGATACGTGCCGAAAAGACTCGCGACTATGCACATTAGAAATATGCACCTCAATCACCGGAGATGTCACAGAACGAATAGCATCCTGCAAAGCTATGGAAGTATGTGTATACGCACCTGCATTCAAGATTATACCATCCACATCAAATCCCACCTGCTGTATGCAGTCTATCATTTCTCCCTCGATGTTCGATTGAAAATAGTCGATCTCCACGTCAACGTATCTTTTGCGAAGATCAGCCAAGTAATCTTCAAATGTAACGCTTCCGTAAATGGAAGGTTCACGCTTACCCAACAGATTAATATTCGGGCCATTAATAATTTGTATCTTCATCGCGCAATCCTGTTTTTTTATACCTTTGTATCTGAAAGAATGTGCAAAGGTAGAAAAAAGAAATGGAAATCAACGAAAAAAAGCATAAGAAGGAACAACAAGAGCTGATAATCAGGAAGTATCAGCAGTATCTCAAACTGGAAAAGTCCTTATCTCTTAATACGCTGGATGCCTATCTGACGGATCTGGACAAACTGATGAGCTTTCTGAAATTGGAAGGGATTTACGTATTGGACGTATGCCTGTCCGATCTTCAACATTTTGCGGCCGGATTACATGACATCGGCATTCATCCCCGTTCACAAGCCCGCATTTTATCAGGAATCAAATCATTCTTCCGTTTTCTCATCCTCGAAAACTATCTGGAAGCAGACCCCAGTGAACTATTAGAAGGCCCTAAAATAGGTTTCAAACTTCCTGAAGTACTGACTGTGGAGGAAATTGACCGGATTATCTCCGCCGTCGACCGCAGCAAAGCTGAAGGACAGCGAAACAGAGCTATTTTAGAAACACTATACAGCTGCGGACTTCGGGTATCAGAACTTATCACCCTTAAACTATCCGACCTCTATTTTGATGAAGGCTTTATCAAAGTAGAAGGAAAAGGAAGCAAACAACGACTCGTACCGATCTCCCCCCGGGCTATTAATGAAATAAAGCTTTACATCACAGACCGTAACCAGATTGAAGTGAAAAAAGGGCATGAGGATTTCGTTTTCGTCAGTCAGCGGAGAGGCAAAGGACTTTCCCGGATTATGATCTTTCATATGATAAAAGAATTAGCACAAAAAGCGGGCATTACCAAAAACATCAGTCCACACACTTTCCGGCACTCCTTTGCCACTCATTTACTGGAAGGTGGAGCCAATTTGAGAGCCATTCAATGTATGCTCGGACATGAATCCATTGCGACAACGGAAATCTATACCCACATCGACCGCAATATGCTTCGTAGTGAGATTATCGAGCATCACCCACGAAATATCAAGTATAGGAAAGAAAAAGAGGAGTTATTTCATTAAATTATGATAAAATCGCCCCCTTATCTATATAATTATATTAAGAATTAATATCTTTGCGTTACTTTTTCTGTGTGAGCAGAAGGAGGTTGGCAAATAGACGATATTTCAATTACAAACATTTAATTTATACCTAAAATGACTAAGAAGTTGTACTTGCCTTTACTCATGGCAATGGTTGTTGCATTATTCTCTTCTTGCAGCAAAAAAATGGGTGAATTGTCAGCTGATTACTTCACTGTTACTCCGCAAGTGCTGGAGGCAGTAGGTGGTAAAGTTCCTGCGACCATCAATGGTAAATTTCCTGAAAAGTATTTCAACAAAAAAGCGGTTGTAGAAGTTACTCCGGTTTTGAAATGGAATGGCGGCGAAGCTAAAGGCCAACCAGCTACTTTCCAAGGTGAAAAAGTGGAAGGTAACGACCAGACTATCTCTTACAAGATGGGCGGTAGCTACACGATGAAAACTTCTTTTGACTATGTTCCTGAAATGGCTAAGTCAGAATTGTATCTGGAATTCAAAGCTACTATCGGAAAGAAAGTGGTGACTATTCCTGCTGTGAAAATAGCTGATGGTGTAATCTCTACTTCTGAATTAGTAAACAATACATTAGGTAACGCTAACCCAGCATTGGGCGAAGACGCGTTCCAACGTATCATCAAAGAAAAACACGATGCCAACATCATGTTCTTGATCCAACAAGCTAACATTCGTTCCAGCGAATTGAAGACTGCTAAAGAATTCAACAAAGAAGTAGCTAACGTTAACGAAGCTGCTAACAAGAAGATCAGCAACATCGAAGTTTCTGCATACGCTTCTCCTGATGGTGGTGTAAGCTTGAATACTACTCTTGCTGAAAACCGTGAAGGCAACACAACTAAGATGTTGAGCAAAGACCTGAAGAAAGCAAAAATCGATGCTCCGATCGATGCTAAATATACTGCACAAGACTGGGAAGGTTTCCAAGAACTGGTTTCTAAATCTAACATCCAAGACAAAGAGTTGATTCTCCGCGTTATTGCAATGTACCAAGATCCTGCTCAAAGAGAAAGCGAAATCAAGAACATCTCTGCTGTATACAAAGAATTGGCTAACACAATTCTTCCTCAATTGCGTCGTTCTCGTTTGACTTTGAACTATGAAATCATCGGTAAGTCTGACGAAGAAATCGCTAAGTTGGCTTCTTCTAATCCTTCTGAACTGAACGTAGAAGAATTGCTGTATGCTGCTACACTGACTAGCGATCCTGCTAAGCAAGAAGTTATCTACACTCAAGCTACCAAACAGTTCCCGAACGATTACCGTGGTTACAACAACTTAGGTAAATTAGCTTACCAAGCCGGTAACATTGACAAAGCAGAATCTTACTTCAAGAAAGCTGCCAGCGTTAATGCTACTCCTGAAGTTAACATGAACTTAGGCTTGATCTCTTTGATGAAGGGTGACAAAGCTGCTGCAGAAGCATACTTCGGTAAAGCTGCCGGCACAAAAGAACTTGGCGAATCTATGGGTAACCTGTACATCGCTCAAGGTCAATATGAAAGAGCAGTAAACTCATTCGGTGACTCTAAGACTAACAGTGCTGCTTTGGCTCAAATCCTTGCTAAGGACTACAACAAAGCTAAAAACACGTTGGCTAACGTAGAAAGACCTGATGCTTACACTGACTACCTGATGGCAGTTTTAGGTGCTAGAACTAATAATTCTTCTATGGTAACAAGCAGCTTGAAGAGCGCAGTTGCTAAAGATTCTTCATTAGCTAAGAAAGCAGCTACTGACTTGGAATTTGCTAAATTCTTCACAAATGCAGATTTCATGAACATCATTAAATAAGAGAATTACCACTCTATTTTAAATATTAAGAATTGCCTGTCATTATAAATGACGGGCAATTCTTTTTTTTTATCTGTAAAAACCGTACTTTCGCAGAAAAGAAATCAAAGCAATGAAAAAGAGTAGCATTTTAATCCTCATAATCATTTGTCTATGCAGTTGTGGTAAATCTTCAAAGAAGGTTAGCATAACCGGGGAAATCAAAGGCCTGGGCACAGATACGCTTTATCTGTATGGAATGGACGAATCATTCGACCGGATAGATACCATTTTCGCGAAGAACGATAAATTCTCTTATACAGCTTCAATAGACACCATTACTTCTGCCTTTTTACTTATTGACAATCAGACAGAATATCCAATCTTCCTTGACAAAGGAAATCAGATCAAAATAAAAGGAGATATCAATCACCCGGAATATCTGGATATCAATGGTAATATATATAATGAAGAGTTTACAAACTTTCAGAAAGAACTAAATAGCCTGCCTACCCCATCCGAGAAAGATTTAGAGCAAAAAGCAGAAGAATTCATCATGAAGCATCATTCCTCTTTTGTCAGCCTCTACTTGTTGGATAAATACTTTGTTCAGAAAGATTCGCCCGATTTCAACAAAATAAAGAAGCTAATTGAAGTCATGACAGGAATATTGCAAGACAAGCTGTATATTGAACAGCTCAACGAAGCCATCTCACTGTCAGAGAAAACAGAAACAGGCAAATATGCTCCCTTCTTCAGTCTATCTAACATAAAAGGAGAGAAAATTACCCGGTCATCAGAAGATTTCAAGAAAAAGAACTTGTTAATCAACTTTTGGGCTTCATGGGGAGATAGCATTTCCAATCACCAAAGCAATACCGAGTTAAAAGAGATCTATCAGAAATATAAGAAGAACAAACATATAGCCATGCTCGGTATCTCCCTTGATATGGATAAACAAGAATGGCAGGATGCTATAAAACGTGATACGCTCAATTGGGAGCAAGTCTGTGATTTTGGCGGACTAAATTCCGAAGTAGCCAAACAATACGCCATCAAGCAAGTTCCCAGCAACATTCTTCTGTCGGCAGACGGTAAGATTCTCGCGAAAAACCTCAAAGGAGAACAATTGAAGAAGAAAATTGAGGAAGTAGTCACTGCTGCTGAAGAAAAGGAAAAACAAGACAATAAGAAGAAAAAATAATCAATAATCAAACGTGTTAATTAAAGTATTCGGAGCGGCTGTTCAAGGGATTGATGCAACACTCATCACAATCGAAGTTAACAGCTCGCGCGGCTGTATGTTCTATCTCGTCGGCCTTCCGGATTCTGCGGTCAAAGAAAGCCATCAACGTATTATTTCCGCATTGCTGGTAAATGGCTATAAAATGCCCACTAGCAATATAGTAGTTAATATGGCACCAGCCGACATCCGAAAAGAGGGTTCAGCTTATGACTTGCCTCTTGCCATCGGATTGTTAGGAGCTAACGAAACAATCTCTTCCGAGAAGTTTTCCCGCTATTTGTTAATGGGCGAACTAAGTCTGGACGGAAGTATACAACCTATCAAAGGTGCGCTTCCCATTGCTATCAAAGCGCGCGAAGATGGTTTCGAAGGACTAATCATCCCCCAACAAAACGCACGGGAAGCTGCCGTTGTCAATCAATTAAAAGTATACGGGGTCAGTAATATCAAGGAGGTCATCGAATTCTTCAATAATGAACGCGAATTAGAGTCGACTGTTGTTAATACACGGGAAGAATTCTATCAACAACAGACGAACTGTGACTTGGATTTTGCAGATGTTAAAGGGCAAGAGAATGTAAAAAGGGCACTAGAAGTTGCAGCAGCCGGAGGGCATAACTTAATAATGGTAGGTGCTCCGGGTAGCGGTAAATCGATGATGGCCAAACGCCTTCCTTCCATTCTTCCTCCTCTTTCTCTGGGTGAAAGTTTGGAAACCACCAAGATACATTCAGTTGCCGGACAACTGAAACGCGGTTCATCATTGATTTCCCAACGCCCATTCCGCGACCCTCACCACACAATTTCCCAGGTGGCGATGGTTGGCGGAGGAAGTTTTCCACAACCCGGAGAAATCAGTCTGGCACATAATGGGGTACTTTTCTTAGATGAATTGCCGGAATTCAACCGAGGAGTGCTGGAAGTGTTGCGCCAACCATTGGAAGACCGCCAGATCACTATTTCACGCATCAAAAGTACTATCAGCTATCCGGCCAATCTGATGCTGATCGCGTCCATGAACCCTTGTCCATGCGGATACTACAATCATCCGACAAAAGCATGCGTATGCAGTCCCGGGCAAGTACAGAAATACCTGAATAAAATATCCGGTCCGTTATTAGATCGTATTGACATTCAGATAGAGATTGTTCCCGTACCTTTTGATAAGATTTCCGACCAAAGACAAGGGGAACCGAGCAGTATCATTCGGCAACGAGTGATAAAAGCCCGCCAAATGCAGGAAAGACGATATGCCGAATGTACGGGTGTCTATTGTAATGCACAGATGAACAGCAGACTGCTCGCCATGTATGCCCGACCGGACGAAAAAGGACTGGCGCTATTAAAGAGTGCTATGGAGCGACTGAACTTGTCTGCCCGAGCCTACGACCGAATCCTAAAAGTAGCCCGTACAATAGCCGACCTGGAAGGAATGGAGCAAATACGACCGAGCCATCTGGCAGAAGCTATCAGTTATCGGAATCTCGATAGAGAGAATTGGGCAGGATAATTGCAGCGAACATCATACAGAATGAAATTATTTCATCGTCAACGCTATCTTTTTTCATATATTTGTTTTACATTTGTGACAAACAAATATGAAATAAATATGAAAACATCAATCACAAGTCTTTTAATGATATTTTGTTTCAGCATACTGACCTATGCACAAACTCCTCAAGACAGAGCCACTGAATTAAAGGAACAAGCGCAGAGCAGCCTTCATCAAAAAGATTACATCAAAGCGCGTTACTTATTTAAAAAAGCATACGAAGCTTTTGCAGCCCGCGAGAACTATCCACAAGCCATCGAATGTGGCGTTCAAGCCAATGCGCTATATGTCAGAGAGAACTTCTACAAAGAAGGGTTCGAACTTTGTCGCGATATGGATCAACTTATATGGGCCGGAGAACAAAATCAGAAAAAAGTCTTTCATAACCTGCGCTTCCTCGTAAGCAAGGAGCGGTTGCAGATGTACACTGCACTCAAGAATCCGGCACAGGCCAAAATTCAACTGAACAAACTGGAGGAAACGGCCAATCTTGCCAAAAACGACTCGTTAACGGAGACATTACTATATACAAAAGCCAACTATTATTATACTTTCAATCAGAACGCACAAGGCGATGCCTGTTTCCGCAAACTTATCAGCCAATATAAGGAAAAGAAAAACTATGAAAAAGTGAGTGAGTGCTACAAGAATCTTATCGGCATCGCCCGCAAAGCCAATAATGCCCCCTTGATGGAGCGTACCTACGAAAGTTACATTGTCTGGACGGACTCCGTAAAAGCATTGACAGCTCAAGACGAACTAAATGTATTGAAGAGAAAATACGATGAGAGTCTACAGACAATACAGGAAAAAGAGGATACGCTATCTGCCAAACAGTATATTATTATAGGTCTCTGCGCCCTTGTGGTTATCCTTATAGCCGGATTAGTCATACTGGCTGTCATATTGCTGAAATTCATCGCCGGCAATCGTAAATTAAAGAAAAGCGTGAAGATAGCCAATGAGCATAATGAATTAAAAACCAAATTCATACAAAACATATCTTCGCAAATGGAGCCTACCCTGAATACATTGGCCCATTCGGCAGAAGAGCTGTTGCAGAAAGCTCCTCAAGAAGCCGGCCAGATGCAGGGACAAGTGGCCGCTCTGAAAAAATTCAGCGACGACATTCAGGAACTGTCTTCTTTAGAGAACTCATTGACTGAGTTCTATGAACTAGGAGAAATCAATGTAGGAACTTTCTGCGAAAATGTGATGGATAAGGCTAAGGAGTATATAAAAACAGAGGTTACTCCGTCGGTCAATGCACCGAAGCTTCAAGTAAAAACAAACAAGGAACAACTGGAACGTATTCTTCTCTACCTACTAAGAAACGCCGCCATCTATACCGAACAAGGACGCATCAGCCTCGAATTCAAGAAACGTGGCGCACACACGCATCAGTTTATCGTGACGGATACAGGAACAGGTATTCCGGCAGAACAACAGGAAAATCTTTTCAAACCTTTCACGGAAGTGAAAGACCTCACTACAGGAGATGGACTAGGGCTGCCGATCTGTTCACTTATCGCTGCAAAAATGAATGGTAGCCTGACGCTAGATACAGGCTATACCAAAGGAACCCGTTTTATCCTGGAGCTTCACGTGTAGGTTTTGCATATACAAGACTATTTGTATCATTAGTCCATATTTATAAAAAGTATTGTCCTTCTTCTTTTAATCTTTTACGTAAAAGAGCAATATCAATTTTGTGAACGTCATTCCTTGTCTGTTTGATAGCATGCACAGCAGCCATTCCGGCGGCTTCACCTGTCACCAGGCAAGGAGGCATGACCCGCAGACTTCCAAAAGCCTCCTCATCAGTGGAGATACAACGGCCTGCAGTTAATACATTCTTCAGTCCTTTAGGCGTCAGGCAACGATAGGGAATTCCATGCGATTCGCCTTTTTTATAACGTGTCTCTTTATGTCCCGGTTTATGGACATCAATATAGTAACAGTTACGCCCGATCTCATCTTCAAATGTCTTACGCTCCATCCAGTCTTGTACGGTGAAGATATAGTCTCCTTCTAGACGCCATAATAGCCTATTTCTAAATTATTACTTTCCCATAAAAATCTCCGCACGTCCCGGTGTGAACAACTCCCATAAGGAGGCAACAGTCCATCCCGGTGCAAAAATGTCATTATAATATCCCTTTCCATTCTTTCCGTAATCCCAACTGGTATGCTGAACGACTTCCGGATAATAACCTATCTTGGCAATACCGCACATGTGTCCTTCATAAGGCAATAGCTGCCGCATAGAAGTTGAAATCACCTCTGCAAAATTTGAAAAACGAGATTCATTATACTCTTTCGATAACCAGCGAAGTACATCGGCAAACTCAAAAACAAACACGTCAATATGATTATTCTCTACGGAAACATTTCCCCAACCACGTGTTTTCAGACCAATGTCACCTAGCATCTGCCCGGGCGCGAAAGGAACATCCCACAAATAATACCACGATAATGCAAAATAAGCGGCTTGCTTCGTCAGATCAGCATAATGCTTGTGTTCTTCTCCCTTAGTAACCAAGGAAAGATAATAAGTAGCAGTGGCAGCATAAAGCGAAGCCTCTTTATCTTCACAATTCGCATCCAGGGTAGATGAAAAATAATCCGCTTTAGAGATCAGTTCTTTTTCCAGATAATCCGCAGTTCGCTTAGCGCTATCCAGATAACGTTTATCTTTGAAGTACTCATATCCCATCACCAAAGGTAATGTAGCCGAAGGAGTACTTCCTCCACTCTTGTCTACGATAGAAAAATCATCCCGAAACTTCCGCGGAAAACTACCATCAGTATTCTGCAATTGCAGGAACATATCCAACATTTTTTTCAGCCGTTGCTCCCATTCCGAATGCTTACGTCCTTTTTCTTTTTCATAAGCCAGGAAATGAAACATTGCATAAAGCCCTTCCGATTGACGACGAATACTGTGGACCGGATCTTCAAAGTTATTGTCAAAGTTGACCGATTCCTTAAAGAAACCGGCTTCTGTAAATCCGTTCTTCAGATAACTGTCGAATATTTTAGTACTGTTAGTCTTTAAATCCTCCCGATTACATTCCCAACCATATTCCCAGGCGTTGAACGCATTAAGAAGAACACGACCTATAAAACCAACTTCCGCCTGCCCGTTAGAAATACACTGGTCCGTGCGGAGATGTATACCCGAATTATAAACCAATGGATATTTATCCACAAAACTGCTTACAAAAAATTGGCTAAGAGTTTGCTTCATATATTCAATGGAGTAAGAAGTATCTACTGGCTTGGGCAAATATGTATCATAACAATATTCCCAAGTATGCCGCACAAAATCAGAATAATCCTTAGCTTCACCTTCAGTAATTTGCCAAGTCAACAAAATCGTTTCTCCTTTTTTAAGATGCTGATAGGCTGTTACTGCCGGAGCCAATGTCAATTTACGGATATAACTTTTAGGGGCTTCTCGATAGGGAAAACCAAAAGAGAGCATAGATGCACCCTGACGATTCTCAAATCCGGTAAAGCCCAAAGAAGTTTTCCCTGAAAGAATGATTTCACCTTCTTTATGCGTAGCCAGAGCATCCATAGAGAAGTCACCCAAATGGTTTACTATCATAAACCGCTTTTCTTTCTCGCAAAAGATCCCCGTAAGCGGCGCACTCAATCTATCTTCGCGAACCAGCCAACTATCTGATGTATGAAACGAGGGAGCTTCCTTAGGAGAACGCAAATTGCGACGATACCAAAATCCGGGCATATAAAACTGACAGTTATCATGACGATAACCTGTATTTATCCATTGGCGATAGTTGAAGTAAACATTCTCTGCGGCAATAAGCTGCACCGTCAGCCGTGTACGTCCTTGCAGCTCTTCCACCTTATGAAAGACCGTCATCGGAAGTTCATCTTCCGAACGCCATTCATAATCAAAATAACTATTCTCCAACTTGTCCGGATACAGTTTGTAATCCACAGCATCATTACCCGGAACCTTTAAAGATAGCTCTACCTTCACATTTTCAGGAACATACCTTACCGCTCCCATGCAGACAGTACCAAATAAGACTGCTGCACAACCTACAAATGTCCTTAATATCATTCTCATACCTATTATATATGTTCTATTATACTTCCATTCCCATTCAAAACCTAATGAACTACCGGCCAATACACCGCATAACGTTCAAAATGAACTTTATAAAAAGGCTCCAGTACTATATCCTCAAAACCTTTCAAATTTATACCGAACTTCAATGTATTTCCTTCAAGATCAGCCTCCACGTGAGCCGAAATCTGTCCTTCAGATTCTCTGAAAGCCGGAACTTTTGCCATGTCTATCTTGTTCATTGCCGTATTATTCATCTTTCCCCAAAAAGTAGCGGGCAGATTTTCCGTTCCCATACGTCCGGCAAGCACGTAAGGTCCATATAGCAATGCGACATAACGATTGGTTCCTATTAAATTTTCCGTGTATATATGCATCGGAAGCCGTAATGTTATCACATTCTTCCGTTCCCATACTCTATCTATTACCCAATATCCATCATTACCAAGCAGGGGCTGTTCTTCCTTTCCATTAATTATGAAAGTGGCTTTATCAGTCCAGTCCGGCTTGCGAACGCGGAGAACCAGCTTCTGTTTTTTCTTTAAATTCAGCGCAAAGTCGACCTGTTCGGACTCCGGAATCCGGTTTCGCTGAATGAGTTCAACTCCGCCTTCCTTCCAAGAAAGAACCGAAGGAATGAACAAATTCACTCTGAGCTCTTTTTCTTCATGAACATTCGTCACTTTATGACTGTAAATAAACTTACCCAATTTTGCCGGGCTTTCCAAGCCGGTATGTCCACAGCACCAAAAAGAGCTGTCTCGTGAAGCATAGATACGATAATGCCCCGGCCGCATAGAAGTAAAATAACAGCACATACCTTTCACCGGATCATATGCTGACAAAATATGGTTGAACAAAGTCCTTTCATAGTATGCCGCTTTAGTCGCATCTGGCTGCTGACTGAACAGAGATTCAGTCAAACGCAACATATTTACAGAATTGCACGTTTCCGGCCCGCTAATATGGAGCATTCTCTCTATAAACTCTTTCTTGGAAAAGAAATGCTCTCCAATACTGTTTCCACCTATCACCCAAGTATGGTTTTGCGTCACAATATCCCAAAAATTAATAGCTGCAGTAAGAAAACGTTGATCACCAGTAAACATATAGTACTTATGAAAACCTGTAAATTTCGGAATCTGCGTATTGGCATGCCAGCCAAATAAAATATCCTTTCCCTCGGACAGAGGAACCCACATAGCTCGATCATTCAAACGAAGAGCCCAGCCAAGAAAGCGCTCCTGTCCTGTCAACTCATAAGCCTCGACATAAGATTCATTAATCGAACCATGTTCACAAACTAATAATTGTTGAATCTGTTCATCCGTCAGTTTGTCTAATACTTGATAGCCAAACCAATCAGCCAACCGAATCAACATCGGCAACGCTTCTTTCAAGTCACATTGGGTATATGCGGCAGCAAGTCCAAGCAACATCTTATTAATCAGATAAACAGGAGCCCAAGCACCATTGACCGTAGGGTTATTGGCCTTTATCTTCCCCGATGCCACTTCCCGGAATAGCTTTCTACCATCTTTTACCCCTAACAAAAAACCGTCTTTGCCAGCTTCCTGACAGAGTTCCAATTCTTTCAGTACATATTTCAATCGTCTTAGCAGTTCTTTATCACCTGTCGACTGATACATCATCGATACTGAAGAAAGATAAAACCCGAGAAATCCTCCTCGTAAAGGACCTGCTCCCCATACATCCTGCGATTCCCAGCCGGCATAAGGCTCAGCTTTCGACGACAACCCCGCTTCTATCCGGTAGAAATGAAGCAAAGAATCTGGATTCAGCCAAAGAAGATATTCTTTTCCTTTCTGTTGAAGAGTCTGGAAAGGGCTATCCAACAGACAAACTTCCTTCATTGGGAAATAAGCTTCCTTCTGTACAATCGCCACCGGATGATTCTGGGAGAACACCAATGTCCCTCCCAAAATCCAGCCCGACAATACCATAAACAATCTTTTTACCATTCTGTTATGATCAACCCTATCCATTTCAAACCCTTCTTTATAATTTTGGTCTCTTAGATTCGATCGAAGTAGAATTACCTTCCACCACAGGCCATCCACTTTTCCAATCAACCCTATCTAACAATAACACTCTTCCATGAGGATTGGCAACGCTCACCCCATGATACAAAATCCAATCATTACCAGCTTTATCCGTCATCAGTTCCGCATTGTGTCCTACACCGACAAAACTATTATTCTTATGAATCAGGATTTCGTGGTTGTTTTCCAACATAAGCTTCCCTTGCTTGTCCTGATAAGGCCCCCATAGGGATTTAGAACGTCCTACCACCGTCTGATAAGTACTCTTCAGTCCCTCACAGCAAGTGCCGGTAGAAGCAAACATATAGTAATAACCCTTCTTTTTATGAATATAAGTCCCTTCATAAGCGGTTCCGGCTATTTGCCTCTTCTCCGCACCCGGTTTTACCGCTAATCCGTCCTCCGTCAGTTCCACCCCATAGATTCCACGGAAACTTCCCCAGAACATATATTTCTTTCCGCCGTCCTCTATATAGAAAGGGTCGATCGAGTTCTTGACTCCGATTTCATTGCTCCTGAACATCATTCCGTGATCCTTAAAAGGCCCTTTCGGACTATCGGCGGTAGCTACACCGATCCCGCAAGTCCATTCACCACCCCAACGGGACATTGAATAATAAAGCACATATTTATTGCCGATCTTATTGATATCGGGGGCCCACAAATTTCCTTTCGGTTCGAAAGTAGGGCGTGTTTCAGGGGTGAAAGCAGTACCTACAGACTCCCAATTCACCAAATCCTTAGAGCGGTGAATCGGCAAGTTCCGGATATCTTCCGTTGCATACAGATAGAAATAGCCATCATCTCCCTTAATCACACTAGGATCGGGCAGACTGTAATTCACCACCGGATTCTTGTAAGTCTTCGCAGGACCTCCTGCCATAAGCGAGAGGCTTATGACAAGAAGCGCTTCTATTAAAACCAGTTTCTTCATATACTTATTTTCCATGTTTCTGATGGTTGCCTTCTTTTCCCAAAGCTTCTCCGAGTGCATCCAACATTCCATAACCAAAACGGTTGTCCGGCAACAAATAGTGTCCTTCCGACCATTCATTGAAACAAGCGATAGTCAGAATACGAGGTACTTCCGGATGCTTGTTCAAATACACGAAAGAAGACTGGACAAATGCCTTAAAGGAAGCTGGGTTCTCATTCTTAAAGATAGTACATGCAGGCCATTGACTGCGATTCGGCTTCTCCGGACGACTGGCAGGAGCAATATATCTCGGTGTAGAGTCCCAGCCCGGAGCTACTGCCGGAATATAAGGGATATCAAACTGACCATGATGCTCATCCCAAAGTTTGAACGCTACATCAGCCGCAACAGTTCCGTAGTCAGGCAATTCGATTTCTTTCGGTTGAAAACGACCGGCAATCCAGTCCATCGGGTTATAAGAACCAACTGTGCTATAACCTTCTTCTTTCATATTCCCACAACTGAAGCCAGTTACATGGAAATGCAGTCCTTTATGTCCCAATTTCTTGGCATAATCTGTCAGCTCGGCAAATAATTGTTTCACTCCGGCAACTCCTAATTTAGATTCCAAACGACGGGCATCCCAAATACAGATAACAGGCTTACCATCGATTCGCCAATAATTCTCCAAATGACAATAGCGGGAAATCATATAAGAAAGGCTTTTCCAACATTCTTCTTTAGAGAAGTCAGGAGCATCATAGCTAGGAGGATAAGCATTACTTCCATCTGTTTTCTTTGTCGGATATAGTACATACCAAGGATGATTAGTCCACATACAAGCAAACTTCACATCTTTTGCATTGTTAGCTTCCAGAAAACCATTCTCCAACGCTTCGTGCAAACAAGGTTTGCCGTCATACCAGTACCAGTCCCAAATCAGGACATCAATACCACTTTGCTTGCAAAGCTTATTATAAGTCTCCCAGGTGGACGGCTTACTCTCGTCCAATTCGCCTAACAAAGGAGTACGCGGCTGTTGATGTCCTTCAAACCATGGACGCGCACTTCTGATCAGATTATATTCCGTCCATCCCTGCGAATATATTTTATTATGTAAAGCTGAAGCATGGTAATTGGGGAAAGCGTAAGCAGCTACAGTCAATCCTTCGGGCTTCTTCAATAAAGCAGGGTCGCCCGCAAGTGTTTCCAAATCATCAGGCAGACGATTCACTTTTTCTTTTCCTTTTTTCTGAGCGTAAGCAGGAAGTAATCCTACAATTAGTAGGAGAACTACCAATTTTCCTATGCGATTCATTAGTTTCTGATTCATTGTTTTTTATTATATATATTTATACTTGATTCTCTTATCTGTTTGTCTCCATATTCTCATAATCCGGCTGTTCTTCTTTCGAAACACCCGACTGTTCATTCAACAACATAGCCATAGCGGAAATGCCTCTGTTTTGCCATAAATAATAAGGAACGGCTTTGAACGATACATTTTTACTCTGCACTTGCCCATTGCCAGTCAGGACGTTAGTTCCTCCCAATATCACAGGATCATAGCTTTTCTTTATATTGGAGGAAGCGGGCAATTGCATTTCTTCAAGATCAAACTCATTGTCAACCCCTTCCAGGCAATAAAGAACCGGGCCTCTCATTAAAGCCACTTTTCCCGCATTTGCCTTTATCTCACTTCCGGTATATACCCTGCGGACAGGCATATCAAAAACGACCTCTACTCTATCCCCCTTCTTCCAACGTCTATTCAAGGATAAATATCCATCCTTATCAGACAAATGTTTGATCTCCTTACCATTGACTTTCACAGAAAAAGCCCCTCTGTTCCTACCATAATAATAGCAGGAAGAAGCTATATGGACATCCTTGTTCACCCATTGAGGAACTCTTATGTTCAGGGCAACTGTAGCAGATGAGTCCCACGTAAAACTAACATTCCCATCCCAAGGGAACGCGGATTTTTGTTTTAGACTAACCCTACGCCCACTTATCATCGTGGACACCGAACTTCCTACAAATTGATTCACATATAATGCATTGTCATCCTTAGCATAAACCCAGCGTCCAATCCCCGTAATAAAACCCGGTAACTTTGAAGGACAACAGAACAGATAACTCTGTCTTACCCCTGAATGAGCGCTTTTACGCTTTTCTTTCCCTATGTTGATTTTATTGGTATAGAAATAGGACTTACCATCCAGGCTTATTCCGGAAAGCGCACTATTATACATTTCTAATTCTACCAAATCGGCATACTGTGTCTTGCCGTAGAACAAACCAAGCCTATAATTCCATTGTCCCTGAGCGATATTGGAACAGCATTCGCTGTAAGTAGGCAAAATTGGCAAATCGCAACTGTTCCCATGTTGTTCGTCATGAGCTCCATTGCCAATGCCGCCATGGATATACATTTTGGTTCCGACCACATCCTCCCACAAGCTATTAACTGCCATTATCAAGTCTTTCGCACCCGTAGCCCGACAAACATCCGTCGTCCCCGTATACATATATGTTGTCTCAACACAGTGACCAAAAGCTTTACGCTGTTCATGAAGAGGTTTCGAATTCTCTTCTCTATTAATATCCACAGGACGCGAACAACTGACATAGCGACATAACTTATTCGCGGTATCCAGATATTTCTTATCACCCGTAATCTCATATACTTTCATCAAGCCTATCTCCACTTCCGGATGATCGGCATGTCTTTTTATCTTTTCATCTGTAAAAATAGCGCAAATCAAGTCAGATAATTTAATAGCCACTTTCAACAACCGGTCTTTACCCGTCCCTCTATAATATGCGACTCCCGCTTCCATAAGGTGTCCCGCACAATATAACTGGTTATATGCAAACGGCCATTTTGAGTTTACAGAGTTCCACTGATTTTCTATTCCAAAGCCGAATCGCTTAATTTGCCTCATTTCCGGACTGGGAGCCGCGGGGTGATCGAAAGTAAGCATATACTGAGTATGCAAATATCCTGTTGGAGACTGAGCGGCAGCAATATCTTCAATAATAGAATCGATACGTTGTTCCAAGGCCTCATTTTTCCTGTAAGCGAACGAATATCCGGCCGCTTCTATCAACTTGTAGATTTCTGAATCCGGAGCATTAAAGATACTTAGCTTCCCAGACTTTTTTCCAGCTACAATCCTGAAATTGTCAATTTTCCCTTGTTTCTCCGCCATGTCCAGCAGAAAAGGAATCGTTACTTCCTGAACAGTCTGAATACGTTTATTCCAAAAATCATCATCAATATTGACCTCATTAAATTCTACCGCCGATAATCTCGAATATGGATATGGGCTGGCACTATCACCCTTCTGTGAATAAGAATTCAAGAAGCATAATAATAAAATGAGCGAACAATAATATCTTTTCATCACTTTTTATTCTTGTATTTATTACCAAATACAGCTTTTACAGCTTCCAAATAAGAGGTTCCATTCACCATATCCGGTTCCAAATAGCTACCCTCCGTCCATTCATTCCAACAGTTGATATTCAAAATACAAGGAGAATCCGGATCATTCAGCAAACGTTCTTTTGTCATCTGCAATGCTTTCTTAAAGTTCTCCGGAGTATTATTCCCGATTGTATTGGTGTAAGGATATACCTGGTTCCCTTTCCACGGCTTGTCCTGGTTCGTTCGTGGGGTAGGATCCCAGCCCATCGTCACATTCGGATAATACGGAACGTGATAGGTATTTTTCGCTTTCTCCCAATGAGCGAAATACTGGTCCCGCACATAATTGTAGTCCGTTTGCGGTTTGTCTAGCCACGCATGGTGAATCCACACATATGAAGTTGCAGAATCAAACCCCAACACTTTAATCAGAGACGGGATATCTTTCGGAGCATCTTGTCCCGGAAGAATCGGCATTCCCCACGCAATCAGGTTCCAATGAATCCCTTTCAAGCCTGCCTTTACCGCTTTTTCACGAAGTTGGTCCATCGCCTTACGCGTAGCCTCCAGAGAGCCGAAACTTTCTATGAACCGATGAATGTCATAGATTGAGAAATATGCTTTCCCGTCTATTTTCCAATAGTTCGGCTGTGTAAAATAGTCCCGGATCAGCTCATTCCCGATTTTATCGAAACTTTCGGGAGTGACCTTTCCAGAATACAACCAGTCTTGCTTTTCACCCAGTGTATATGGATATAAATCTTGCCAGTTATGATTCGCCCACATAAGAGCAAATTTTATCTTCCGGCAGTTTTTCGCTTGCAGGAAGCCCTCATCCAGACAGCGATTTAGAAAAGGCTTTCCATTATAATTATACCAGTCGAAAATAAATACATCAATGCCATGATCCACAGCCATTTGTATTTTTTTCTTCATTACTTTCGGGTCCTTTTCATCAGTATATCCCCATGCCGGAACATTCGGTTGATGATGTCCCTCAAACCGAGGTTTAGCTCGCTTCACCAGCTCCCATTCAGACCAATTCTCCCAATGCTGATTACTAATACGAGGATCATTCTTGCTTCTAGTATGATAATTAGGGAAATAATAGGATGCCACCACTATATCTTCCAAACCATTAGCCTCGCCTACAGTTGCTTCCTTTTGAGCTAAAAGGCACAAAACATTCAACAACACCACAAAAAAGAAGAATAATCGTTTCATCATATTACCTACATTAAGATTACTGACGCAAAAATAAGCCCTTCTTATCACATAAGCTAAGATAAATATCCCAATAAATAAAAGAAACGTCCCAAGGATTTCCTTTTTTACAACTGTATTCGGCCTTCAAACCTCTTCGGAGCAAATATCTATGCTCCGAAGAGATAATTATCTATAATATTACTTCTATTCTACCGGCACATTATCCTCCGCACCAAAATAACCAATATTTTGATTAATACGTCCTTGGGTATTCGAGGTTATAGCTGTCAAAGGAACCGGCCAAAGTACATGATAAGGTTTCATGACAAACGCATTAGTTGAATAAAAATACTCCTCTGCAAAGAAATTATTTTTCTCCATCATACGATCGTAATACCAGTTTTTCTCTGAAAAATTATTTAAAGAATATCCATCCTTACCTAATTGGGCTTTCAAGAAAGCAATACGAGTTAACTCTACTTTCCGATGTTCCTCTATATATAATTCTCTTGCCCTTTCGTCCAATATATCATCCAAAGTAACCGAAGGCAATTCCGGTGCTTTTGCACGACGGCGTATTTCATTCACGTCCTCTTTTGCTCCCGTAGCGTTTCCTAGCCAATAATATGCTTCCGCTCTCATCAGATAGGTTTCTGCAAGACGGAATACATACTGATCCGTAAATCCGCCGGTCGGAGTTTTGCCTTTATTTATATCATCTTTATAAATCAAAGTTTTCACTGTTGGAAATGAAAAATAACAGCGCATCGTATCAGTTACAAAAGCTCGTTGCACGGGTGTACCGAAATACGTTCCACTACCTCCTTTAGACGCCGGACGATTGTATGTAAGGCGTGATATATCAAACCAGTTATTCTCATTATGTCTTAAATCATCTCCACACTTGCCCCAAATGGCATATTGCGAATAGTTTGTAGGACGAATCTTAGCTATGCCACGCCCTAACTTCTCTACCCATTCATACCCATCATAAGGTGCAGCGTCATATGTAGTACCTTGTTTTCCATCGGGGGTTCTCACAGCCGCACCATTACACCAATAGGGTACAAAGTTACGCATACGATTCGAGCCTTTAGGAGCAACATTCCCTTCCACTTCATACCGTTCCTGAACTACAAAAATACCTTCTTTGTTTTCTGAGGCACTAATATTGTCTTCCTGAAACAAATCATTAAACACATCTAAAGTCGGGTCTGTCGCATTTACTCCGAAACGTTCCTTCATCAAATGCAACCCATAATCATTGATACATCTGGTGGTAGCATTTACTGCAAGTTGGAAATCTCCCGTACAAAGATATATTTTCGCTAACAAATGCTCTCCCGCAGCCCTACTCACACAACCTGGTTTCACATTTTTCGGAAGCCATTGTACCGCAAACTCCATATCGGTTTTCATTTGCTGCAAGATCTTCATTCTGGAAGCAGAATAGAAGTCCAACTTCGGTTCGGTTACCTCTTCCAGAATCAAAGGTACATCGCCCCACTGATTGACTAACAAATAATACCAATATGCTCGATGAAAGTATCCTTCAGCCAGTAATTCATTCTTGTCAGCCTCATCCTTGATAGTTGATTTCGGTATACGGCTGATCAAAGTATTTGCATACTTAATGCCATTCCATGCCAAATCCCAATAGCGAAGATGCAAGGCCATCGATGTATTGGGCGTCAATTGGGTTTCCAAGTTATGTATCTCCTTCACCGCAGGAGCTCCCATTACAGAAACATCAGACCATGCATATTCATATACCAACGGAGTTTCACAATAACCGGCATTAAAAGCATCACCAAACCATTCCCACTTTATCTGCTTACGTGAAGTTACAAGTAGGGCTTCAAGGCCCTCCTTATCTAAAAAGGTGTTCTCCGGAGCAAAAAACGACAACGGTTCCGGTTCAAGATCAACACATGATGACAGATTCGCAACCAACAAAGAGGTTGTCAAACATTTTATTATATTTTTCATTGTTTTCATCTGAATATATTTCTTCTGTTCTACAAATTACAAAGTCACATTCACTCCCAATGTCCAAATACGGGGACAAGTACCCATATTCTCAGGATCGTAATAGTCCCACTTAGTCAAGACAAATGCATTATCTACATTCAAGCTGACTTTAAGATTCTCAATTGAGAATTTCTTCAAAAGGGTTTTCGGGAAAGTATAAGCCAAAGAAACATTCTGCAACTTGACAAAATCTCTTTTCTTGAAGATCTTGACACTCGGATTACCACAGTTAGCCCCCAAGCGGGCATATTCATTATTGGGCTTCCAAGGAGTCCAGTATTCCGTCATAATAGAGTTTGAACGGTCAAAGAAACGGTTATCTTCATTCCTACGCAAATTATCTTCTCCCAAATAGTTGAATTCCCCACGAAGTACAAATGAGAAGTCCAGACAATTGAACAAGTTCAAATCACTACGCAATGACATACGGTAACGCGGCGTTCTTGATCCCAACCAAACTTTATCCTTTTCTGTAATCTTACCGTCATTATCAAAGTCCTGTAATTTAGGATCTCCCGGTTGTTTTCCATACTTTTTAGCTTCGGCCTCTTCTCCCAGTTGCCAAATACCTATCCATTTATAGTAGTAAATATCTTTAATACCATGCCCTATATACCAACCATTTTGTACATCATCATCCTCACGTTGGCCTATTACATTGCCAGCCTCATCTTTCACATCCACCATTTTTCCATACAAATGCTTGATTGTATTTTTATTCGTAGAATAAATAAATGTAGTAGTCCAATGTACTTTTTTCGGGATATTGACATTCACACTTGTCAAAGTCAATTCTAATCCTTTATTATCCACCTGCCCCAAATTAACAATGACCTTATCATAGCCTGTAATAGTAGGTAATGAACGATCTACAATCAAATCTGATGTCTTATTATAATACATATCCAGAATACCACTTAAACGACCATTGAATAAGCCAAAATCCAATCCAATATTAGTTGCACGAGTTCTTTCCCATTTTAACTTATTATTAGACAGGTTATTGGTCCATACCCCTTTCACATTCTCTCCATCAATGATTGCATCTGTCACATTCAACTTGGAAAGGGCAGCATAACGTCCAATATCTCTATTACCATTCTCTCCCCAAGAAAAACGTAATTTAAGATTATCAATAATCTTAAGTTTCTTAATAAAAGATTCTTCTGACATACGCCATCCTAATGCAAATGCCGGATATGTACCATATGGATTCTCAATCCCAAAAGCTGAAAATCCATCCCGACGTACCGAGGCTGTTAATAGATAACGATCCATCAATGAATAATTCAAACGCCCTAACAAAGCATTGCCCGTCTGTACTTCATCATTGGTTACTATAACAGGATTGATACCTGCTTTCAAATTATGAAAGCCCAAAACGCCACTAGGAACAAAGCCCGAGTTAGAGGCATTCGTATTCCAGAACTGATATTTCTCAGCACTATATACAAATGTAGCATCAAAATTATGGATACCCGCAATTGTATAATTCCATTTTAACATATTGTCAACCACCCACTCGTAGTCAGAATATTCATCGCGGCTAGCTTCTCCTCCCTTGGAGATACTAGGTCTTTCATCCGATTTATAATAATACTGTTTTCTCCAGCCATAGCGGACATTAAAATTAGTCTGGTAACTGATTCCATATGGAAGTGCTAGTTTGGCATAGATTGTTGAATTCAGGGTTTGTGTTTTATAAAACTTCCTATCAACAGAACCCGTTAATAAAGGATTTACAATTCTAGCGTCATCTGTCGGATATTTCTTCAAACTACCATCTTCTTCATACATACTGGCGTAAGGGCTCATCACATCAGCATTACCTGTATCAGCTACTATATCCTTATTTCCACGATCTGCAAACTGGGCAGCCAAACCGACTTTCAACCATTTTGTTATATCTGTATCCAGATTTACTCGGGCTCTTACCGTCTGGAAGCTATCTCCCACTTTATAACCTTCATTATTAGTATATCCTAATGAAGCATAATAATTAGTTCTTGACGATTTCCCGGAAATTGACATATTGTAATCTTGTCTCAAACCAGAACGATAGACTTGATCCCGCCAGTCGACAGTCCTTCCTTGCTTATAATTCTGGATTTCGACATTAGACAACTGAAGACGAGTTAACCAAGTCTCCACATAATCGCCAGAAAAAGAAGGATCATATGCGGCCCATTCATCCATTGTCACTCCTTCTGGAAGACTATAAGGATCGTCATAATAACCAACTCCTTTCTGATCCGCGCTTGGCTTAAAATAATCCAGCGTCTTCCAATAATCGGCACGTCTCTGTATATACTGCCTAGGTGTAGGAAGGTCAGGAATATCTAATAAAGTGGCTACCCCGATTTTGGCACTAAGGTTGATTACAGGTTTCTCTGTTTTTCCCCTTTTCGTATTAATCATAATCACACCAGCAGAACCTTTAGAACCATAAACAGCCGTAGAGCTAGCATCCTTCAGCACATCCATACTCTCTATGTCATTTGGATTGATATCACTAATATTACCATAATAAATATTACCATCCAAGACAATCAAAGGAGATGTAGACGCAGTTAAAGAAGCCGGACCACGTACCTCAATTGTTCCTCCTCCAGAGGCGTTATTATCTACGCTGATATTTACTCCCGCAATGTTCCCTTTCAGGAAATCGACTGCGTTAGTAGCTACCTTCGTCTCCATCACCTCTTTTCCAATATGCGAGACAGACCCTGTCACATCTTTCTTCTTCATTGTACCATAGCCTACTACCACAACTTCATCAAGTAATTCTGTATCTTCCGCTAACTCAACATCAAGTTTTGTCGTATTGGCATCAATTGATTTTTCCATTGTTTTATATCCAACGAACGAAAATACCAAAGTAACCTTTTTACGAGGAATCTTCAAAGAATAGCCACCGTCCATATTAGAGATTGTTCCTAAAGTCGCATCTCCCTTAACTATCACATTTACCCCAACCAGAGGCTCACCGGATGTATCTTTTATAGTTCCAGAAATACCCCTAACCGCTTGGGCCTGAACATACATTGTAGAAATCAAGAACAACAATAGTAGCTTGACTCTACCATTCACAAAATTTCTAAAAAAATTTGTTTTCATAATATTAATTTATTAATATACTTAAAAAGTGATTATTTATCAACTTTCGTTAATGCAAAATTAAGCAAAGTACCATTTTTATTATAGAAGAAAAATCTCATAAAAGAATAAAAACGTCTCAATTTACCTTTATAAAAAAGAAAAATAACATTATTCAACCAATAAATAAGTTCAAATTCCACTTTCCTAGAAATTAGACCACATTTGATTTATATCTACGCAATGCTGGAAAAACGGTTCTTATTAAGAGCGGAATATTAAAACGGGTAGGAAAGGCTATTATTTGTATGGATGAGAAGAAGAACTGGCGAAAACGGAGCATTTCCACCCACTCGAACGGTTCAATCCATTCACTTTTGAGCCAAATATCGGCTTGAAATTGGCTTAAAAAACGGAGCATATCCGTTCAGTTTTGCCAAAAACGCCGAAAAACGGCCTAAAAAACGGAGCATTTCCGTTCACCTGTTGCATCACCTATTACTGGAGCTCAGGAATCACACGGAAAACGGAGCATATCCGTTCAGTCAGGGAAACTCAAGTCGCTAACACCAAACTATTTGCGACCGAAAAACGGAGCATGTCCGTTCACAAATTCCCCTGAATGACAGCCTGCTCACAAGAAACGGAGCATGTCCGTTCACTTTTCAGCTCTTTTCATGTATATTGTATGAGCATCGAATCTAACATACAATATACAGCCATGGCAGGAAAGACTAAAGAAATGAGCCAGATTAAGCAATTACTGCTCCTCAAGAAGGAGGGTGTCTCCAACCGCAAAGCAGCCGAGATTGTCGGCATCAACAAGGAGACCGCAAACAACTATGTACGTAAGGCCTGTGCGGATGAACTCGGCATAGAAGGCCTTCTCAAACTCGACGACCCCGTGCTTGAGCATCGTCTCAAGGGCGGCAATCCTGCCTACTCTGACCAGCGCTTCGAGATCTTCAAGGATCTGCTGCCCTATCTCCAGGAGGAGATGAAACGCAAGCATATGACACTGAAGCTCCTTTGGGAAGAATATGTCTCGGAACATCCCGATGACCACTACAGTCTCACACAGTTCCGTTACCATTACAGCCAGAACACGGAGGCGAAGAAGGAGTCATCCTCCACCATCCTTGCCGACATGCGGACGGGAGGCGAGAAACTGTTCCTGGACTTTACCGGTGACACGATGGGCTACATCGACAGGGAAACCGGTGAGGTGGTACAATGCCAGGCCTTCGTAGCGACACTTCCGGCAAGCGACTACGGCTACCTGCTCTTCATCCCCTCGCAGCGTACGGAAGACTTTGTATATGCCATCACACAGTGCCTCAAACACTTGGGTGGAGTACCGAATATGCTCGTACCGGACAATCTGAAGGCGGCAGTGGTAAAGACGGACAGGTATGAGCCGTCCCTGAACAGGGTGCTTGAGGACATGGGCAACCATTACGGTACCGTCGTGGTGCCGGCACGTCCCGTGCATCCGAAGGACAAGTCCAACGTGGAAGGAAGCGTAAGGCTCGTCTATATGCGTGTCTTTGCAGAACTTCGCAACGAGACGTTCTTCTCCATGGAGGAACTCAACGCAGCAGCTGCTGCCAAGATGCAGAAACACAACCAGAAACGCATGCAGAAGAACCCATACACCCGTGAAGAGCGTTTCTTGGCCATAGACAGGCCCAACCTCAGGCCGCTGCCTCCCACGGATTTTGAAATCGTCTCCTACACTGACCTCAAGGTAGCCTCCAACTGCTGCATCTATCTGGGAAGAGACCAGCATTACTATAGCGTGCCCTACCGGCACATCTCAAAGACTGCACATGTAGCTTACACACGCACACTCGTGAAGGTCTATGTAGAGGGAGAGCTCGTCGCCACCCATACAAGAGATTACAGCAGAGGCCGGTACACCATCGTGGAAGAGCATCTCGCGAGCAAGTCAAGCGAGTACAGGGGACTGAGCGCGGCTAAATACATAGAGCGTGCGGGGAAGGCATCGAAGGAACTCGGCGATGTCGTGCGGCACATCTTCTACAACTCCGGTATGCCGCCAGAGACACACTACAGAACGTGTGACGGGCTGCTCAACTTGCAGCGAAGTACAGACCCCATCCTCTTCCGTACGGCATGCGAGACGGCACTCCGGTACGGACGTTGCAACTACGGGTTTATCCGCTCGCTTATCGAAAGCAGGTGCGCGGGAGTGTCTCAGTCAGAGAATCTTATCTCACCTCCTGAACATCAGAACATACGCGGACGTGAACAGTTTAGATAACCACAGAATTATAGAATCTTTATACATTAACCCATCCAAAACATCAAACGAAATGGACGAAATCTCAAACGCCCTCAGAAGTCTGAAGATGCCCGGAATGGCGCATTACTGGACTACAATGCAGGAGACGCGTCAGCATGACTCGCTCTCCCTCAAGGATGGCCTGCAACTGCTTATACAGGCCGAGTTGGACAACCGTACGCAAAGCCGTAACTCAAGGCTCGTGAAGAAGGCTCGCTTCCGCTACCAGGCCTCCATCAGCGAGGTCATCTACGACAGCAGGCGTGGAGTAGACAAACAGAAGGTGCTCAACCTTGCCACCTGCAACTATGTGCGCAAGGGAGTGTCCGTGCTCATCACCGGTGCCGCAGGTACAGGCAAAAGCTGGCTGGGCACAGCCCTCGGGCATCAGGCCTGCATGAACGGCTGCAAAGTGGCATACTACAATGTCTACCGGCTCTTTGAGGAGATAGCACTTGCACGTATAGCCAGCACCCTCCACCGATTCTTTGCCAAGCTTGCACAGACGGACCTGCTCATACTGGATGACTTCGGCATGAAAGTACTCGATGGCCAGCAGCTCCTTGACTTTATGGAAATCATAGAGGACAGGCACGGGCAGAAAGCCACCATCATAATCTCCCAGTTGCCTGTCGCCGACTGGTATGAGGTGATGAAGGGTAACACCACAGCTGCTGACGCCATACTCGACCGTCTGGTACACACAAGTGTCCGCTTCGAGTTGAAAGGGGCATCCCTACGTCAGAAAACAGTGGCAAACCATACGGAAATAGAAGATAATGACTAATTTTGCATCGCCATTAGGGTAAAGAGCATGAAAAGTGAACGGATATCCCCGTTTTGGGTGGGTGGATATCAACCGTTTTCTGCAAGAACAAAAAAACGCAGGCATTTGTCAGAATAGAAATCCTTTTTTTCATTTGACGATTTTATTCGGCATATTGTATATACTTTTCTCATATTACTTATTATTGCTGTCCGATAAAAGTTTTCAAGCCGAGAATAACTCGTTAATATACAGTATGTTATATGAAATTTTTAGCAATGGGGCTTATCCATAAAAATAACACTGATAATCAGCCTATTGAATATGTTTATCGGACACTAATAATTACTTATAATTTGAACAGATTACCAGCCATATAACATCTAACTGGTTATTCCATTTTCTATATTTACTTATCAACTAGAGGAAAGAGCTGTCCTAAATAGACCTTCAACGCCCCCTTCACCAAGCAAAGAATACCTCCTTGGTGAAGAAAAAACGTTCCTCACCAAGGAGCACTCAATTGGTTCAAACCCGACAGCCGCTTTTTGATAAAAGAAGGCGCATTATATATAATTTTATACATTATCGATACATATCCCACATATTATTACACTTATTTATACTGCTTATTCTCCAGTTTATTTTATACAGTTTATCAAATCCAAAGTAACTATCCTTATCACACTGTAAAAAAACAGCATATTTATGAAGAAAGAAGTTTAATTAATATTTCGTACAGATTCAGAAACCGAGGCTCCATATAGCTCCTTTTTCCAAAATATCCATCAGTTTATTGACTATACTTTTCCTTCCAGTAGCAAATATATTCTTTCTCTCTAATGTATTTACACGATAATCATACAATTCGGAAATATATCTCGTTTCATACCTATAACGAGTAAGTCGATATTGGGGAACCCTTACACTAATACCATTATTAAAATAGCTATAGGCAACTTCCTGCCATGAACGTTCTTTAGGAGTATTCAACAGTTTCGCAAAACTATGTCCGTCCAATCCTTCAGGAGTAGAGATATTACAAAGTTCCGTCAGAGTTGGATATATATCGATTGAACTCACAATGCGGTTATTCTTAACGCCCTTACGAGTATTCGGTGCTTTCAGAATCAGCGCACTCCGCAATGAAACGTCCATCAACGTATGTTTTCCCCAAACACGCTGGTCGCCCAAATGCCAGCCATGATCTCCCCAAACAACCACAATTGTATTATCTGCCTCTCCCAACTGTTCTAATTCATTCAGGATCTTCCCCACTTGGGCATCCACATAGCTGACACATGCAAAATAAGCATGGCGCAACTTACGGGCATAAGTATCAGAAGCTGCTTTATCTAAAGAGACTTTCTCATCTCCCCGCAAATAGCCATTAAATTCACCGCTATCGTGTAAGGCAAAACGGTGACATCCTTCGGGTATCTGAGGAACCGGAGAAAGAGGAATCGCAGATTCATCATACAAATCCCAGTATTTTTTAGGAGCAGTAAACGGCAGATGCGGCTTAAAGAAACCCACAGCAAGACAGAAAGGCGTTTTTCTACCAGACAGTTCCCGCAACTTCTTTACCGCCAAATTTGCCGTTAATCCATCCGGATAGCCTTCATCCGGCACATCCGCACATTCATAAGGCGGAACTTGCTTTTCACGACTTTGCCGGTTGCTACCATCGGCATATCCGAAAAAAGCATTCCAACCGGTTCCCCATTTCCCTGCGTCAAACAGCATTTCATCCCAGCTATACGGCAATTCCAAACGATTACTCTTCGGACGTGCATAGCCATACAAATGACCATCAGCATAATGGCTTACTTTGCCAATCCCTACCGTATAGTAGCCATTGCGTCTCAAGTGATGAAACATCGTTTCCGGTTGTTCGCTTTCCTCCCTTCCCGATAGTTTAATCTTACAAGCTTCATTAGACAAATCCTGCTTATCTCTTGGCAATCTACCTGTTAACATACTTGCACGGGAAGCGCCACTCGTAGGAACTTGCACATAATGATGAAAAAACAAACTTCCCTGACCTGCCACTTTATCCAGATTAGGCGTTTTCACTACCGAACCATAACAACCTAGTTCTTGACGTAAATCATCGATGCAAATAAAAAGTATATTAGGTTTCTTGGGAGCATTCTTCGGCTGTGCGGCAGCATACACCGGCAATCCCAATAAACAAGCTGATATATATGCTATTTTTCTTTCATTCATAATACCTGAAATTTATGTATATAAAAAACAAAGATCTGATTCGGAACTTATCAGTATAGCACTGAAAAAGTGTCCATTCTTAAATATTGCACTAATTTATGCAATTTATTCTCTAGTTCATTCTTTTCAGTGCCACTCATTCCCAACGTAATTTTAAAAACAGCACATCGTGGGGCTGAAAAGATAAATACAAATTACCGACCAAGAGGGCGAAAGAAGCGTCCGTCGTCAGCATCCGGTTTCAAATGCTGTTCACCGGGAAATATATCCCCTACCGATTCCTGCCAGACCTTTAAAACCAGCCGAAAACGATTCAGTTCTTTTTTCATAGCGCGTTTCCCTGCTATGTTATTTAAACAATGGATATCTTTCTTAATCGCATATAGCTCTTCTTCGGAACGAGGAGCGATGAAGCAGTCCTGATATATTTCCGCCAATCTCCCATTTTTAAAATCATCAAGCATCTGAACATAAGCAGGTGTACGCATCGCATCTCCGACAGAGGGGTTGGACAGGTGAGGCAGCCAATTTCTTATATAAACAAAGTCCTTTGTTATAACCGCACGTTCATAAGCCCTGAAGGTGTGCCAGTTGTGTTCCGCAAAAGCATATTCCCGGACTTCGGTTTCCGGGTTCCTCAATATAGGAAGCAAACTTATTCCCTGCAAGCCCGGCGAACGTTTCGCTCCACCTATTTCCAGAAGAGTAGGGGCGATATCGACTGCACTTGCCAAACTCTCCGTCACACTTCCTTTTTCCACAATGGCCGGATAATAGACTATACAAGGAGACTTCACACCTTGCACATTTACCCGTGTCTTACATTGCGGGAAAGGTCTTCCGTTGTCTGTCATCACAATAATTATCGTATTTTCCAGTTCCTTCTCCTCTCGCAATAAATCAAGTACCTCACCAATATGCTTGTCGAAACGTGATACTTCATTATAATAATCAGCTATATCCTCCCGCATTTCCGGAGAGTCTGGAAAATAAGGCGGCACAACGACCTCCGAAGGTTGATAAGGGTCGATATACTCTCCTTGCTTATAGGGGCGGTGGGGATCCAAAGAAGCTGCAAACATAAAAAATGGTTTAGCCGCAGGTCGTTGGCGCAAGGCGTCGACCCATAATTCCCCCATTTTCCAGGGTTTGCCGGTTGACTTTAGATAATCAAACCGCTTTTCTATCTCCGGAGTATTTGTACCATGGTTCTTACCGACCAGCATTGTATAATATCCATTCTCCTGAAGACAATCAGGAAAAAGAGTGGCTTGCGGTGGTAATTTATCGTGCAGGTTCTGCGCTCTCGTACTGCTCGGATACATTCCCGTGAATATCGAAGAGCGGCTGGGACTACTAGAACTTGCAGTCAAAAAGAAATTATCAAAACGGAGACCGTTTTGAGCAAGCCAATCGATATTAGGTGTCTTCACCACCTGATGCCCATAAGCCCCAACCTCCTCCCAGCCTAAATCATCTGCAATAAATATCAAGATGTTAGGCTTGTTTGTAGTAGAAAGTGTATCTGCTTGAACAATATCCGGCAGCACAATACCTAACAGCAAAACCGTTGAATATATTTTTCCTTTCATATCCTTTTATCTTTATTCTCCAGAAGGAACGACTATTGGTTCTCCCCATCCTACCGGCATACCAAAGTTTGGAGTTCCATCCGTATTCCAAGTAAATCTCTGCATAAATGTAGAACGTCCGGTCTCATAGCCTCCATGATTACGATTCTTTACGTGGTAAACAATCCAATCTTCCGTACTATCAGGAGATTTCGTAAAACTACAATGTCCAACTCCATTTACTCCATCCTTGTCCACTGTATCATCACAACGATAAAAAACTGAGTTCGGAGATTTTTTCCAATTAGACGGATTCAGCGGATCATCACCAATGTTCAACATAAGATATGCTAAACGATAATCCTTCGTCCAAGAACCATTACAGGAATACACGACAAAAACTTTACCATCACGCTGCAAAAATGCCGGCCCTTCATTTACCTTACCGGAAACAAGTTCCCACGATTGTTCAGGTTGGGATATTTGCACCCGATTGGAACAAATTGTCCATGGATTACTCATTTCTGCAATATATATACGTTGGTCACCTCCTGTCTCCTTACTAATGGTACCAGACCAAACCGCATATAATTTGGATTCAATCCTTAAAACACCCATATCAATCGCATAACATGTATTGTCGACTGTAGGCACTATGCCCGCTACATAGTTATCCCCTGTATAAATCATACCCATATCTTCATATTCTCCCAACGGATCAGCTGTTTTAGAACGAAGTACACCGGTACGTTGCATTTTATAACTCCCTCCACTCTCTTCTATGGGGCGTCCTGCCGCATAATACACATACCATCTCCCATCTATAAAATGAAGTTCTGGAGCCCATACATGCGAAGTGTTCCATGGTTTAATCGTCCCATTGTCTTTCGGTGCAGTCCAAATAGCCTTAGTTGGATTAATCTTTGTTAGTTTATCAGATTTTGAGACATTAATACCATTATAGTGAGCCTTGCAAACATAATAGGCTCCTTGATGCTGTATAATCCATGGATCCGGTATGCCAGCTATAGGATTTATAAATGTCTTATCACTTTGTACTATTTCTATTATCACATCATTCACACCTTCGGCTGAAAATGTTATTTTAGCTTTACGGGAAGTAGTCACATCATCATTTGCCGCATAATTAACAGTTAAAACTTCCTTTCCTCCCGACCGAGCCGGCAATTGAATCCATTCATCTTCAGTTACAGCACTCCATACTAAGTTTGTTGCAATACTCAGTTTAAATGTACCAGCAAAGTTTCCAACCTGAATTGTGCCCGGTAACACTGATAAATAATTTTTACCAACTAACGTCTGAAAGCTTCCTTCCCTACTTGGTGAATCATCAGCTCCATCGCAAGCTACTGCCAATAAAAGAAAAGGCAACAATATTATATACAATAATCTATTCATAATTTTAATTACTAAAAGGAAAGCAATAAGAAACTATTATCAAAATCTATTTGAAGATTGTGATGTACCTTCTTCCCCCATTTATATATTATCCGGAAGCTTCTCCATCACAATACGAAAACCACTATAGTCACCGCAGTCTCCTTTATGTTTTGCACTGCCACGCGCTGAGACCCTAAAATATTTGTCATGCCTAAAACTTCCCCCACGAATTACAATAGCAGGGTCTCCCGAATTCGTTTTATAAGGGTTTTCGGTGATTTTTCCTACTTGATCCATATAAAAATTTGCATCATAAGCATCACGACAATATTCAAACGCATTTCCTGTCATATCATAAATACCCAATTCGTTAGGAGCCAAACTTCCTACAGGCTTCGTACCTATCTTTGAGGAAGTAAATACTGCAACTTCAGATTGCACATTGCTCCCACTATAAATATATCCATTACTCTTATTTCCACCCCGAGCCGCATATTCCCATTCTGCTTCACTTGGAAGACGCACTTTTACTCCTAATTCGGCAGAAAGCCATTCACAATATTGTTCAGCACATGCCCAAGTAATATTAACTACTGGATTTCTCCCTTTTCCACTTTTAGGCGTATGAACCTGATTTGGCAATGTTCCGGAAACATCAAAAGCCCATGCAGCCCGCTTACTATTAAATAAAGCCTTCGCTACTGCTGAGCGCGTTCTTGCGCTTTGGTAAACATTCATAAAGACACATAACTGTTCATTAGTAATCTCATACTTACCTATATAAAAATCTTTAGTAATACTAACTTCATGGACAGGCTCTTTTCCATATGTTGTACCGTCTATCGCTGAAGGTATCTCATTTGTCTTAGGTTCCCCCATCATAAATGTACCTGCCTCTACCAATACCATTTGATCCATAGTTAATCCAGGTAGTATATTTCCAGTCCTAGTCGTAAACTCAACAGGTAAACCATAGAATACTCCATCTGCATTTTTAGCATAAGCACGAACATAATAAGTCGTTCCCTTTTTCAAGCCACCGACAATAGAATAATAGCTCCCGATACCTTTTTCTACTTTTTGGTAAGCATCTTCTTCAAGGGTCGGATTCTGGGTTGTTCCCCAACAAACTCCCCGCTCTACTGTAGGCGAACCTGCATCCATTAAAACTTCACCATATAAATAAGCACTCTGATAACCGGGAAAAACATCTCCGGTTTTAATAAAGTTCATCGTTTTAAACCAAATTGTTTCACCATATACCACACCTGTCTCTGTCTTAAAATAAGGACGAACCAAATAATTCGTATTTTGGCTCAAATTTTCTATAAACGCATCAAAAGCAGCACCACCAGCATCTGCAACAATTTTCTTCCCATCAATGGTGGGCTCATCAATGGCAGGAGGAGCAAACTCAGTATCCGTCTCTTTATAACACACGCCATACTCTACTATTTCCATGCCACCGTTGTCTGCTATTTGCATTAATGCTGTTGCAGTAGTAGGAGTTATATCGGTTACATCATCAATTACACACCAACCGTCACCCGGAATTTCTTTTGTCGTAAATTTCAGTTCATTGCCATAATAAACATAACCTCCATCATGAATATATGCTCTCACATAATATTCTGTGGAGGGGGATAGTCTTGTCATCTGCAACATATAGCTATTACCTGTTAAATCACTTGATACTTCAACCTTACTATCCTTTACTGTAGGAGAAGGAGTTTCACTCCAACAAAAGCCTGTCATCGCATTTTCAGGAATAATTCCCTTCGTTATATATGCACTAACAAAAGCAGTACTTTGTCCCACTCGAGCAAATCCCTGTGTAGTTACCTGTACAGAAGCCTCTACTATTTCCTCCTCCTTACATGCACTAATCAACAAAGACACTATTGTTAACATCAGAAATAAGAAAACTTTATTTTTCATACTCTTTCGTTCTTTAAATTAATTAATCTATTACACGTGGTGACCAACCCCAATTCTGAATGAGATTTTTATTCTTATTTATCTCAGACTGCGGAATAGGCATTAAATTCATCCGATCTTCATAACTACGCTTTTCTATCTCCTTCACACCATATTCTTTCGTCTTATCATCCTCTTTCAATATAATATCTTGTTCGTGTACTACTTTTTGTGTGTTTCCACCAATCATCCAACGCCGCACATCCCAAAAACGATATTCCTCAAAAGCAAATTCAACCCGACGCTCATTTTGGATCAAATTTCTAACATTTTCCTGAGTTAAAGCCCAGCCACGATTGGCAAAAGTAGTACGTACATCAGGCATTCCGGCACGAGCACGTACCTCTGATATGGCCCAACAAACAGCATCGTCAGGTACTGAAGAAGGATCGTCATAATATTCATTCAAAGCTTCAGCATATAGCAATAGAATATCAGCATAACGAATAATCGGATAAGTATTAGGTACCGTCACATTCTCAGTAGGATTCAAATCCTTATCCATGAATTTTTTCAAGAAAAAGCCCGTGCGTGAATATCCGCGTATATAATCTTTTCCCCAAGGTTTCTCAGAGTCAATATCACGTCTCCAGGTTTGAAATTCTATGCCGCAAAAAGTTGCCTCATCATACCATATTGTAGCCTCTAAGCGAGGATCACGCCCAGAGAAAGGATGTAACGGACGAAATCCTGAACCTTCTTGCTCCGGTAACATGCCATTTTTCATCTCATAAGCTGCTACCAAATCTTGCGTAGGCAAATTATAACATACAGGCCCTCCTTTTCCACGTACAAGCAAAAAATTAAATGGCAAATTCTGATAATATATATCTATTGTAGGACCTTTCAAGAAAGGGAAAATAGATTCTTCAACAGTGTTACGTGTCACAAAATAAGTTTCATAAGCAGATTTTGTTCCATTTGTTTTTTTATATAAATCATAGCGTCCTAAATCAATCACAGCTTTTAACGCTTTGGCTGCGTCCTTCCAACGTTCTTTATCATAATCAGAATAACGCCACAAATCTTTATTAGGATCTTGAGAATCATATTGCGGATAATCATTGGGGCGATTAAACAAAGGGCTGGCAGCCAAGGATAATACCTTAGCTTTCAAAGCTAATGCCACACCATCATTCGCGCGCCCAAAATTATTACTAGCCCAATCCTGATTCACACTGCGAAAAACAGCAATGGCATCATCACATTCTTTCAATATATATTTCACACAATCGTCAAAAGTTGCACGCTTAGCTTCTTTCAACTCTGGCGACCCAAAATGCAACGTTTTATCCAAAAGAGGTACACCACCAAAATGCTTCAGTAATTCTGCATAAAAAAATGCACGTAAAAAGATCACTTGCGCACGCAAATACTCCAAATCAATACGAGTTGCTACACCATCCCTCTCTTCTATATAATCATAATTCTCTATAAATTTATTACAAGCACGAATGGATGCATAATATTTTGACCAAATGCTTCCTAACGGCACACTTTCAGCATTCCAATTGCCATCATTAAATCTTTGGGCATCCGATTCCAAATTACGAGCTTCTCCATTGTCTGTAGCACAATCAAGATAGGCACCGTTCCATGAACCAGGAACCTCAGCCCCCTTTGGAAGCGAATAATAAATATCATTCACAAAATAACGAGCATATGTAGGATCTTTAAACACATCTTTTTCATATAAATCTCCCACATCTTCCTTGTCCATTAAAGAAGAAGCATCCAAGCATGAACTAAAAGCCATCATGACAAGAACTAAGCTTAATATTGTATAAATTTTCAATTTCATATCTGACAGGTTTTAAAATTTAAGATTTAATCCCACACTATAATTTCTCATCTGAGGATAAGAAGTATTTCCTCCATCATTGGATTCCGGATCATATTCTTTAAATCCAGCAAATGTCAACAAATTCGTTCCACTCACATATATACGAGCCGAAGTTATTTTAGCCTTTTTTGTCCAGCCAGAAGGCAATGTATAGCCAATCTGCATGTTCTTCAGACGTAGATAGTTCCCATTCTTTAACCAAAACGTAGATAATCGATGATTTTGTTTTGAAGTGGCCGGAGATAAACTTGGATAAGTAGCGTTTTCTTTATTCTCTGGAGTCCATCTCCCAAGATGATGTTTCATGACACTCCCCGTATTGGTAAATTCCCAATAACCGTATCCATTCACATACATATCTGTGATAGCTGCCCCCTGAAAAAATATTTGCCAATCAATCCCTTTCCATTCACCCCCCACCGTTAAACCATACATAATCTCAGGCAAACGAGTCTTACCAATAGCAGTTACATCATAGCTATCAATCACTCCATCTTCATTTACATCTCGATATTTCAAATCTCCTAACTTCAAATTACTGGAAAACCGAGAAGGCAAAGCATCTATCTCCTCCTGCGTATTATAAAAACCATCTGCAACCATTCCAAAACGTTGATTCACTTTACGTCCAATAGCCGACGTCCAAGAATAAGTTTGTGGCTCTTCTCCTTTTTTTAGTATTTTATTTCGTGCAAACGAAACATTACCCTTTACGTAATAGGATAACTTCCCTACTCTATCATTAAATGACGCATCTAGTTCAAAACCTGAATTACGTACCTCTCCTAAATTTTGTGGTGGAAATCCTTTATTTGAATCAGTTGCACCCAACATCCCGTAAATTGTAGAAATCGATCGGTCATAATCTAAAATATTTACTCGAGTCTCGGTAAAAGCATCTACAGTTAACGCCAATTTACTATCAAAAAGACGCATATCAATACCAACATTCAATTTACGAGCACGTTCCCATGTCACATCTGTGTTCCCTTCTTTACCTTCATAAATCCGATTTTCAGGATTATTAGTTAAACCAAATGAAGGGCGATTCGAAGTCAACAACGGGTATGTTTGTAAATAATAATACTTATCAGAACCTATTTTATCATTACCGACTTCGCCATAAGCACCACGTATTTTCATATAATTAAAGATCTTATTTCCTTTATTCCAAAACCCTTCTTCTGAAACGACCCAACCTAAAGAAAAAGCAGGAAAGAACCCATAACGTTTACCTTCTGCAAACTGTACAGAACCATTATAACCAGCGTTAAATTCAGCCAAATACCGGCTTTTATATCCATAAGTAATACGTCCCACATAGTTGATGTATCCTGTAGGAAGCTGTTCATCCCTATATTGAGCCAACTGATTGAACGCCAATAACCCGGTCACAGCGTGCGAACCAAATTTTCGGTCATAATTAATTGCAAATTCTGTTGTTATATTCCTTCTATGAGGTCCTGCTGACGTATCAATTCTAAGCGGTGTCTCCTCATTTACAATTGCATATTGTCCATCTTTTGTATATTCCCATAACTCAGGACGTTCTGTTACATCCCTTCGTGATGCCATATTGGATACAAAACCAAACATTGCTCTCGCAGAAAGCCCTTTCGTTATAAAATCTAATTTCTGATTTAACTTAACAACAGCTTCAAATACATTACGTTTTGAATGATTATATCCATATTTTGACAAAGCAGCATAAGGATTAACTGCATTAAGTTTACCACCATAAGTTCCATTCGGATTCACATAATTCAAAAAATTGGGCGGTAGGCGCACCATACTCTCATATAAGCCTTTTTCTGCGTCATTATCATGCCTTTCTTCCAACCTCCCTGACAGATCGACGCCAAATACCGTTGTTTTCGTTACGTTAAAATCCAAATTTGTACGCATACCATAGCGTTTAAAGTACACATTAGAATCATAATCATCATTATTAAATGTCTCATAAATTCCCTTTTCATGTACATAATTGGCTGACACATAATATCGGACAAAAGGTGTACCGCCACGTACTGTCAAATTATACTGTTGTTTTGTTGTGACATCTTTTAATAAATCACCGATATAATCATTATCCGGATGGGTATAAGGACTTTCACCCGTACGATACATTTCAAGATCATAGGGGCTGTACTCTGGCACTTCACCGACATTCATCAATGCTTCATTTTTCAAACGGGCAAAATCGTAAGCCCCTAATTTTTCTGGCAAATTAATAGGAGTATTCATTGTGAATGATGCTCTCAAATCAACTACCGGCTTACTTGTCTCACCACGTTTAGTCGTAATCAGAATCACGCCATTTGCTCCACGCACTCCAAAGACAGCCGTAGCAGAAGCATCTTTCAATACGGAAAAACTCTCAATATCTTCAGGATCGATTTGTGAATAATCACGTTCAACTCCATCTACTAATACTAATGGTGAGGACGTGCCCGAATTATAACTGGCAATTCCACGAATATACACTGACGCATCATCGTCACCCGGACGTCCTCCCGGCGAACGTGAGATAACTCCAGCAATTCTTCCACCGATAGCTTGTGTCAAGTTTGTGGTACCCGTACTTTGTAATTCTTTGGCATCAGCTGTAGAAATAGCTCCAACAACAGAAGCCTTTTTTTGTGAGCCATAACCTACTACTACCACTTCTTCCAGGCTTACACCAGATTCTAGCATTTTCACATCAAGTTTGCGTTGTTTACCAACTACTAATTCCTGATTCTCATAGCCAATGAAAGAAAATACCAGAATACTTTTAGCACTTGCAACAGTAATTTTAAAATTACCATTTACATCACTAATAGCACCATTAGTAGGCACCCCTTGCTCTACAATATTTACCCCCGGCATTGTTTCATCATTCATATCAACAACTGTACCGGTAACTGTAAATGATTGAGCACATAGCGAATTGAATATACCTCCCGCTATTACGACTATTAAGGTTAATAAAATTTTCTTCATAAATTCATTTTTCATTTGATCTTACAACACTGAGTTACCAACCGGGATTCTTAGTTAAAGCCGCATTCTTATTTAATTCACTTTGAGGTATCGGATAATAATAACACCTTTCAGGGAATATACGTTCCTCAACTTCTATCGGATCACTATAAACAAAGTCTCCAGTTTCCACATCCTTAGTAATTTGTACACCATGCACAGGACGATTCAAAACTCTTTCTGCTTCTCTCCATCGCCGCAAATCAAAATAACGTACACATTCAAAAGCAAGTTCAACAGTACGTTCCCGATGAATGATTTCACGCATCTCTCCTTTAGTTTTATCTTCTATCATAGGTAAGCCAGCCCGTTCACGTAGTCTATTGACACAAGAATAAACCATATCATCATCGACTAAATCATCATCAGACATTCCATTATATTCATTCGCCGCCTCCGCATAAGTCAATAATATCTCCGCAAAACGCAATAAAGGAAAATCATGATACGTCTTCTTCTGCACACCAGAGATGCGAACTTCCGGGTCTAAGTGCTTACGTAACGTATAACCAGTTACACAGCCTTTCGCTGTAGAGCTTAACGCTGTATAATCTTTTCCGCCTACAAAAGTTTCAACTTCTCTATCCCACCAAAAAGCTCCATTATAAAGAACAGAAGCATAGAATCGTTTACATCGATTTTCCCATGGTTTTTGCGGATCGTAATTTGTATCATCTTTAGGAAGTTTACCACTCGTCAATTCAAACATATCAATAAACTCTTGCGTCAGACTTGTATTTCCAGTCGCTCCAGGATAGCCAGCCGGTCCATTACGTACTTCAACATTATTTGTCATTCCTTGCATTCTCATAATCATAAATTCACGGTTCTCCTCACGAGTAAAGAAAAGACGTTCATAAGAAGGAAAAAGTTCGTAAACCGGACTACCGTCCGGCATCTTCAGATTTATTACATCAAGTGCTGCCTTTGCTGCACGATCCCAACGAGTATTATCAGCCGATGCATAGCGTTGTATCTCATTCGTTCCTGCTATCGGATTTTCGTTAAACAAGGGACTAGCCGCATAAAGTAAAACCTTCGCTTTTAAACCTAAAGCCGCTCCTTTTGTCAAACGTCCATAATCATTATCTGGGTAACGTAAAGGAAGTCCACCCGCTGCTTCTTCACACAAATGAACAATATACTCTACACATTCCTCGAATGTATTACGAGGCAACTCTATATTTCCTCCTTCAAAAAGATCATCCATAATAGTAATGCCTCCATATCGCTTCAACATCTCATAATGCAACAATGCTTTATGTAACTTCGCCTCACCAATATATTGCGCCATTTTAGATTCAGACAGATTATCACAATAATGAATATATTCCAATACAAGATTTGTTTTACGTATATACTGATAAACCTGCGCCCAGCGACTATCTGTATTTCCTCCTGACCCTGAATGGAATGTAGCACGTGTAAACGAATTAACAGCAGTATTCGTTCCCCTTGGCGAAAGTACCCCCAAATCCGTCACACAATCAAAGAAACTGTTTTGATTAGCAGAGCCACCACCAAAACTATTATATCCTCCTATTCCCGTATTCAAGCCAACATATAACTCATTCACAAACATCTCGACCTTCAAACTATCTTTAAAGGCTATCTCAGGCGGCATTCTTTCCAAAGGAACTTCATTCATTGCATCATAACAAGAAGAAAATAATGCCAACCCCATAAATAATACCATTATCTGTCTTTTCATATCCATATCCATTAAAATTGAAGACTTAAACCAAAGCTTGATACTTTTTGCACTGGATAGTTACATACTCCAGGTTGACTCTCAGGATCAACGATACGCATATTATGCCAAGTAAAAAGATTATATCCGGTATAAAAAACACGGGCTTTTGATATTTTAATTTTCCGAGTCCAGCGTTGAGGAAGCGTATAACCTATCTCCAAGGTTTTTAAACGCAAGAAATCTCCATTATCTTGCCAAAAATCCGAATCCAAACGATTGTGCGTACCACCTAACAACGATAGACGAGGATATCTAGCTGTATGCCAAGTGGAAGGATCTTGCGGATTATAACGATTGTCCCAATGATATTTTTGCACACTACCTCCACCCCATTCATTTCCATTGCCCGCTTCATTTTTAAAGGCCATAATATTAAGATCAGCATATGTATAATCCCTATCTGCAACTCCTGTAAAAAGAGCTTTCACATCTAAACCCTTATAAGCAGCCCCGACAAAGAAACCATAACTCCATTCTGCCAAGTTTGAGTCACCTATTTTACGTTGATCTTGTTCAGTAATAACACCATCTCCATTCAAATCACGGTATTTAATATCACCAGCATAAGCAGCTCCAGAGTCTGTTTTCGGGCTATTCAATCGATCTTGTTCATCAATATAGAGTCCGTCAGATACATATCCATATAAATCATTAATCGAGTTCCCTACTCTTTTTTGATAGTCATACGGGTACGGCTGTTCATCGTTAAATATAATAGTATTATCTATAAAACTAACATTACCACCTATTGTCCAATAAAAATCCCCCTGTTTATCAGCAAAAGCGATACGTGCCTCGTAACCTTTATTTTCAGACTTTCCAATATTTTCAAGCGGTCCTCCAAAACCATACCCGGAAAGAGTAGACACCGTATATCGTGTCGTTAATATCTGTGAAGTTTTCTCTTTAAAGTAATTAAATCCTAAGCTAATACGTTCCTTCCATAAACGAATATCAGTCCCTAGATTCAATTTTAACGATTCTTCCCAAGTTACGTTAGGATTAAAGACACTGCCTTCTCCCCAGCCACCAACATTCGATCCACTCATTCCAAAATGATAACGATCTGAACCCGTTTTTTTCAATGTTGGCAAATAATAGAAATAAGGAAGACCATCATCCGTTCCAGTTAGCCCATAGGAACCATAAAATTTCACGAAGCTCAACAAACTATTCCCAATAGTGTTCTTTATAAAAGGCTCATTTGATAGAACCCACCCCAGTGATACAGCCGGAAAAAATCCATAACGTTTTTCTGGTGGCAGCTGTTCCGTTCCCTGATATCCGAAAGAGAACTCAGCCAAATAGCGAGAATCAAAAGCATACGAAGCACGCCCAAAAAGACCTTGGTGATAATTAGCCATCTGCTGCGTATCCGTAGTCTGCTGATTACGATTAAAGGTTAACACAGCTGCAACGTCATGTTTCTCTCCAAATACACGAGTATAATCTACCCCTGCTTCCACATCGAAAATACGAACCTTACTATCACCAAAAGAATTTTTATTCACCTGTTTTCCTGGTTCACCCCATGTTGTGAACAGATCTTCTCCAGTTGTAGTATTTTTACCAGTGTATTCATATACCATATAAGATTTACTACGGTCAATTGTATTATCAAAACGGGCATCAAACGCTAATGAGGCATATATACTCAACCCTTTTGTGATAAAATCCAGTTTTTGGTTTGCTTTCATCGAAGCTTCCATCGTACTATGTATGTACTTAGAATATCCACTATGATTCAGAATACCATAAGGGTTCTTACGATATGCATTTGTCCCCGCAACCTTATCCGGTCCATAATTTAATGGAAAAATATTGGCAGGAAGCGAATATAACGTTTTGAATAATCCTTCCGCACTCATGGAACTCCCCGGATTATTTCTCAGTTGTTGTCGCCCAAATAAATCTACAGACAATAATAAATCCTTAGTTAACGATACGTCAACATTAGAACGAATGGAATACATTTGAAAGTTAGCATTTGTGTTATAGGAATTCAATCCGGCTGTTTTATATAATCCATCATTATTCTGATAAGAGAAATTAACAAAATATTTTGCTTTAGAACTTCCGCCCTGAATACTTAAGTTATATCGTTGCGCAATTGTCTGCTTTTTTAATATTTCATCTATCCAGTTTACATTTGGATGCGTATAAGGAGATTCACCACTTAAATATAAATCAAGATCTCCCTGTTTATATACAGGTTCTTCTCCGGGATTATCATTCAAGAAAGCCTCATTATACAACTTTGCATAATGATACGCATCCAAATACTCAGGTCTTTGTGTTGGCTTAGAGAGACTTAATTGAGCATTAAAGCGTATCACAGGCTTTCCTTCTTTACCTCGGCGAGTGGTTGCCATAAATGCTCCGTTGGCTCCTCTAAGTCCCAAAATAGAAAGAGAACCTGCATCCTTATATACCGAAATGGATTCTATCTCATGCGGATCGAGCAGAGAGAAAGAGCGCAAATGTCCGTCTACATATGCAACTGGAGAACTACTACGCCAAGAACGTTGTCCACGCACATACAAACTAGCATTATCCGCTCCCGGCAAACCTGTAGTCTGAATACTTTGAACACCCATCATTAAACCAGCGATAGCTGCATTTTGAAACATAACCGGAACATTTTCTATTTGTTCCCCACGCACCGTTTCTACAGCCGTTACTAATCGAGACTCTTTCTGTGTACCATACATTAAGTTTATGGTCCTATCTTCATACTTTTCTACCGCTTTAAAAAGTGTCAAACTCAAGTCTCTTTTTTTTCCGACTTGAACAGTAGCCTTTTCATACTCATCTAATGTAAATATGAGGCTTGATTCTTCATCAGGTACGGCAATCGTAAATCGTCCTTCTTTATCTGTGAGAACAAACCCTAAGGTTTCTTTCACATCTACTAGCACATCTTGTAACGCTTCTCCCTTAGGATCAACGACTTTACCTCTTACTACTATCTGCTTCTTTTTCTGTGCAAACACATCTGAGGCATAAAAGCTACAATTACAAAAAACAACAAAACAAAGTAATTTAAAAAAAACAGTTTGTTTTGATAATAAGTGAAACTTAATACAGTTTTTCATCATCTATAAGGCTAAATTATTGTTTCTTGATTCCCAAAAAAAGATAGCTATGCTGTGGAGCCAACTCATAATGAGAGGTCGATTTCAGACATAAAGGCAGTACATATTGCTTTGCCGGATCCAAATTAGTAGTATGAAAAACAACTTGCAAATCACCCCTGCTTGTATTCTTTTTAATCACCGCAACCATATCTGCCGGAGTAATTTCATAACTACCTTCTGGAAGTGCTTCATAATCAGCATAAGAAGGGTCTTTTGCTTGGAGTCTCCTTAATGAATCAGTTGCCAAGCCAATAGAGACTTTCACTTCTTGGGGAACAGGGATACTCCCTCCACAATACGCGCCAACAATGAAGGTCGTATCTTTCTCATAATTAAAATCAGCAACAAAAAAATCGTTTTTTTCTGTCCACGCGGCTAGTGGAAAATAGATCTTTGCATACTGCATCTGCTCATCATCATTACAACTTATGAACAGTAGTGCACATAGCACGAACAAGACTGTGTTGATCTTCATAATACAAGTTAACTATTTATAATTAATAATCGGGTTATTTCACTGATACAAAAGTACGCTATTTGATTATTGGAGAATGGAATAAACATCCCAATAAATAGAAAATGCGTCTCAAAAAGCATCTATAAGATATAAAGAAAGCTACGTACAACTACTATACGTAGCTTTCTTGTAAGTCATTATTAATTTTATATAATCTGAGCCTCTTATTTCGCTTTTGTCGGCTTTGGCCCTAAATATGAACGTTTCATTCCTCCAAAATCCAATACAACTTTCTGCAACACAGTACCGGCGTCACCACACAAAACTTTTACTGTATGTTTTCCCGGTTTATTGATATGCAATGTTGTTTTATTAATACGACAATTTTTCAAGGCACTCTCATACCAAATTTGCGCATACTCGAAAGAAGAAGTCGAGGGGTTCATTACCGGACCGTCATCAATACATACGCCATATCGTGTTTCAATATTAGTAGCTTCATGACCTGCATAATCCTTATCAGCACTCAATGTAAAGGTTGGCAACACATAAGTATAGACATCCACTGATCCTTGCCCGAAAGTATAGAAATCATATTCAACTCTCGGTACAATACTACTTCCTGTTCTTTGCATAGGCGCAATAGGATTACCTAATTGAACAGAAGCATTTTCAAAGCCTAGATTAGGAATTGTCATAATCTTAATAGCGTCATTCTCAACCTTTCTATGATAATCTGCCGCATTTATTGAAACATATCCATTATGTTCGACAAACAAAGTATCCATTTCTGTCAATGAAGGAGAAGCAGGATTAAAAACAGAAACGTATATATTTTCTTTTCCCACACCATCAGCAGTGACCTCAATCATACCCGAGATACGTTCTCCTGACGGCACCTTTGCCCAATCTACAGAGACCCATATCCGGTCTTCAGAAGCTGTGCTTCCTTTTTCTTTATTTACCTGTATCCAATTTTCTGAAGTTTTAATATTCCAGTTTAATGAGCCCTTACCTTTGTTAAAGACGTCAAAGAAATACGATTGACGTAAATAGGTATTAAACGCAGGCAGCATATGAAAACTACTTTGTCCTTTCAACACATCTTCCCCTTCTATCCACACTCCTAAAGAAGGGGTATCGGATAATGTTACCGTCTCCAACTTAGGCAATTCAAAATAGGAAGCAGCAAATCCTTGACGTGTTGTCATTATATGATTCCATTTTCCATTCAACAAAGAATTATACCCTTGAGTAATCGTTTGTAGACTATCATAATAAACCTTTACCTGATTTTTTAATTCATTTGCCGCTGCTCTTTGTTGTAAAGCATACCATCTATTCTTCTGCCCATTCAAGACCATTTTATTCATCAGTTCACAACCTTTCACCGGATAATAAAGTAATTGATAAAAACCAGCTTTCTGTTCTTCCGGCAATTCACTCAAAATACGCTCAACCTTTGCCCCAATACGGTCATAAGCAGCTAATCGTGAATCTGCTTCCTGATAATTGGCAAATGAGAAATCCGTATCAGTATTACGTTCTTTTCCATGCCTATTAGTTGACCATTGATATCCCCATCCCATAAACTCGGGCTTACGAGAAAATGCTTGGTGATAAAACGTATTTGTTATATCTACAAAATCATCATAATATTTATTACCAAACATATTGGATAACCAGCGAGCCTGATAAAGAGAAATATTATCATAATTAAATGAATCAATATCATAGGCCATTGCCAAAAACAGATTCATAGAAAATTCGCATGATTTTATATCCCCGACATTCAACAGCCAGATTCGGTCGGCTGTTGCATCATAAGCCTTGCGAAGTTCTTCATACATCAATGCAGGCGGAGTAGTACTCATCCATAGATAATCGTGAGGCTTACCCAAATAAGAAACGTGATAATAAACTCCTGCACGCCCTGAACGCTTTTGCTCGCGAGGACAACTTAAACGCTTCATATATCCATAATTATCATCCGGCCAGATGATAGTTACATCCTCCGGCAAATCCAAACCGGCACTATATACATCCAACACCTCTTTGTAAGGAGTGAAAGCTTGCGGAATTTCATTAGCAGGCTTTTTAATAACATCTGCCAAAAGCTGACGCTGATCTTTTAAAGCCTCACCCAACATCTTCACACGCTCCTTCATATCATTACTTCCCCCCATCGCTTTGTCATGAAGTCCACGTAAAGCAAGGGTATAGACATTCTCATAAGGAGAGTTTTCTGTGACACGCTGTTTTAACACCCTGTTAAGTGTTCCTTTGTTATTAACATAATCCCACTCTCCCATTGTTTTCTTATCCCATTCACTAGCATTATTAAACAATAATGGTTCACAGTGTACAGACCCCATAACAATAGCAAAACTGTCGGCAACCAATTTATTTTCTGGTATTTTATTAAATGCAGTAGAAGCCTCGTGCATTGCCGGGCACAAATAATTCGCCTTCAAACGCAAAAGAAGTTCACAAACCTTGGCATACGTTTTAGGACCAATATTTCCACGTTCTTTTTCAAATGTATTCTTTGCCCAACGCAGTAATCCCCAGTCTTCATCATTAATAAAAATACCACGATATTTCACTGTAGGTTCTTTAGAGATTATTTTATCTACTTTAAGATTTAGTTCAGTATGTTTGGCTACAGGAGCGTCCGCCCACCAATACCAAGGAGAAACACCTATTGTCTCAGATATAGAAAACAATCCATAAGCAGTACCTCGACGATCACTACCAACAATAACTAAAGCCTTATTAACTCCAGGGAAAGGATTACGAACGACTTCTATCAAATAACTCTCCCATCGATTTTCCAATGCCCTGACGTCTAATTTATTTTTAGCAACTAATTTGTCTATTAGCTTATTATGTCCAAGTGTTCCCACAATTATGCTATTCGAAGCTAACTTATTTTTTGTAGCTTCTACTTGCATTTTCTTCCCAGTCACTAATTGCACATCATCTGAAAACAAATTAGCTGCCTTTTTTACCACTTCAAAGTCTTGTTCATCAAAATAAAGATGAGCATTACTCTTCCGATTTATCATACCAAATTCGTTGGCTTTGCTGTTACCTTTAGTCAAGACTACTTGACCAAAGGTAACAGGCATACAAACTATTACAGCCAACCCCCATAATATCAATCTTAATTTTGTCATATTTCTTTTAGTTTATTCTGGTCGATTCAGGTCCCATATACGATTTCTTCAGCCCTCCGAAATCAACTACAATTTTTTGTAACATCATTCCGGGATGGCCACAATAAATCTTCACCGTATGTTTACCCGGTTTATCAATAAAATGAGTAGTCTTATTGATTCTACAGTTTCTCAGCACACTTTGAATCCATAGAGTACTATAATAAGGTGCACCTGCCTCCGGCAAGTATACAGGACTATTATCCACCATTACACCATAACGTGAACCATGTTCATTATCCAATGGGAAAATGGGTAACATATAAGTATATACATCTACAGGACCAGTCTGGAAAGAATAGAAGTCATATTCCAGTACCGGAAACTTGTTGCCACGCACTGGAGCAACATAATTGGACGTGAGCAGTAGCCCGTCATAATAAGGTGTTTTCGCAAAAGGGTCTCCTAAACGAACAACCTTATTGTCAAATCCAAGCCCATCTACTATATCGAACTTAATCTCACCAATTTCCTGCTTTCTATGAAATTTTGCAGCATCAATGGATACATAACCGTTACTCTCGACATATAATCCTTTCAATTCTTCAACTGAAGGGCCAGCAGGATTGAACACAGACACATATACAGTTTTCTTTTCATTATTATCTGTATAAATATCTATAAACCCGGAACCGTCTCCACCAATAGGAGCTTTACTCCAGTCTACAGAAACCGTAATTCGATCCTCATAAAGTGTTTTCCCGGCTTTTTTATCAATCAGAATCCAAGGCTCAGAAGGAGTCGCTTTCCATTTCAAACTTCCCACCCCTTTATTAAAGACATCAATATAATGAGTATCCGGAAGGTATTTATTGAAACAGGGTATTGTATGAAAGCTCATTACACCTTTCTTATTATCCTCCCCCTCACAAGATACGCCTAATGTAGGGACAGACTCTAATGTCACTGAATCAACTTTTGCACGCCCGAAAGAACGAGCTCCACCGTGAATCAAAGACATCATACCTTTCCATTTACCATTTAATAATGAATTGTATTGTTCTGTTACTAAAACCAAGCTATCCCCATACACTTTAACTTTATCTCTCATCAAATTAGCAGTCGCTCTTTGTTGAGCAGCATAGAGACGATTCTTCTGCCCGCCTAATGTCATCTGATTCACTAAGGCCGCTCCTTTAACATTATAATATACCAATTGAAAAAATGCCGGTACTGCCTCTTTATCCAGTTCTTTTAATATTCTCTCCGCTTTTGCAGCAATACGTTCATAAGCGGCTAATCTTCTGTCAACCTCCTTGTAATTCTGAATAGAGAACTCCGTATCCGTACTCCGCTCCATATATTCAGGTTTCCGAGCAAAAGCCAATTGAAAATAAGTTTGCTGGATATCAGTCAGATCTTCCCTATATTTTTCACCGAATATACGGCAAAGAAAATCGACACTATGTGCATTAATATTATCATAATTAAAGCTTTCAATATCATAAGCCATATCCATGAACAAATTTATATGATATTCTGCCGGCTTAATATCGCCCACGTTCACAACCCAAAGTCTGTCGGCAGTAGAACGATAAGCCTTTTCCAACTCCTCATACATCAGTGTGGGAGGCGTAGAAGCTATCCAAAGATAATGTTTTGGAGGCCCCCAATAAGAAACGTGATAATAAACCCCCGAACGCCCTGAGCGTTTCCGTTCTTTTGAATTACTAAGACGCTTCATATATCCAAAGTCATCTTCTGACCATACCAGAGTAACATCATCAGGCACATTCATTCCATGATCATACGTTTCCAATACTTCTTTATAGGGAGTAAATGCCTGCGGAATTTGGTCAGCCGGTTTATTCATTTCGCTAGACAAAATCTCGCGTTGATCATCAAAAGCTTTTTCCAGTACACGTGCCTGTTCTTCCAATGTCAAATTACCAGCCATCACAGCATCGTGAATTCCACGCATAGCTAGTGTGTACACATTCTCAAATTTACCATTCTCATTCACCCGCTTACGCAAAACCTTATTAATACCGTCCCGGTTAGTCACATAGTTCCATTCTCCCATTGCTTTCCGATCCCATTCCGAAGCATTATTAAACAATAATGGTTCACAATGTACTGACCCCATGACAATCGCAAAACTATCCGCCACTAATTTATTATCCGGATAATGATTGAATGCCTTCGTGCAAGAATGCATGGCCGGACACAAATAATTAGCTTTCAAGCGAAGCAACAACTCACAAATCTTCGCATAGGTTTTTGGTCCTATATCTCCGACCTCCGGTTCAAAATTTTTAGAAGCCCATGGTTTTAAGCCCCAATCCTCATCATTAATAAAAATTCCCCTATATCTGACAGAAGGAGCCTTAGACGAGAAGGTATTTACATTCAAGCATAAAGATTTCTTTTTGACTACCGGAGCATCCGCCCACCAATACCAGGGAGATACCCCTATGGTTTCAGAGATAGAGAACAATCCATAAGCTGTTCCACGGCGGTCGGAACCGGCTACTACCAATGCTTTTTTTATTCCCGGGAAAGGATTATCAATTAAATCAATCGCATATTGTTCCCAGCCATCACGAATTCTACTAACGTCAATCTTCTTATTCGCCACTAACCTATCTATTGCTTTATTCTTTCCCAAAGTTCCGGCCAGAATAATATACTCTTGTTTAGACGGCAAATCAGATACCAATTTCAATTTTTTATTAGTGACTCGATTTACATCTTCCACCAACAGCCCTGCCGTTCTTCTGACCACTTCCGCATCTGCTTTATCATAACAAACCACTGCTTTAGCAGCAGAAGTAACGATTGGAAAACTTTTTTTGTCCTGCTGTTTATCTGACAGAGTTACCTGTGAATAACCAGTAGTTACAAAACAGAACAACGATAAAAATAAGGTTGCTTTCTTCATTTTTTCAAATCTATCTGAGTTTATAAATGTTTTCATGTTATTAGTATTATTGGGAGTTTGTTCCATGTTACAAATGTAGGGAATTCGAGCATTCCAAGATAAAATAAATATCCCAATTAATAAAACAAACGTCCCATACACATTCCTCTAGAATATATATAGCTATTCACATAGGTCATATACCATGTGTTGAGTGACTATTCTTCTTACCCAAAGCTTCTGCCAGAGCATCAAGCATTCCGTATCCGAAACGATTGTCCGGTAACAAGTAATGTCCTTCAGTCCATTCGTTAAAACAGGCAATAGTCAAAATTGGTGGTACATCTTTATGTTTGTTTAAATAGGCAAAGGCCGATTGTACCAATGCTTTAAAAGATGCCGGATTCTCACCTTCCAGAATTACACAAGCAGGCCATTTATCCCGATTAGGTTTATCAGGCCGTGCTAATGGCGGGATATATCGAGGAGTGGAATCCCACCCCGGAGAAAGAGAAGGCAAGTAAGGAATCTCAAAATCATGATGATGTTTCGGCCACAACTTAAAAGCTACATCCGCAGCCGCTATTCCATAGTCCGGCAATTCTACGTCTTTAGGCTGATAATTATCAGCAACCCATGTAAAAGGATTATAAGAGCCTGCCGTACTATAACCCACGTCTTTAGAATTAGGAGAATAAAATCCTGAAGAATGAAAATGCAAGCCTTTATGTCCCAGTTTCCTGGCAAACTCTGTTAATTCCGCAAATAATTGTTTAGTCTGAGACACTCCTATATTCTTTTCCAAACGATTAGGATCCCAAATACAAATCACGGGTTTTCCATCTATTCTCCAATAATTTTCCAAATGACAATACCTGGATATAATATATGATAAGCTCTGCCAACACTCTTTCAGAGAACTATCCGCAGGTGCAAAACTGGGAGGATAAGCATTATGCCCATTCGTCATTGAGGTAGGGTATAGCACATACCAAGGATGATTGGTCCACATACATGCAAATTTCACGTCATTCCTGTTAGAAGCACGTAAAAATCCATTCTCTAATGCTTCATGCAGACAAGGTTCATTATCGTACCAATACCAGTCCCAGATAAGAACATCAATCCCACTCTGCTTACATAAATCATTATATTTTTCCCATGTCCCCGGTTTACTTTCATCGAGTTCACCCAACAATGGTCCCCTAGGCTGAGCATGCCCTGGATACCATGGGCGAGCACTCCTTACAAGATTATATTCTGTCCATCCCGGTCCATAAATTTTATCATGTATGGCAGAAGCATGATAATTAGGGAATGTATAGCAAGCTACTGTCAGATTTTGAGGTTTATCCAATAAAGTCACATCGCCTACCAACGTACTCAGGTCTTCTGGCAGCCGAGTCACTGTCGTTTTTTGTTTAGGTGTTGAAATAGTTCTTTCCTCTAAGACTTCTGTTGCATGCAACATTTCCGTACCCACAACAGAAGTAGCCATTACAGCCGCCCCCTTAGCTCCTGCAGATTTTAAAAACGTCCTTCTATCCATAATTATAAGATGATTTTACAGTTATTAAAAGGGAATTATTTTACTCAATTATAACAATAGGAATATTCAGGAGAAACGCAAGTTTTTTTAGTTCTGAGACTTTATGTCCTACCCCAATCGCACAATGATGTGATGGTCCCGCCTTGCTCCACATATCCATAAAACGACGAGCTCCGCATGGAAAACGATAACGGCTGTTAGTATTACCGATATGTAATGTTTCTCCTTGTACAGCTTCTCCTTCTGCCGCTAATAAGAAAACTCCGTCTTTTCCTTCACAAACGGACAACAACGTAACATTTCCCGGCTTTACAGTCATCTGAATAGACAATCCTTTTCCCGGCTTACCATGATACAACGGAAGTGGCACTAGTTTTACTTTTTCTTCGGCAATGGCAAAGTGTGCCGGTCCGTCATGTCCCAGCATTACTACATCATCATTAAAATCCATTGCATAAAATTCGGAGAAAGAGCCTCCTGCTTTCAATAATGACATTATTTTCATCGCTTGTGCGTTCTTTACTTCACATTCTCCTGCAACAGGTATTCCATACCCTGTCAGTAGAGTATTACCCGCAATAACCGAAGTGACAATATTCTCATAATCATTTCCATTGAAACCCTCATAATAATAAGCCATCGCTCCCAATCGATGAGCTTCCACCAGCTTATCCAAAGCTACAGAAGTACGTGCCGCCCTTACTAGTTCGTCCGACTCACACGACGTTTCTACATCAAATTTATCATAAAACTCATTCAACTTACGTTTCAAATCAACATCCGTCACTTCATCCCTATAAGCTTTTAATTCGCACATTTCCAACAATTCCACATGCGTTCCGAATATTGCGCTTTGTTGCATTACATCGGTATAAACGTCCAGCATTCCACAATAATAATGTCCTAAAATCCCCAGGCGATTCTTACGTATTCCATCTACCGCACGTGCAGCATCTACCCAGGAAGCAATCTCTTTCCATGCCAATTGATCAGACAAATACCCTGTTATGATATCATATCTAATGCCTGATCGGTTAAATACACTTGCAAACTCCGGAACAGAACAAGCCTGGCAATGAGCTAACCATTCTCCGGTCATCTTTCCCCGATCGCCCATTGAATTGACTTTCTGATAATCAATAGCAGGAACAGGCTGCATATTCAACATGATTACAGGCTTCCCAACTTGCTGTGCAACAGGCAAAACTGTAGACGAAAGAGCATAAGTAGAAATAAACAAGAATACAAATTCGACATCTGCCTGTTTGAGCAATAATGCACTTTCCCCTGCTTTTTGTGGGGAGTCCACCATTCCTACGTTAACGACTTCTACATCCATCTGCTCAATACCCGCACATATTTCCTCCTGATAAGCCAATAAGCGGGGAAGAAGTCCCTCAAACTGTCCCCAATATGTATCCAACCCAACTCCCAAAAGCCCTATTCTCACTTTATTCTGCATCGTAAATTCTGTTTTTTAGTTATGATACAAATTTAGGAACTATTCTACAAAAGAACTTTCAATTATTGCCAGAACAATATAACTATTTGCTACAAAATTCGTCCCGATATTCAACAGGAGATCTCCCCGTCTGTTTTCTAAAGCGGGCAGAGAAATAAGCAGGCGATTCAAAGTTCAGCAGATAAGCTATTTCCTTTATAGGAATAGTTGTAGTGGTTAATAATTCAATAGCTTTTTGTATTCTAAGATTCTGGAGATACTGCACCGGAGCACAATGCATTCGCTCTTTAAACAATTTACGGAAAAGAGAATATCCCATTCCCGCTTTTTCTGCTATCTCTTGCATAGAAATAGATTGGTCTATTAATTCCCGCATAAGTACACAAGCATAATCTATTTTAGAAGAAAAATCATCGGTTTCTACCCGACGATTCTTATCAATGCTACACATCAATGCTACCAAATAAGTTACCAGTCCACCAAGCACCTGTTGATATAAACTCAGCTCCTCATTGGCTATATTAATAGCTTTTCTAAACAAAAAAACAATCTCGTCATTGATGCCTACTCTAAAAACAGGACTTTTTCGCGAACAGTACTCATTCCTCATCCAATTATCAACTTCGGAACCGCAAAACCCAATCCAGTAATGGCTCCAACCCGTTTGATAATTTGGATAATACGTGTGCCATTCTCCTGGAAACAGCACAAATATCATCCCCCGTTTAATCGTAAATATCCCCCCACTCCCCGTTTCCAGTACTCCTTCCCCGTCTGTGACATATATTAACTGATATTCTTTCAAAACACGCCCTTTATCAGGATTAAAATAATAGCCGGCAGAATGATTATATGTAGGATAAGAAGTATTAGGTGGAATCTCTTCAAACCCCACAGAGGAAATATTCCTATCTAATCCCAAACTATTATTCACAAAATATTTAATAGAAGTTCGTTCCATAATATCCGATATTTATCCAACGAAATCTTTTGGTGATACTCCAAACTGCTTTTGAAAGCACTTAGAAAAATAGGACGGAGAATTAAATCCTACCGTATAGCAAATTTCATTAATCCGATTTTCTCCTTCTTTTAGCAATTGGGCAGCTTTTTTCAAGCGTTCCAAACGAAGATACTCATTCGGGCTTAAGTCCAAAACACCTTTTATCTTACGATAGAAGTTAGAACGGCTCATATTCATACCATCCGCCATATTTTCCATACAGAAATCCGGATTACTGAGATTCATCTGAATCACTTCATTCAATCTTTGTATAAACTCCTCATCAGCCTTAGTTAATGCCATTGTATCAGCTGCCACAAAAGGAGATTGCGTAAATGCCTGCCGCAGTTTTTCCCGGTTCTGAATTAAATTAGAAGCACAAGCGTGTAAATATTCTACAGAAAAAGGTTTTTCAATATAGGCATCCGCACCTAACTCCATACCTTCGATTTTTGACTGAATATTCGTTTTGGCTGTCAATAAAATCACTGGAATATGACTATAAGTCAAATCAGATTTTATCTTCTTACACAGTTCAAAACCATCCATAACTGGCATAACAACATCACTAATCACCAGACTTACATAATGCCCATCTAATATCTCTAATGCCTCAGAACCATTAGTAGCAGTCAAGACAGCATAGCTATCCGCCAATTGCCGAGCCACAAAAGCAAGCATATCAGGATTATCTTCTACAATCAACACTGTCGACCTATCTTCCCTATCTTCAGCTTGTTCTGTATGTACCTCTATTCCAGATTCGATTCCGGTAGTTACTTCAGAAGCTAATTTAATCGTCGTGTTTTGGGCTACCGGAAGTGTCAGATAAAAACAATTCACCTCTTCCCCTTCCAACATGGTCAAGCTTCCCTGGTGCAACTCTGCCAATGAGCGAGATAAAGCTAATCCAATACCAGTGCCAGTAGTAACTCTGCCGTCATCTTTTTCATTAAAGCGCACAAATGGCTTAAATATCTCTTCCTTCATTTCATCTGGAATAATCACCCCATCGTTTATTGTACGAAGATGGAATTCCTTCTTCTCTTCACTATCATCGATCTCCAAAAAGATATGCACGTAAGTTTCCGCATACTTTACTGCATTATTAAGCAGATTACTTACAATCTTAGTAAACGCTTCTCTATTAATATGTGCATAAAAATCCTGTGCAGGCACATTCAGTAGGAATTTCAAACCTTTCTGCTTAGCCAAGAAAGTAAAACGCCTGTGGGTTTCCTTTAGTACCTCTGTGATATTGCATTCAACAAAATTCAATCGAAACTCCTGACTTTCTGTCTTCCGGAAATCCAATAGCTGATTCGTCAGGTTTAACAAACGTTCCGTATTCTGTTTCATAATATCCAAATCTTCACGTGTCTCCTGATCAACTTCTTTCTTTAAAATAATATTTTCCAATGGTCCTTTTATCAAAGTCAAAGGAGTGCGTATTTCATGAGCTACATTCGTAAAAAAGTCAATTTTTGCATGGTATACTTCCCTTTCTTTCTCCTGTTCAAATTTCTCCATTTGCCGACGATGCTTTCTATTACTCCGCCGTTTAAAATAAAGGAATGTATAGACAGAGCAACCAACAATCAACAATGCATACACAACATACGCCCATATAGACAGATAGAAAGGAGGGAGAATATGCACTTCCAATGACAGTTCATCATCACTCCATACGCCATCACTATTGGAAACCTTCACTTGAAAGGTATAATCACCATATCGAAGATTGGAATAAGTAACAACAGGGCTTTCACTCACAGTCAACCAGTCTGTATCAAAACCTTCCAACTTATACATAATCCGACTTGTCTTAGGAGCCTGAAAATCCAGCGCTGCCACACGGAAAGAGAAAGAATTCTGATTGGACTGTAGAACAAGCTGGTCAGAGAAAGTTATACTCTTTTCCAGCGGGGAGCCCGGTTCACCCACATATACTTCCTTTCCAAACAGAAAGAAATCAGTAATTACAATAGAGGGGAGAAACTTGTTCTCCGAGAAGTTCTTGGGATTAAAAGCTATAAAGCCATCGATACTACCCAAATAAATCGTACCATCCTCGGCCTCAAAACTCGAACGATAATTAAACTGGTCACCCAACAAACCATTGGAGGTGGTATATACCTTCATCATTCCGGTAGTAGGTTGAAAGCAGACCAAACCGTTATTAGTTGTCAACCACAAAAATCCTTCTTTGTCCTCCACAATCTGGTATACAACATCGTTCGGCAGTCCGGCCGACAAATTATAATTGGCAAATGTCTCCGTATCCGGCTGAAAACGACAAAAACCTCCTCCTTGAGTAGTCAACCAGATTTGTCGGTGAGAGTCTTCAAAGATACTTAATACCTTATCATACGGGAGACTCTTCGGGTTATTTTCATCGTGCAAATAATTCTTCCATTTCTTTTCACTCACATTGTAGCAATAGGCTCCATTAGCATAAGTTGCCAACCATAGATTTCCTCCGGAGTCCTCCTTTATGTCATACACAAACCGACCGTTCAGTTCCGGTATCCGGTCGAAATCATCAGACTGTTTATTATATCGGAGCAAGCCGAATAAAGTTCCCAGGTAAATATCACCGGTCGTTGTGCAGCAAATAGAGAAAACACTATTATCTATCAATGAACGGGGAGAATCCGTTTTCTGATAGGTTTTCACGATAGCTCCCGTACGCGTATCTACTACTTTCACTCCTTTTGAAAAGGTTCCTACCCAAAGATGATCTCCAATTAAACATAAACCATGCACATTGGTAAAAGCACTACTGGGTGTAAAGAAGGAGAATGTTTTGGTCTTGGGGTTGAAACGATTCAGACCACCGTCCTCCGTACCAATCCACAGAATACCTTGATTATCCTGACAGAACTCACGTACTCGTTTCCCACGCAAACCATTATCAGTCCCTTTGGGATAATATTTCTCGAAATACGTATAAAAACGAGGATAGTAATTCACACCGCCAAAATAAGAGCCAATCCAGATACCACCCTCGCGATCCTTACACAATGAATAAATAGCATTGTCGGATAAAGAATAAGGGTCGTTGATCGAACTGCGCAAATGAACATACTTACCCATTCGGAGATTATAAATATAAAGTCCTGATTCTGCGCCAATCCACAATTCGTTGTCAGAAGCTACCAGCAGTTCACGACAAAAAACAGCCTCTCCACTTTCATCTTTAGAGAGTAAATCATGCAGTTTGTTAGAGGTCAGGTTCAGTTCTTTCACTCCTCCTTTTAAAGAGCCTATATATAGACAATTATATGCTCCTTTCACCAGACCTATCACGACATCATTCTCATAAGTTTTTTGATCGTCTACAGGTGATACATAAGGATGAAGGGTTTGCAAACGGTCTTTCGAATAGAAAAGTCCATCACCATAGCAACCAATCCAAAGGGTTCCGCTATTATCGAAAACAAAAGACTGGACATTGGTGGAGATAAAAGAAAAGTTCTTCAATGTGTGGTTCTGGAGTGTTCCTTCCTCCAGATCATAACAAAATAGTCCCTGCGACTCTACCGCTACCCAGACACATCCTTTGTTGTCTCCGGAGATTGCAGTTACGGTATGCTCTATTTTCGTGTTTTCTGCGCTCAATTCAGCAAAATGACGGAAAGAATCTTTTTCCGGATTATAGATATAAAGTCCTACATCCGTACCTACCCAGATATCTCCTTTTGAGTCCTCATAAAGAGCTGTGATAAAATTATTACCAATGCTCCGCCGTGTGCGGTCATCGTGTTTGAATTTGCGAAATGACAAACCGTCATATCTATTCAAACCATCTTTCGTGCCGAACCACATAAAGCCCTGCTTATCCTGCAAAATCGCATTGACCGTGTTTTGAGATAATCCGTTCTGTACACTAAGATTTTTGAAATAGTAATGTTCGTCCGCCATTTGTGCATGGCAGCCGATCTGATAGCCAATTAAACAGATTAAAAGTATTAGAACTTTCTTCATAAACATACGTGTTTTCTATCTTTCCGTTTGAGTTACCAAATGTAGGCAAAATCACAGCGGAAAGATAGTAAATATGTCTCAATGAATGAAAGAATAGTCCTATTTTTCTATTCTGATACGCGCGTCAACTGCTACAACGGCCTTTTCTGTTGCTAAGAGCGGATTTATATCCATTTCTTTGATCTCTGTAGCGAAACGTAGTAAAGTGGACAAACGGACAATAATTTCAGCAAATTTATCTTCGTTGACTCCCTTTTGCCCACGTGTTCCCTGAATGATTTTATAAGCACGCAAAGAATGAATCATTGAATAAGCTTCTTCGTAAGAAAGCGGAGCCAAACCGGAAGATACATCTTTCAGCACCTCCACAAAAATACCTCCCAAACCACAAAGTACCACGTGACCGAACTTCTCTTCATATTTTGCGCCAACAAACAGTTCCGTACCTTTCAGCATCGGCTGTACCATAATTGCTCTTGCATCAGGTATCTGCATCATACGATCAAATTCCAGTGCCAGATGTTGCTCACTTTTAATGTTCAGAACGACACCACCGACATCTGATTTGTGCACAGGACCAACAACCTTGGCAACTACCGGAAATCCGCACCGACGGGCAAAAGCTACTATCTCCTCTTTATTGTCGGAAACAAATTCATCTACCAACGGAATACCGGCAGCGTGCAACAATGCCTGTACATAATTGGGAGCGATATAACCATCCTCCGGAATAGAATCAATAATACGACGAATCCTCGGAACGTCCACTCCGAACAGTTCTATTTCAGGAACTGCCGGTTTAGGAGCATTGACGATACGTGAAAGGGCAGTACCCAAGGTCACTTCGTCTGCAAAGTTCACATGCCCTTTTGCCAGGAAGGCGGAAACCTCCGCTCCGGCTGTATTAATGGAAGGAAGAATGGGGAAAATCGGTTTCTTGCAAGTCTGCATCTTTTCGTGAAGCACATCATACATTTCAAACATAGTAACCAATCCCGGAGTTCCGAAGATGGCCATCATGGCGTCTATATTATCAAGCTTTTCCTCGCAGTAGTCAATGCAAAGGCGCAGATGTTCCGGTGTTCCGGTAGCCAGAATATCAATAGGATTTCCGACGGCAGCACCGGGGAATAGTTGGGCTTTTAGTTCCTCGGCTACTTCTCCCTCCAGCTTAGGTACATTCAGTCCACCTTTACTCAACGCATCTGTCAACATCACTCCCGGTCCTCCGGCATGGGTGATAATGGCAAAATTCTTTCCTTTCAATTCGGGTAAAGTAAACACACAACCTACAGTAGTCAATTCTTCACGAGAGAAGCAACGCACAATCCCTGCTTTACGGAACAAAGCCTCTACTGCCGAGTCGGAACTGGCGATTGCTCCTGTATGGGAAGATGCTGCCCGGCTTCCGCTCTCCGAACTTCCGGCTTTGATTGCCGCAATCTTGCACCCTTTTCTAATCAAAGACGAAGCATGGAATAACAACCTGTCCGGATTCTGAATACTTTCAATATAGAGTAGTTTCAGATGAGAATCTTTTTCGGGATCGAAGTTCTCATCCATAAATTGCAATACATCTTCCACGCCGATCTGCTTGGCATTTCCCACCGACCAGACTGAATTGAACTGCAAACCTTTTGTTACGGCACTTTCGAGAATAAATACCGCCGTAGCACCGGAGCTGGAAATCAAGTCCACCCCTTTGGGGTTTAAATTAGGAATGGGCTGGCTGAACACGCTATGATGCCATGTATTCATCAATCCAATGCAATTAGGACCAATCAGTGAAGCGCCGTATTTATTAACTGTTTCCAAAATACGTTCTTCCAACAGCGCCCCTTCGTGGGTTTCTTCACCAAAACCAGCCGAGAGTATGATAAATGCCCTGGTTTGTTTCTTGCTAGCCAATGTTTCCACCATATCAGGACACATCGAGGCAGGCACAGCCAACACCGCCAGATCTGTGTCCGGTAGATCATTCACATCCGCAAAGGCGGGAACTCCCTGCACTTCCTTTTCCTTCGGATTCACCGCCCGAAGTTCTCCCTGATAACCTCCGTTTATCAAATTCTTTAATATTGCGCCACCCGGCTTATGCACATTATTCGATGCCCCTACTACGACAATACTTTCAGGACGAAGCAACTGGGTTGTTATCATATCATGCTTTGGTTTTCGTTTAACTTAGGTACAAATATATTCTTTCTTACGAGAAAAAAGAAAGAAAAAGGGGAGAAATATAGATGGAAATAGATGATAAAAGAGGAAATGAGCAAGAAATTATATAGATTATACTGACTTATTGAAATGCAAAGCTATAATCTTACCATGTAATTCTTATCATTAGAACAGAATATTACTTTATGCAGAAAAAATGAACATAAAACTCATACAGAATCAAAAATATACAAGATGAGTCCGGAGTATATTGGAAAACTTGAAGGATAAGCAAGTTGCATAATCCATATTCACACAAAACAGACTTTAAATCATTCGATTCAACATCAAAAAGGCAAAATTCCTAATTTCAGGAGCAGATTATTGCAAATATAAGTTCAAATAGAAACAACTCACATGTTACCTATTCGACAGCAACCAGCACAAAACAAGTATTCTAAATACCCTTTTGTCCTTTCGTTTAAAAGCAAGGAAGCACTTCTCACTGACCAATAAACCGTTTCTTTAAAAGGAACGAAGTCTTCCTTTAAAAGAAATGATTCATGATTCTATCAACAATCATGAATATTCACTCATTTGTATTCAAGAAAGATGACTTATTCCGCATATTCATACAGTATTTTATACGTCACTTCTTTTATTAGAATACAGTTTAGATACTCCTAATCTGTTTCAATCTTAAAAATAGAACATAATAGAAAATATAAAAATACCCCGATACAAATTGGCTATTTTCTAGCCAACTTATATCAGGGTAAAACACTTTCTTTTTACCTGTTTTTTATTACGAAACGTTCCTGTTTCATTCTGTGACCACTTTTCAATGAAATAATCTGTGTTAATCCGTGTAATCTGTGGTGAAAAGTCATTATCTTTGCACATTACAAAGTTGAAAACAACAAAAATCACACTATATAATGGAAAAGAAATTCAAAAGAACCACCGTCACATCGGCACTGCCGTATGCGAACGGTCCTGTCCATATCGGTCACTTGGCTGGTGTATACGTACCGGCAGATATTTATGTGCGTTATCTGCGTCTGAAAAAAGAAGATGTATTATTCATCGGAGGTTCGGACGAACACGGAGTGCCTATCACCATCCGTGCCAAGAAAGAAGGAATTACTCCACAGGATGTAGTAGACCGTTATCATTCGCTGATTAAGGAATCATTCAAAGAGTTCGGTATCTCATTCGACGTGTATAGTCGCACCACTTCACCGACGCATCACCAACTGGCTTCGGATTTCTTCAAAACATTATACAATAAAGGAGAATTCATCGAAAAAACATCCGAACAATATTACGACGAGGAAGCAAAAACATTCCTTGCCGACCGTTATATCACCGGAGAATGTCCTCACTGCCATTCGGAAGGCGCTTACGGCGACCAATGCGAAAAGTGCGGAACCTCACTTTCTCCTACAGATCTTATCAACCCGAAAAGCGCCATCAGCGGTAGCAAACCGGTAATGAAAGAAACCAAACACTGGTATCTTCCTCTCGACAAGCACGAAGGATGGCTGCGCAAATGGATTCTGGAAGATCACAAAGAATGGCGTCCCAACGTATACGGCCAATGCAAAAGCTGGCTCGACATGGGCCTGCAACCACGTGCCGTGAGCCGTGACCTCGACTGGGGTATCCCTGTTCCCGTAGAAGGAGCAGAAGGCAAAGTGCTTTATGTATGGTTTGACGCACCTATCGGCTACATATCCAACACCAAAGAACTTCTCCCCGACAGCTGGGAAACATGGTGGAAAGATCCTGAAACCCGCCTGATCCATTTCATCGGGAAAGACAACATCGTGTTCCACTGCATCGTATTCCCCGCCATGCTGAAAGCAGAAGGCAGCTATATCCTGCCGGACAACGTGCCGAGCAACGAATTCCTCAATCTCGAAGGAGACAAAATCTCCACTTCCCGCAACTGGGCTGTATGGTTGCACGAATACCTGGCGGACTTCCCCGGCAAACAGGACGTACTCCGCTACGTACTGACCGCCAACGCACCGGAAACGAAAGACAACGACTTCACCTGGAAAGACTTCCAGGCACGCAATAACAATGAACTGGTAGCCGTATACGGTAACTTCGTGAACCGTGCAATGGTATTGACTCAAAAATACTTCGACGGACGCGTGCCTGCACAAGGTGAATTGACCGACTACGACAAAGAAACGCTGAAAGAATTTGCAGACGTAAAAGCAGAAGTGGAAAAACTGCTCGACGTATTCAAATTTCGCGACGCACAGAAAGAAGCCATGAACCTGGCACGTATCGGCAACAAATATCTGGCCGACACCGAACCGTGGAAACTGGCAAAAACAGATATGGAGCGTGTCGGTACCATCCTCAACATCTCCCTGCAACTGGTTGCCAACCTTGCCATCGCTTTCGACCCGTTCCTGCCGTTCAGCTCGGAAAAACTCCGCAAAATGCTGAACATGGATACTTTCGAATGGTCTGAACTGGGACGTGACAACCTTCTCCCTGTAGGTCACCAATTGAACAAACCGGAATTATTGTTCGAAAAGATTGAGGACGCTACTATCGAAGCACAAGTACAAAAATTGCTCGATACAAAGAAAGCAAACGAAGAAGCCAACTACAAGGCTAATCCTATCCGCCCGAACATCGAATTCGACGACTTCACGAAACTGGATATCCGTGTAGGTACCATTCTTGAATGTCAGAAAGTGCCGAAAGCGGATAAATTGCTTCAATTCAAAATCGACGACGGACTGGAAACACGTACTATCGTATCGGGTATTGCCAAGCATTATCAACCGGAAGAACTGGTAGGCAAACAGGTTTGCTTCATCGCCAACCTTGCTCCACGCAAACTGAAAGGCATCGTCAGCGAAGGCATGATTCTAAGTGCCGAAAACAACGACGGCAGTCTGGCAGTTATCATGCCGGGACGTGAGGTGAAGCCGGGTAGCGAAGTAAAATAATAAAACTTAAATAGGGAATACATGAAAAGCTATCATTGCGCATAGCCTTTTCATGTATTCTTTGCAAATAACATGAGCGAGAATCAGTCACTAAAAGAAAAGACAGCCAAAGGACTATTTTGGGGAGGATTCAGCAACGGCATACAGCAGTTGTTAAACCTGCTTTTCGGAATATTCCTCGCACGGTTGCTCACTCCGGCAGACTATGGAATGGTGGGAATGTTGGCTATCTTCTCCCTCATTGCCAGTTCGATACAGGAGAGCGGTTTCACAGCCGCCCTTGTCAACAAGAAGGAAGTGACACATAACGATTACAATGCTGTCTTCTGGTTCAATGCAGCCATCAGCTTATCCTTGTATCTGCTGTTATTCCTGTGCGCACCGCTCATTGCCGATTTTTACCATACTCCCGAACTGACACCGCTGGCACGTTATTCCTTCATCGGATTCTTCATAGCCAGCCTGGGAATATCCCACAGTGCCTATCTTCTGCGAAACCTGATGGTGAAACAGCGGGCCCTGTCCTCCGTTATCGGACTTACCGTATCCGGAATCACCGGAGTCACTCTTGCCTACTTCGGTTTCTCTTATTGGGGTATTGCCACGCAAAGCATCGTTTATGTAGCCGTCAACACAGCCTGTTACTGGCATTTCACCCGTTGGCGACCGAGCTTGCAGTTCAATTTCACCCCGATTAAGGAAATGTTCGGATTCAGCGGGAAGCTATTGGTAACCAATGTATTCAATCACATCAACAACAACCTGTTCTCTGTGATACTGGGTAAGTTCTACACCGAAAAGGAAGTAGGATATTACAACCAGGCCAACAAATGGTGCGGCATGGGACAGCTCTTTATATCCGGCATGATAAACGGAGTGGCGCAACCGGTACTCACCAAAGTATCGGACGACCTTGAACGGCAAAAACGGGTATTCCGCAAAATGCTGCGTTTCACCGCCTTCGTCTCGTTTCCCGCCATGCTCGGACTGGGAATCGTATCAGAAGAACTGATTATCATCACCATCACCGACAAGTGGTATTCCAGCATATCCATCATGCAGATTCTGTGTATCAGCGGAGCCTTCACTCCCATCGCATACCTCTATCAGCAACTCATCATCAGCAAAGGGAAATCCCGCATCTATATGTGGAACACCATAGCGCTCGGCATAATTCTATTGTCAGGCGTTCTGTTAGTCCACTCACACGGAATCTATGCCATGCTCGCCGTCTATGTATCCACCAATATACTGTGGCTACTGACGTGGCACTACTTCGTATGGCAAGAAATCGGACTAAAGCTACGCCATGCACTGATAGACATACTTCCATACGCTGTCATTGCCACCACCGTCATGGTAATCACCTATTACTCCACCCGTTCCATCGAGAATATTTATCTCCGCCTGGCAAGCAAGATAGTGCTCGCAGCAGCACTCTACGTAGCCGCCATGTGGGGCAGCCGTTCGGTCACCTTTAAAGAAAGCATCCAGTATTTCATCAAAAAGAAGCCACATGAACCCTAATGATCTTGCCACTAAATACCGCCTTCTGAACAGTTCTTTCAAAAAGACGATGATCTATCACATAGGTATAGACGCCGGATTCTTTACCGAATACACCTATATGCTCCATGCAATGCTCTATTGCCTGCAACACAAAATACAGTTCAAGCTTTACTCCGACGACGCCAACTTCGGATGGGAAAAGGGCTGGGAAGACTGTTTCGCATCTTTCTGCGAGCAAGTGCACGAACCGTTTCACCACACCTACAACACCCATCGCCTGCCTTCATGGCAAGCATTGATGCAAGACAAAAAATTATCTAAAACGAAGTTACTGAAATGGAAACTGAAAGTAACCTGCAAGAACATCATCGGAAAAGCCCTTGCTTTCTTCACGTATGGTAAACCGGTGTTGCTCAACTTCCAAGTGACGTTCAACCCCAACCAGCGCTTCCATATCCTCGAACTGGGAATAGACGGTGACTACCTCCACACCTTCCAAAAACTGACGGAAATCACCTGGAAACTCAACGACACCACCGCACAGGAATGTCGCCAATTTGCCGCCACCCTGCAACTTCCGCCTCAATACGCAGGATGCCAGATACGCGGAGGAGACAAGATAACCGAAACCAACCTGCTGCCACCGGAACACTACATACGCCTCATCAAAGAAAAAACAGCCATCCGCGACGTCTTTGTATTGACCGACGACTACCGCCTCTTCGAGCAAGTGCAAACCCTTGCCCCGGACATACACTGGTACACCCTTTGCAGCCCCAACGAGCAAGGATACGTCAACAGCGCTTTCACGCAGACCGCCAAAGAGCTGAAACAAAAACAAATGGCACGTTTCCTCTGCTCGATACAGCTATTGATGGATGCTTCCGTCTTTATAGGAAGTATCACCACCGGTCCCAGCCTGTTCCTGTTGAAGAAGTTCTATCCGGAGATCAATCCGGCAGACTGTCTGCTCAAGGACTTTCCGCAAGCATCCGTCCTCCCCATTCCGGGACGTGGGCGAGTGGCCACCAAATTTATGCAAGGAAACTTAAAGTTATAGTAACTTAGCAATATAATTACTACATTTGCAAGACAACGTGCATTAACCATTTCCGATGAACAAGAAATATACAGCCGAAGAGCTTGATTTATTACATGCCGAACTTTACGACATATTGGGAGAAACCATCCGGGTGTGTCAGAAGCACGATATTCCCTATTTTGTGATAGGCGGCACAGCCATCGGCGCACTCTACGATCAGGGAATTCTCCCCTGGGATGATGATATAGACATCGGCATGACGCGGGAGAATTACAACAAATTCTTAAAAGTAGCACCCGGAGAACTGGGTCCTTCCTACTTCCTTTCATGGATAGAGACAGACCCTCACACCCCCTATTACTACGCGAAGGTTAAGAAAAACAACACCCTTTTCGTAGAAGAAATGTTCAAGAACGTCCCGATGCATCCGGGCATCTTTGTAGATATCTTCCCGTTCGACAGGATTCCCGACAACAAACTGTTGCGGCAAATGCAATCCGGCATACTCGGCTTCCTCAAATGCTGCCTGATGGGAAAAGAAATATGGATGTGGAAACACTTCGGCAAATGTGAAATAGAGAACCCTACAAACCGGGGAGCCTTCTCCTGTCTCCTGAACAGAATAGTCGACTCTCTTTTCTCTAAAAAAGCAATTTACCGGATGCTAGTATCCGTGCAAAGCTGTTTCAACTCACGAAACACCCGCTACTACAACAACGTCATGGCAACCGCCGACCACGTGACCGTAGAAAGCCTCCGCCACCTGCAACCGGTGAAATTCGGTCCCCTCACCGTGACCACTCCCGATGACCTGGAAGGGTTCCTGCGATACAACTACCCGACCTTGCATCGATTTACCAAGGAAGAACAGGAGAAAGTGAACAACCACTATCCTGCCGCCCTGTCATTCAGTACAACCCCAAAACAAGAACTATGAATATGAAATCCGCTTTAGTAGACGTCCCGGTACTTATCCTGTTCTTCAACCGCCCGCAACAACTGTCGCAAGTGTTCGAGCAAGTGAAGAAAGCACGTCCGTCCCGGCTCTTCCTCTATCAGGACGGAGCACGAAACGAGCGCGATTTGCCCGGAATAGAAGCCTGCCGTGAAATCGTATCACAGATAGACTGGGAATGTGAAGTAGAACGCCTTTATCAGGAAAAGAATTTCGGCTGTGACCCTTCAGAATACATTTCGCAGAAATGGGCCTTCTCCAAAGTCGACAAATGCATCGTATTGGAAGACGACGATGTGCCCTCCGTTTCCTTTTTCCAATTCTGCAAGGAGATGCTGGATAAATACGAACACGACACCCGCATCAGCATGATTGCCGGATTCAACCCCGAAGAAATCACCCAGGATATGCCATCCGACTATTTCTTCACCACCACCTTTTCCATCTGGGGATGGGCGAGCTGGAAACGGGTAATCGACCAATGGGACGAGTTTTACAGTTTCCTGGACGACTCCTTCAATATGCAACAACTGGAGCAACTCATCAAGGAACGCAAATTCCGGAGCGACTTTATCTATATGTGCCAGCGTCACCGGGAACAGCAGAAAGCCTTTTATGAAACCATCTTCCACGCTTCCATCCTGTTCAACTCCGGACTAAGCATCGTGCCTACCCGCAACATGATTAACAACTTGGGAGCAACGGCAGATTCCACCCATTTTGCAGGCTCGGTCCACACCCTGCCCAAGGGCTATCGCCGCATCTTCACCATGAAGCGTTACGAGGTGGACTTTCCGCTGCGGCATCCCCGCTACGTCATTGAAAACGTAGCCTACAAAGAGAGGGTTTACCGCATCATGGGCTGGGATCATCCATGGATCAAGATAGGACGTTCGTTCGAAGAACTGTTCCTCAACCTGAAATACGGTAATTTCTCCATCATTACGAAAGCTCTCAAAAACCGAATAAACAAATGGCTGAAAAGAAACAAGCACCACTAAATACGTTGCTTACTATTTATTTTTACCATACCCGTCTCACACGGGAAAGTTACGAGGAATGGAAAGAATATAAATTCCCCGGACACATTTTATACGGACTTCCTCTGCTGGAAAATTACGGAATACGCTCCGTGATGCACCAATGCAAATATTTCTCCGGTCGCCTAAAACTCATGCTTTACGCCACCAAAGAGATTCTCTTCTGCAAGGAAAAATACGACGTGCTCTATGCCACCTCTTTCCGAGGAATAGAACCCGTCATCTTCCTCCGTGCGCTGGGGCTGTACCGCAAACCCATCGTCATTTGGCATCACACGGCCGTCGTCACCAACCCCAAACCGTGGCGCGAACAAATTTCCCGCCTTTTCTACAAAGGCATCGACCAAATGTTCCTGTTCAGCCGGAAGCTGATTCAGGACTCGCAGAAAACCCGGAAAGCTCCGTCCCACAAACTGAAACTGATACATTGGGGCCCGGACCTTCCTTTCTACGACCATTTGTTGGCAGAAATGCCCGATCGAAAGCCCGAAGGATTTATCTCCACCGGCAAAGAGAACCGGGACGTGGACACCCTGCTCCAGTCATTCTCCGCAACCAACGAGGAATTGGATCTGTACATTGCCGTCTCATGCGGCAACATCAACTATAAAAAGATACTCGACCGCTATTCAGTGCCCGACTCCATTCATATTCACTATACCGACGGAGTGATTCCCTACGAACTGGGAAAACTGGTAGCCTGCAAAAGTTGCATCGTCATCTGCTGTCTGGACTTCCCCTACACCGTAGGACTGACCACTCTCGTAGAAGCATTTGCCCTCGGCATCCCCGTCATCTGCTCGCGCAACCCCAACTTCGAAATCGACATCGACAAGGAAGAAATCGGCATCACCGTAGAATATAACGATGTACAAGGCTGGATAGACGCTATCCGCTACATCGCCGACCATCCCGAAGAGGCACGACGCATGGGAGAAAATGCACGCAAACTGGCAGAAGAACGCTTCAATCTCGAAATCTTTTCGCGCGAAATAGCAGAAAGCTTGTTGGAAATATCAAACATTTCCTCTAAAAACCGTACATTTGCATAAACTTTTGCCCATGAGAGTCCTGATTATAAATACATCTGAACGAATAGGAGGAGCGGCCATTGCAGCAAGCCGGTTGATGGAGTCACTGAAAAACAACGGCATCAAAGCCAAAATGCTGGTGCGTGACAAGCAGACCGACCAAATCAGTGTGGTCCGCTTAAAAAGTAACTGGTTGCAAGTGTGGAAGTTCATGTGGGAACGGATCGTTATCTGGAGTGCCAATCGTTTCCGCCGATACCATCTGTTCGACGTTGACATTGCCAACACAGGTACAGACATCACCTCACTCCCGGAATTTCGCCAAGCCGACGTGATCCATCTGCATTGGGTCAACCAAGGAATGCTCTCGCTGAAAGATATACGGAAAATACTCACTTCCGGCAAACCTGTGGTATGGACCATGCACGATATGTGGCCATGTACCGGCATCTGCCACTATGCACGGGAATGTAAGAACTATCAACAGGAATGTCACGACTGCCCTTACATCTACAAAGGCGGTGGCCGGAAAGATTTATCCTACCGCACTTTCCGCAAGAAACAAAAGTTATACAGCTACGCTCCCATTCATTTCGTCACGTGCAGTCACTGGCTGAAGGAACAAGCACAGACCAGCGCATTGTTTGAAGGGAAAAGCGTCACCAATATTCCGAACGCTATTAATACCAACCTGTTCAAACCCATGAACAAAAAAGAGGCACGTGCCAAGTTCATGTTGCCGGAAGGTAAGAAACTGGTTTTGTTCGGCTCGTTAAAGATCACCGACAAACGGAAAGGAGTCGACTATCTCATTGAAGCCTGCAAACTGCTGGCAGAAAAGCATCCGGAATGGAAAGAGTCACTGGGGGTAGTCGTATTCGGCAACCAGTCACAGCAATTGCAGGAGCAGCTTCCTTTCCATGTCTACCCGCTCCCTTACATCAAGAATGAGCATGAGATAGTAAATATCTACAATGCCGTAGACCTCTTCGCCATCCCGTCTCTGGAAGAGAATCTTCCCAACATGATTATGGAAGCAATGGCCTGCGGAGTACCCTGTGTCGGCTTTAACGTAGGAGGTATCCCTGAAATGATCGACCATCTGCACAACGGTTACGTGGCACAATACAAATCTTCGGAAGATTTTGCCAACGGCATACATTGGATATTGACGGAACCGGAATACGATGAACTCTCCGCACAAGCCTGCCGCAAAGTCTTGGGCAATTATTCGGAGAGCATCATCGCAAAGAAATATACAGATGTCTACAATAAAATAACGGGGAAATATGCATAGCGTCCATCCTACTCCCAAGTTCTCTATCATTACGGTGACGTACAATGCTGAAAAGGTATTGGAAGACACGATTCAGAGTGTCATTTCACAGACCTATCATCACATAGAATACATCATCGTAGATGGAGCTTCCAAGGATGGAACCATTTCTATTATCAACCGCTACCGCTCGCACATACACACCGTTGTCAGCGAACCGGACAAAGGACTGTATGACGCTATGAATAAGGGCATCGCCCTTGCCAGCGGCGATTATCTCTGTTTCCTGAACGCGGGCGACTGTTTTCACGAGGACGACACACTACAACAAATGGTGCATACCATCAACGGCAGCGAACTGCCCGATGTGCTTTACGGAGAAACCGCTATCGTAGACCAGGACAGGCATTTCCTGCGGATGCGCAGATTGTCCGCCCCCGAAACGCTCACCTGGAAAAGTTTCAAACAGGGTATGTTAGTCTGCCATCAGGCATTCTTTCCCCGTCATACGCTGGTAGAGCCCTACAACTTGAAATATCGTTTTTCTGCCGATTTCGACTGGTGCATCCGTATTATGAAGAAAGCGCGCACCTTACACAATACCCATCTGACGATTATCGATTATCTGGATGAAGGAATGACTACCCGCAATCAGAAAGCCTCCCTGAAAGAGAGATTTCGCATCATGGCGAAGCACTACGGGCTGATCGGCACCGTAGCACATCATATATGGTTTGTGATCCGTGCGGTGATTCACCGGTAAAGCTGGTTCTCTTTAAAATGTTGCAGGCAGCGCAAGCAACTGGTACATCAGCGTACGTGCCATACGTATCTGCCCTTTTGTACTAGGATGTAAACGGTCATATCCTGCGTCGTAGAAGTAAATCAGTTGTTCTTCCACCATCGGGTTCAGCCCGGTTACCGCATTAAAATCAATTACGGGCACTCCCCACACATTACCGGCTTCCTTGACGGCCTGCACGTAGGCATCCACATATTCACCACAACTATTCTGATAGTTTTCATCCGGTTGCACGTTCTTCTCTCCAAAATCCGCCAGTGAGCGGTGCAACGGGGTTAATAGTACAATCTGCTTATCCGGAAACAGTTGTTTCAGCCTGTTGATTCCGATGTTGATACGTCCTTTATACGTGTTTCCATCCATTATAGGCGTACGTTTCTTGCGGGTTTCCAGCCTTTTGACCTGTCCGCGGGCTGCCATCACCTGTTCTTCTGTTTCCGTAAACCACTCTCCGATAGGCACACCGTCATTAAAATCATTCGTACCCATCAGAATCAAGATAGCATCCACTTCTCCACCGTGTTCCTGCTTCAGTTTCTCGGCCTGACGGGGCACATCATTCCATTGTCTGCCGCTGATACCATATACATAAGGAGTAATCCCCAGCCATTCCTGCAGGAAATCCCAGTATTTCTTTATTTTGTCACCATAGCAGTTGGGATCTGTAATAGAGTCTCCCAAATACCCCACTCTTTTTCCTTGCCACGGATGCCGGACAGCTCCATTATTCGTTTCAGCAGAGTTTGCAACTTTAGATGTTTGATTCTGTCCGCACAGAAAAGAGGAACAGAAAAACAGAATGGTACATGCGAGTAATAATTTGCTTTTCATCGGTATTATACATTAAATGAGAGATTTGTATCTAATATCCTGCAAATGTAATTCAAAAATAGGTAGTTTCAATCAATTTGGGCAGTCAATCTCATCCATACAACCGGACAGACAAACGGGTCTCTATTTGACGATTCTTGCTAAAATGCAGGTTTACAGTATTTTTTCATCAAAGTTATCATTGAGTTTTACACCTAAAATCCTATCTTTGTCACAAACTAAAAGAAAAATTGGATGTTTAACTCATTTTCATTCCATAAGGATTCCGTTCTGTAAATAATCTGTAAGCCTTCCTCTCATTACAGATTATCCCTTATGTTTTCTGACATATTCTTGTCAGAGTTATTTTCTATATCTAAATTTTAAACTATTTGTATGGTCAAATGGTCACAAGCATCGTCACATGCCTTCATTTACCGTACAGCTAAAACATTAAAAAACAATGAGTAACGAATTAAAAACAATCCACGAATTCGATTTTACACTGATATGTAATTACTTCAAAGGACTAAAACGTCAAGGTCCGGGAAGCCCTGAAGTCACACAAAAAGCTCTAAGTTTCACCAACGAACTGTCTGACGAAGCTAGAATAGCCGATATAGGCTGTGGCACAGGCGGGCAGACAATGGCATTAGCCAACTATACGAAAGGGCAAATTACAGGCATCGATCTTTTCCCCGACTTCATCGAAATATTCAACAGAAATGCAATAGAAGCCCATTGCGAAGACAGAGTAAAAGGCATTGTCGGTTCTATGGACGCTTTGCCGTTTCAAGAGGAAGAACTCGATCTGATCTGGTCCGAAGGAGCTATCTATAATATAGGATTCGAACGCGGCATGAATGAATGGAATAAGTTCCTGAAAAAGAACGGGTTCATCGCTGTAACGGAAGCATCCTGGTTCACCCCGGAACGCCCCTCCGAAATAGACGACTTCTGGATGGCTAATTACCCGGAAATAGATACGATTCCGAGAAAAATAGCACAAATGGAGAAAGCCGGATATATCCCGACAGCCCATTTCATCTTACCGGAAAATTGCTGGACCGAGCATTTCTATGCTCCCCAATTCCCGGTTCAGGAAGCCTTTCTGAAAGAATATGCAGGAAATGAAGCTGCCGCAGACCTCATCGCCGGTCAACGGCATGAAGAGAGCCTATATAATAAGTACAAGGAATACTACGGCTATGTATTCTATATAGGACAAAAAAGATAATTGACTATCTGCCGGAGAAGTTAGCAAGATAGGATAACTCTCCGGCATTTATTATCCTTTATTTTGCAGAAGATATGGAAACGAAAGATATAAATAAGGAAGAATATCAGTTACGGATCAACAAAGTGACCGACTATATCCATCAAAACATTGACCAGCCGTTATCATTACAGAAAATGGCGGGTATCGCATGCTTTTCTCCTTTCCACTTCCACCGCGTATTTACAATCCTGACCGGCGAAACGCCTACGGATTATATCAAACGCACCCGGATTGAAAAAGCAGCCCTATTATTAAAACAAAACAAGGAACTTTCCGCCACCGAAATTGCCGCCCTTTGCGGCTTTAGCAGCCTTTCGCTGTTAAGTCGCAATTTCAGGCTGCATTTCAGTATGACGATCCGGGAGTTCCGCTCACTAAAATAAAACGCTAAAGAATATGGAAAAAGAAAATAAGATTCTGATTTTTCGAACTTCTATCACCAAAAGATGTGACATCAAACGCATAGGAAAACTTTTGGCAGAGTTCCCTCAAATAGACAAATGGAATGTGGACTTTGAGGACTGGGAGAAAATATTAAGAATCGAGTGCAGTGGTATCACTGCACTCGAAATATCAGAAATACTCCGGAATAATCATATTTTTGCCAGCGAACTGGAATAAAACGGAGGGAAAGAAGTCTCAAACTCCCAACAATTGTTTCAATTCACCCATTCCTTCAGAAGCCCCCTTCTGAATTACATGTATCGAACGGGAAGTATGCGTATCTACCGGTTTCGGATCAATCAGATACACCTCTGCTCCTCTCGGTACATAATGAAGCAGCCCCGCCGCAGGATATACATTAAGCGATGTACCGATAATGACGAAAATATCCGCTCTCTCCACATAGCGGATAGCTGTTTCAATTTCCGGCACAGCTTCTCCAAACCATACAATGAAAGGTCGTAATTGAGTGCCGTCACCGGCCTTGTCTCCCATCTTCACTTCATATTCTTCCGGTTTCAGCTCTTTTATAAATTGAGGATTATATGGATCTCTGCTGGAACATACTTTTGTCAGTTCGCCATGCAGATGAATAATGTGGCTACTTCCTGCGCGTTCATGCAGATTATCTACATTCTGCGTCACCACCGTTACATGGAAACTTTTCTCCAGTTCCGCCAACAACTCATGTCCACGGTTCGGTTTCACCTCCAACAACTGTTTCCGGCGTTCATTATAGAAATTAATCACCAAAGCCGGGTCCCGCTGATAACCTTCAGGAGTAGCCACCTGCTCCACAGGATATTTATCCCACAAACCGCCCGCATCCCGAAATGTACTAATCCCGCTCTCGGCACTCATACCGGCACCCGTCAAAACTACCAGATTTTTCATTACTATTCCTCCTTCTTTTTTTAATAGCCACACAAATGTAATCAGAATCATCGAATAAAAGAAGACTTTCTTACGCTTAATCTAACCTGATATATACGAAGCTTTAAGATGAAAGATACAGATAGTTAGTGTCAGACATACTAAAATTTATTCGTCTGACTATAGTTATATTTGCATCTGACTATAGTTATTCTTTCGTCTGACTATAGTTAGACGAAAAGTAAACTATAGTCAGACGATTAATTATCTGCATAAACAAACCTAAATAATCAGAATAAGCCGATTAAATCCTACGAACAAAAAACTAATTCTTTAAAGAAAAGCGATTAACTTTCACAGATATAAGAATTTTTAAATAGCAAATGCTAAATCATTCAAATAAAACACGTACTTTTGCGTTTCATAAATTTGCAATTGATTGAAAGCTAAAACCATGAAGGTGATACATTTCAATCGCCAACAAAAAACATTATATGGATAAATTCAGTTACTCTATTGGCCTCGGAATTGGTCAAAACTTATCAAGCATGGGAATCGAAAACCTTGCGGTAGATGATTTCGCACAAGCAATCAAAGATGTATTAGAAGGTAATCAGACGGCTATCAGCCACAATGAAGCCCGCGAAATAGTGAACAAATATTTCGAAGAATTGGAATCTAAGATGAGTGCCGTTGCTATTGAGCAGGGACAGGCATTCCTCGAAGAAAACAAAAAAGGACCGGGCGTAGTTGTCCTTCCCAGCGGACTACAATATGAAATCATCAAAGAAGGTACAGGTAAAAAGCCGAAAGCTACCGATCAGGTAAGATGCCACTATGAAGGTACATTGATCGACGGTACACTGTTCGACAGCTCTATCCAACGCGGAGAACCGGCTGTATTCGGCGTCAACCAAGTAATCCCGGGATGGGTGGAAGCTTTGCAGCTGATGCCGGAAGGTTCTAAATGGAAACTGTATATTCCGTCAGAACTCGCTTATGGCGCAAGAGGTGCCGGAGAAATGATTCCTCCTCACAGCACGCTCATTTTTGAAGTAGAATTACTCGAAGTATTATAAATAAAAAATTTCAAAGCAAAATGAAAAAAGTTAGTATTTTTATGGCAATCGCCGCTGCAACAAGCCTTGCTTCTTGTACAGCTCAAGCTCCTAAAGCAAATCTGAAAACAGACATCGACTCACTGTCGTATTCTATCGGTATGGCTCAGACTCAAGGTCTGAAAGGCTATCTGACAGGTCGTCTGGATGTTGATACTACTTACATGGCAGAATTCATCAAAGGTTTGAACGAAGGCGCAAACAAGACTAGCAAAAAAGACATCGCTTACATGGCAGGTCTGCAAATCGGCCAGCAAATCAGCAACCAGATGATGAAAGGTATCAACCAAGAATTGTTTGGTACAGACTCTACTAAAACTATCAGCAAAGAAAACTTCATGGCAGGTTTCATCGCAGGTACTTTGGAAAAAGGCGGCGTAATGACTATGGAAGCAGCTCAAGAATATACTCGTACAGCTATGGAAACTATCAAAGCAAAAGCTTTAGAAGAAAAATATGCTGACTATAAAGCTGAAAACGAAAAGTTCCTTGCTGAAAACAAGACTAAAGACGGCGTAAAAACAACTGCAAGCGGTCTGCAATACAAAGTAATCACTGAAGGTAAAGGTGAAATTCCTGCTGACACTTGCAAAGTGAAAGTGAACTACAAAGGTACTTTGATTGACGGAACAGAATTCGACAGCTCTTACAAACGTAACGAACCGTCTACTTTCCGTGCTAACCAGGTAATCAAAGGTTGGACAGAAGCTTTGACTATGATGCCTGTAGGTTCTAAATGGGAACTTTATATCCCACAAGAACTTGCTTACGGTGCAAGAGAATCTGGCAACCAAATTAAACCGTTCTCTACTTTGATTTTCGAAGTTGAACTGTTGAGCATCGAAAAAGATAAGAAATAAGAAAGTTCTTTTCTAAATAGAAAAAGGAAAGAGGCGCAAAACGTTTGTGCCTCTTTTTTTTGCTTTTTCCTATTTTTTTTCTCCGAAAAGAAGAATAATTAAAATAAATCTCTATATTTGCTTACTATTTGATAACAACAGGAAATTACAATTTATTATTATGGAAAGAATAGACAACCTCGACAGGCAGATCCTAGAGATTATCTCCCAGAATGCCCGCATCCCTTTTAAAGACGTAGCAGCCGAATGTGGAGTATCACGCGCAGCTATCCATCAGCGCGTGCAAAGACTGATTGACCTAGGTGTCATTGTAGGCTCTGGTTACCATGTGAACCCGAAATCATTGGGCTACAGAACTTGTACATACGTGGGTATCAAGCTGGAAAAAGGCTCCATGTACAAATCTGTCGTAGCGGAATTACAAAAGATTCCCGAAATAGTGGAATGTCATTTCACTACAGGCCCGTACACAATGCTGACAAAACTTTATGCATGCGACAACGAACATCTGATGGATTTGCTGAATAACAAAATGCAAGAAATACCGGGTGTAGTAGCTACCGAGACTCTGATTTCTCTGGAACAGAGTATCAAGAAAGAGATTCCCATCCGCGTTGAAAAATAATTGTGATGGAGTTTCTAAATGAATATCACCTTGCAGGGTTATTCATCGGAATCTGTACCTTTTTGATTATCGGCCTTTTTCACCCCGTCGTGGTAAAGGCCGAATATTACTGGGGCACAAAATGCTGGTGGATATTCCTGATACTCGGCATTGCCGGTGTGATTGCCTCCTTAAGTATCGATAATGTGATCTTATCTTCTTTATTAGGCGTGTTTGCGTTTTCTTCCTTCTGGACGATCAAAGAGGTTTTCGAACAGGAAGAACGGGTACAAAAAGGATGGTTCCCCAAGAATCCGAAGCGCAAATATAAGTTCTAGAAGCAAAGGATTACAGTTTTTTCTCGAAAGAATTTGCATAATTCGACGGAAAATACTACTTTTGTCACCGCATCCAGTTAATGGATACATCGGGCTTTTAGCTCAGTTGGTTAGAGCAACAGACTCATAATCTGGAGGTCCTTGGTTCAAGCCCAAGATGGCCCACGAAAAATTCCTGTAAGTATTTCACTTACAGGAGTTTTTCTTTTATACGGTCAGAATAATGAGATTTACAAAATTAGGAACAGTATTCCATATTGAAATAAGAATATCAATACTAAATGATTCCAAAGTGCTTCAAAGCCTTACACAAACCGTCATTCTCAACGGTATCAGTAACAAAATCGGCTGACGCCTTGACAGGCTCCGATGCATTTCCCATAGCTACCCCGATTCCGGCAGCTTTCAGCATAGGAATATCATTACCGCCATCACCGCAAGCCATTATTTCCGCCATCTCAATCCCATAATAATCGGCAAAAGCTGAAAGTCCGGTTGCCTTACTGATTCCTGCAAGGTTCACATCAGCAAATAAGGGATGCCAGCGTGATAAGGAAAGGTTAGGCAGAAGCGGCATTACTTGCTGCTCCATTTCATCATCGATATAAAAACAAAGCTGGCAACACTCTTTTCTGTCAAATAGTTCTTCAATGTCTACAACGGCAGGGATGGGATGTTCCACGATTTTGGCTATCCGTTCGACAGTCGGAGTCAGCCGATTGACAAACACGCCTTCATCCAGTTCAATAGCAACTGCGAAATCAAAAGCTTTTGCTATTTCCATGGCTTTCTTAAAATCATCCTTTGGAATAAGGTGTCTCCTTATCACAGTGCCATCCAGTAAGACACAGTCAGCTCCATTCAATGCAATAATTCCATCATACGGAACAGCAGCTATTTCATGAAGGTCGCCTGCCGCTCTACCGGTAGCAATGACTATTCGAATCCCACGGTCATGAATCTCCTTAAGAGCTTCAACAGAAGATTGCAATATTTTATGAGTTTCAAAACTCACCAATGTTCCATCTACATCGAGCATGATTGCTTTTATCATAACACCTACATTTTTTATTTACAGTCTATTACCCAGCGACAAAGTTACTGAAAAAAATCCCCATAGCAGGTATACCTCCAATACATAAAACAAAAAAGGCAAAAGGAAACGAGATCCTTTTGCCTTATACCTATTGATACCTACTGAAAAATGATAGTTAACGTTTAGCGGAAGTCCTTCAACTCTTCCTGCAATTTCTGACGGGTAAAGAATATGCGGCTTTTTACAGTACCTAACGGAAGATTCAACTTCTCTGCAATCTCACGGTACTTGAATCCTGAAACGTGCATAGCAAACGGAACTCTGTATTCTTTAGGCAGAGCATTGACTACGCGGTGCATTTCCTTTAAATCGTAAGCTCTTTCTGTACTTTCAAAACCTGACTCTTGTGGCAGATTCAGATGATAGAGGTTTTCAGTCTGATCGACAAATGTCTGATCGCGCACTACTTTACGGTAATTATTAATAAAGATATTCCGCATTATAGTATACATCCATCCTTTAAAATTTGTGTCGGGGGTATATTTGTCTTCGTTATCCAATGCTTTTAATGAGGTTTCCTGTAACAAATCGTTTGCTTCTTCACGATCGGTTGTCAGTTTGTATGCGAAGCGGAGTAATTCATCCTGTACTCCTATCAGATCTTTCCTGAAGCTTAAACTTTTCATATACGCTATTTTTAAATTGTGAGTATTCGTTGTTATAATTTTGATGTTGCAAGTTTACGGGTTTTCAACAAATGTGGCAGGTGAAGAACAGACATTGTTTAGGGGAAAATCTATCGGTTGATAGAATTTAGGTCATTTTTGATAGTATTCAGGTGGTTTTAATGGCCGGTATAGCAAAAATCCCATTTTGAAGTCACACCTGACTCAAAATGGGATAACACAAACAAAACAAACAATATTAGCGATTTTCACAAACAGCTGTCTTTTTATATTAAAAAATTCATAAGACTTAATTTAGAATATGTCGCTTAAACATTCTTTTTATGGGAACAAAAATATTACTTTCTGGTAAAAAGGAACGCATGATTTAAGAATAGTTATAAAGAATAATTGTTTTATGTATAAAAAATTGTGCCCAACTATAAAGAATTGTATTTCATAACTTAGTACAAAAGAGGCATAAATTAGTCTTTCGGTGATATTCTATAATATCACACATTCCAAAGTGATGTAAATTCTCCAACTTCTTTTTTCACGTAAGAATTAATTTCTATATTTGGGCAATGTACAACCAAATACCAATTTATTATCTATGACTGATACTATTTCTTATCAATATGCAGCTCCTTCCACATTGCAACGGTCGGCCGATCAGGACGAACTGTTTCTTGCCAAATATAGCGAAATAGAAAAGAGAGAAGCCCCCTGTTTCTTTTGGGGAAAGCTGACGCAACCTTATATGACGGCACGCTGCCTCATTGCGTTATCCAATGTTGTGCAGTCCAGTTTCAACCTGACACCGGCACAACTCACAATGCTGAAAGATCCGATTGTAACAGCTGGAAATAACCGTCTGCGCTTTGAAGGATTTTCTAATTGTGCAGGTGTATACGCCAGGGTCGATGTACTTCCTGATGGACACGACGGAGAATTCTTGGAAAACGGGACAACGAATGTAGATTTTAATCCCGGAATGATTTCCGCTTTAGGAGGAATAGGCAGACAAGAAAATGTAGTAATGTCGGTCGGCCCCAAAGAAGTGGGACTCTATAATAAAGGTGAGAAGGTGATAGAGCGAAAAGTACCTCTTCCCGTAAAATGGATAAAGGGACTGACTACGGTACAGATTTATCAATCCGTTGCCGAAAAGGTCTATTCCTTCAATCGCATACAAACCTTACAACTCTTCCAGACACTACCGAAAAGTAGTGTGAAATGTGACTATTTTTTAGTGATGCGCGGTCAAAAACCGGCCTTTTCACCGGTGAAAAGTATGAATGGCATCTGCATCGGAGGACTCCACCGTTTGCGCTTGCTTGAACCTTTGCTTCCCTTTGCCGATGAACTGAAAGTATTTGCACATCCTACTATGCAATCTACTATCTGGCAACTCTATTTCGGTCCGGTCCGCTTCAGTCTTTCCCTTTCCCGCGAATGTTGGAGAGGATTCTCCGGAGAAGGTGCCGCACTGGAATCTTTGCTCGAAGACGTACCTGAAAGATGGATAGAGGCGATGGATAAATACAGTTACGCCAACCAACAGTTCAACCCTACGCTTTTTGCCATAGAAGAACATATTGACCTGGATAAGGTAGATTCTCTCTCGGCACGATTGGCAGCAATGGGTTTGCTGGGATTCGATTTGGATGAAAACAGTTTCTTCTACCGCCGCCTGCCTTTCAAAACCGAACGTATTTTGAGCCTCAACCCGCGAATGATAGCTGCAGAAAAGTTGCTGGAAGAAGACAAAGTAGAAATCATTGCGAATGATGGCAACCGAACGGAAGCCCGTGTTACAGGAAGCGGAGGAGTGAGGCATACCGTCATTCTGGACAGAGAGAACAAAAAAGAACGTTGCACCTGCACTTGGTTCAGCAGTAATCAGGGAGAACGGGGAGCTTGCAAACATATTCTGGCAGTAAAGAAACTAGCGCAATGGAAGAACTAAAAAAAGAACTGGAGAAGTTATCCAAAGCCTATGTGGATACTCCGGAGAATGAAGAGAAGATATTAATCCCTTTTATCAAGAGATTATTGGAGTTGCCAATGAAGGACAGGCGGAAGTTGCTGCCGCTTATCCGGGAATTGCAATGGATAAAAGGCAGGTTCGCTGGTTTCAGCAGTGAGACAACCTGTAGTGCGGCACGGGCACATTTTCTATCGGCAGTACAGTTTGTATGTGCCAACAGACGGGAGATGGATATGGCATATCATGTGAAGTTTGATATGCTTTGCAAACTACTCCCGCTTTACAACCCTACCTGGATGACAGATTTTATCAACGATGACAAAACATGGTTCAATTTCGATCTCAATTACGAAGAACTGATGCAGCTCATGGATATGGGTTACCTCAAAGAAATCGCTCCAAGCCGCATTGCACATGTACTCCCCTGGATTACCCGCATCAGAAATAAGAATCCCAAAGGAGACGATACTTTCAACAGTGAACTACTACTCAAACGGGATATTACACTGAAAGAACACATCTGGACGCTTTTCGAACACGAATCAATCATCGGTTATCAGGATGATTGTGCCAAAAATGCTTATAAAAAAGGAATCACAATACGGGATGAAAGTATCAGCGCGGCCCTCTATCGCTTTTCACTGGACGGCCATCTGGATAGAGAACGGCTACTAAGAGCCACCCTCGCCACTTTTCACCGGAGCTTCAAAAAAGACATGGCAGGATGGTTTGCCAGATTCTTTGAAACGCTGCAACCGACCACCGGAGAATCGTTATCCTTACAGGAAGAGATCATGCAAACATTCACTTCTTCCTACACCAAGCCGGTAAATATAATGTTGCAACAGTTGAAGAGCATTGCAGACGAAGAAGGATTCCGTTATCAGGAATTCATCGAACGGGCAACCACCCTTTTCTTCTCCAGTCCCAAAAACTCGCTATTAACCATTTACTCCATCTTTGAAAAGATCGTTGCGCAACATCCCGAGATGAAAGAGCCTTGTTGTATCACTCTCTGCCAACTATTCTTGAAGAAGGACGAAAGCCTGCAAAAGAAAGCTGCCAACTTTATTTCAAAGTATGGGGATGCCTCTTCGTCCAATCTCCAAGAAACACTACAGTCTTATCAACCGGAGATGTTTCAAAGCGTGCAAGCGATACTCGCATCTTTCAAGCCACAGTCTATAGATTCACAGTCTACAGAACTACACCTTGCAGAAGAAGCAAATGCAACAGATACAAGTGTGACAAAAGACATTCTTCATACAGAAGGAGAGAATACAGAAAGAAATAGTACAGATGAAAATAGTACCGATAACCCCCTCCTCTCCGAAGAGCCACCTCTGGAAGCCATCCGCATTTGCCGGGAAGACAACCGTATTCCATTCCCTGCCAACAAAGAAGATTTCCTGTTTCAGCTTAGCCGTTTGTTCGACATGGAGGAGAACTGGGAGATAGAAACAACGATTGCCGCTATCATTGCTTTCCACCCCCAACTAGATAAAGAAGACCTCAACCGGATGGAACCTATTTTCCAACGGGCAGCCAATATTGTTGCCAATAGTTGGGAACCATACGAAGATCTCCTTGCCACTTTCCTGTTGGAATACCAACGCTTATGGGCACAGACAGACAACTCCAACACAGGAGTTTTGAGAAACATGTTCACCCGGCTGGAAGAAAGGCTGAAAGGAATAGATAAAAACAGGGGAGCTTACGACGAACGTTCCTTCAAACGACTTGCCAACTGGAAACCCGGTTACAGCAACGCAACCTGTTTCACCCCTATCAAACAGTTATGGCTGGGTGTGATCCGCCAAATAAAAGGAGGAAATACATTGCCTCTGCTTTCTACACCCACCCATACCCCGGCATACCTACAAGCCACCGAACTGATACGCCGGCTTGCCGTATATCAGGAAGCAGGAAAGAAACCTTGTTCGTGGGATTTCCAACTGGCTATTGCCCGTTGTGCTCTGGAAGACAAGGAAGAAGCCATCGTCACCGCCCGGCAACTGTTACAAGATGAGTACCTGCATCTCTGCCTGTTCCTATTGGACGAAAACACGCAACCCGAACCGCCCTACAACCATCCGACCGCTTGGGTAGCCGCCGGACTGGTAAAAGCACCGGAGACGGAATTTGAAGCATTCAAGTCTTTCGCCTGTAACACATTGCCACACAACCATCTGACAGGAGACTACGAGTGGAAAGAAGTGAAACCCAAAGAAAACTCATACGAAACGGACAGACGCCTGCTCCAACTTGATTTTCACAAATGGCACAAATATATCGAACGCAACAGCCATCAGCTATGGCAGGAACATCTGATTATTAACAGTAAATACAACATGGATGACTCCCGCTACATGGAACCTCTATTGTGTTGTTACCCTAACCGTCCGGAACCGTTGATAGCCCAGATTATCTCCCATTACATGGCTTTCGGCAGTCCACAGGAAGACAGCAAACGTACCCTTGCCTGTGCCTTGCGCATGTTGTTGTCTTTCCATTGCCAGCTCAAAGAAATGAGTCTACTCCTATTAAGCGGCTCGCTACTTTTTGTAGACAAAACAGTCCGTTCCTATGCAGCGGAGTTATGGGTAGAAGGACTCTCCACAGGAAGAATAAACAACCACCGGGTAGGAGAAATCCTGGCCCGGCTTATCAACATGGAACTTGCTCCGTTAAAACGCTTCACCACACAAGTGTACGAAAGCATGTACAAACGAAGCGCTTTCCACAACCGCCAACTGGAAGAACTGCTCACTGTATTTATCAGCGGATTGCCCGACAAACCCGTCACCGGACTCAAACAACTGCTCGAACTCTATCTGGAACTATTGACCATCAACCGCAGCAAAGTTACAAACGAACAACTCTTGCAACGCCTGCAAGAATGGGCAACGAACAGCAATCTGAAGAAAGTGACCACTTCACTCAACAAACTATAATTAATTCATGATTATGACCCTAGAAGAACGCCTCAACGAAATAGTAGAAAAGCAACAGGGTGATGCCATCATCCCCTTTCTGCAAGGACTCACACAGGAAGAACGAAAGAGCCTGGTACCCCGCCTGAACAAACTGGAAGAATACTACAGTAAATTCGTGCAACTTAACGAGAACACATACGGTACACGGGGGACTTCCGCACAGCATCGTATCATCAATCTTACCGCTCTCGTTATCTATTCGCTGAAAGAATTCCGTAAACACCAATGGGGAATCAACACCGAGCAACTGAATGAATTGATCCCGTGGTACGTCCCCTCCTGGCTCGACAGCTTCTTCAAAGAAGGTGAAGGCAAAGAATTCGGCGGTTTCTACGGAATGGATTACGAAGTCCTGATGGATTGGATAGAGCAGGGAATACTCACCGTGACACCTTCTCCACAAACCATTGCGGGTTATCTGGTAAGCTACATCAACACCACTGCTATACTGCAAAAACGCGAAATCACACTTAAAGAACATATTTGGTATCTCTTTGAGTACGACTGCGGACAGAACTGGATGGATAACCGAAATGGCGGACACCCCTACTATCCTTACAAATATCTTATCGAAAACGGGAAACTAGACCGTATGCGTGTATTAAGAGAATCTCTGCTCGCTGTCAACCGAAATATGAACAAGAACCTATGCGGCTGGTTTGCAGGCATGTTTACCGCACTTACCCCCAGCATAGAAGAACAACTCGCGTTACAACCGGAAATATTAGCCGTCCTGTCCGCCCCTCACAGCCGCCCGGTCAATATCATGCTCGGACTGCTGAAGGGCTTATGCAATCATCCGCAATTCCGGATCGAAGAGTTTCTAAGTCAGACTTCCGTTCTTTTCGCTTCAGATGTGAAGGCAGTCCACCAAAACACATTGGCCGTACTTAACAAGCTGGCAAAAGAAAGAAAAGAATTTCGTGACGCCATTTGTTGTGTTGCCGCACAAGGATTAATGAGCCGGGAAGAATCTACTCAAAGCAAGATAGTCAAACTGATCCTGACGTATGGAGAGACAGAATCTGCCACATTAAGAGAAGCACTCTCCGTATATACGGAAACGATGTTGGCAAACACTAAAAAAGAGCTGAAGGCTTATCTGGAGAATAATGAGTCTGGCCATACTTCTGCCCATAATGAAGCAGCTCCCGCCCACTCCGAGCAGCCCGACAACGATTCCGCCTCTTTCGTGTATGAACCGATACTCCCCATCATCCGTGAGGACAACCGGATACAGGAAATTGCTTCCCCCGAAGACCTGATATTTCTTGCCAGCCAAGTGCTGGATGGGAACGAGATCTATCATTTCGACCTGCTCCTCGGTGCCTTAGTGCAATGGGACCATCAACAGGACACAAAACAAATCTCACAATGGACACCCATCCTTCAACGCGCTTACAAACTACTGATGAACGGAGGAAGTTCACGAAACGGCCTATTAGACCAACTGATGGCAACTTTCCTCCTTGATTATGCAAAACTACTGGTTAAACGCTTCCCTAAAGAAGCAAAAGAGCTAAGTGACTTGCATCAGAAAATGGTACAGAAAGACGAACTGCAGAAAGGTAAATGGAACTATCGTAATCTGCAGAAACTCACCATCCGTCAGAAAACGAACCAAAAAGAGAAACTCCCTGTTCACAAGCAGCTATTATGCCGGACACTAGATCTTTTGGAGAATAAGGAGAAACCTTTACCCCTATTGTCCACTCCCACCCATACTCCTATGTTTATCGCTCTGGCAACCCTGGTAGAAAGGTTAAAACAATATCAGCAAGCAAACACTGAGCCAGACGATATGGATATGCAAATAGCACTCTCACGAGTGGCATTGGATAATTCATCACAAGAACTTCCTATTATCCTCCAAGACTTAAAGGAAGAATACCAGCGCTTACTTTCTTTCTTGTTGGGAGCAGAAGATGTACTCCCCCAAGCACCCTTCACCCATCCTTCCTGGTGGATGACAGCAGGACTAATCAAGTCGCCGGAAACAATCTACTCCGAATTCAAAGATTTCTCATACAATAAAGGTCCACGCGAGTTCCTGACTGGAAACTTTACGTGGAGAACTTATCTGCGTACTCACTCATATACCGATTACAACAAGAAAGTAGTAGAATGGACCTCCGCAACTCTTACTTTCGATATTCCGGAAAGCAAAAACTCTCATGTCGTCAATAAAGATGAATATAATGAGAGAATCAGTTACCATTCATACGATTCGCATCCGTTAGTGGTCGAAATGTATCCGCTGATAGAGCGCTTCGACGATATACAAAATGACTTGTCACGTTTAGCATGGTTAACTCCCAATATGCCGGAACCATTATTAGTATGGTGTATCCGCAGTGCCATTTACGATCCGATGTTAAATGAGGTTAGGGAAATAGGCATCACCAAAGCCACCATCGAAGCACTTCATCAGTTAAGACACACCTGGCATGAAGCGTCTTACATACTGGAAGCCAGTTGTATGTTAGTAGCAGATAAGACTTCCCGTTCTTATGCCGCCGAAATTTGGATAGACCGTGTCGGCAAAGGATGCATAGACAGTAAGCGCATAGGTAAAATCTTAGGTTCACATCAACATACCGGCTGGGGACCGCTGAAAAGACTCACCGACCTGATACAGCAACAAATGATGAATGTCAGTCCCCTGCACAACCGGGAATTGGAGAATCTAATCGTAGCAATGCTGGCCGGACTTCCGGAAAAGCCGATCAAAGATTTAAAGAAGTTGTTGGAGATCTATGCGGAACTGTTATCAATCAACCACAGCAAAGCCAAAGACGAACAGGTTTTGCACCTGTTGAATGTTTGGAAAGGGGTCGCTAATCTGAAGAAAGCAGTGGCTAATATCCAACATTAAGAAGATTGTTGCAACTACTTAATCTCTTACTTTGTGCCACCGTATTGGCACGGCTGTGCCATCGAAGTGGCAAAGTTGTGCCAACGTAGAGGCATAACTGTGCCAATATAGTGGCACGACCTGACCACTTAAACAATCAGGATTTAAAGGTAGCTTATTGGAGCAAAAGCCAAAAAGAAGTATCTTTGGCACACTAAATACAAAAGGTTGAATGATTATTCTAAAATATAGTTTAGCTATCTTCTGTTTGCTGCTGACAGGATGCTCCTTCTTTTCCAGCCAAAAGGAAAAGGAGAACCCCGCCCTGACGGAATATGAATATACGACGGACGATATGCAATCCGGCGAAGAAAGTTCCACCATCTCACCGCCACCGATAGAGCGAAGCGCAATGGCTCTCTACATGGATTCACTGGGACTCGTCAACGTAACCGATCTGGATAGCAGCCTCGTTGTTAAGTTGATGTATACGCAAGCTGATAATTTCACTGGCGAAGTGCTTTACGACAACTTAACGGAAGCCTATCTGCATCCGGATGCGGCATACGCTCTTATAGAAGCACAAAAAGCCTTGAAAGAGCTACACCCGTCTTATAGTCTTATCATTTACGATGCAGCCCGCCCCATGTCGGTACAAAAGAAGATGTGGAACGTAGTGAAAGGAACGTCCAAATACAAATATGTCTCTAACCCAAACCGTGGAGGCGGACTACACAACTACGGACTGGCAGTAGACATCAGTATTCAAGACTCTTTAGGGCAGCCTTTACCTATGGGAACCCAAGTAGACCATTTAGGTGTGGAAGCCCACATCACAAACGAAAACGAACTGGTACATAACGGAAAAATGAGTGAAACAGAACGTCAGAACCGGATACTGCTGCGAAAAGTAATGAAAGAAGCCGGGTTCCGTGCATTACCCAGCGAGTGGTGGCATTTCAATTTTTGCAGCCGGGATGTAGCCAGACAGAAATATAAGTTAATACCATAAATCGGTGCTCGGCAAGATCATAACCGGTGCTCAACGATTCATTGTAATATCCTATAACACAATAACGCCATGATACAAATCTCCCCCGAAACTCAACTTTTTATCCGCGAACATTCATCGGACGATGTACGTGCACTGGCTTTACAAGCTAAAAAGTATCCGGATATAAATATGCCGACTGCCATCACCCAAATTGCAGGAAGACAGGTTGCCGCCGAAAAGATTCCTTCATGGCGAGAAATAGAAGAGATATGGTATCCGAAACATCTGTCGCTAGAGCAATGCTCTTCTGAAATCACTGCCCGCTACAAAGCCCGTCTTTTTCAGGGAGATTCGCTGATCGACCTCACCGGAGGCTTCGGCATAGACTGTTCTTTTCTTGCCACCGGATTCAAGACTGCCACTTATGTAGAACGCCAGGAAGAACTTTGTGAAATAGCGGCACACAACTTTCCCATCCTGAATCTAAACCATATAAACGTAAGAAATGAGGATGGAGTCGCCTATCTGCAATCAATGTCCCCCGTAGATTGTATCTTCCTCGACCCTGCCCGCCGCAATGAACACGGCGGAAAAACGGTCGCCATCTCTGACTGTGAACCGAACGTAGCCGAACTCGAAGCTCTTCTGCTTAGCAAAGCCAACCGGGTAATGATAAAACTCTCTCCCATGCTCGATCTTTCATTGGCACTAAAAGAGCTGAAGCATACGCAGGAAATTCATATCCTATCCGTCAATAACGAATGTAAGGAACTACTCATTCTACTCGGACAAACATCACCGGCGGAAATCGCCATTCATTGTGTAAACCTCCTCACGAAAGGGACTCAAGAAGAACAACACCTCGTATTCACCCGCGAACAGGAGCAGCGTAGCCAATGTACTTATACCGATTCTTTAGGAAATTACCTTTACGAGCCGAATGCATCTCTTCTGAAAGCCGGTGCCTTCCGCAGCATTGCCGCAGCCTACCCCGTCCGGAAACTGCATCCCAACAGTCATCTTTATACCTCCGATTCTTTCATTGAAAACTTCCCCGGAAGAATCTTCCGCATTGTCAACCAGTGCAGTTTCAATAAAAAAGAAGTAAAGGAGAATCTGGCAGATCTGAAAAAAGCAAATGTGACTGTCCGCAACTTTCCCACCACAGTGGCCGAACTTCGCAAACGGCTCCATCTGACAGAAGGAGGAGATACTTACTTATTTGCCAGCACATTAAATAATGGGCAAAAAGTCATCATCCGCTGCGAGAAAGTCTGAACTATTTGCTATTTTTGCGAAAAGAAACACAATCTAAACTAATCCCGATGAATCAAACACCCGTAAAAGCGATTCTATTATTAATCGTATTCACGCTGTCCTGTCATACTCGACTTTTCTCACAGAGAGATTTTGAGCGACATGAGTTCTCGTTTCATGCCGGCTATGGTGTGATGTTTCATAACCCTCCCACGCTAACGCTAAGTACCCACAGCTACCAACGTACACTTGCACAAGGCGTAAGCTGGGATGGACAATACCACTTCCGTCCTCTCAAACGCTTTATCTTCGGAGGAATCTACACCGGATTTTCTTCCAAAGGAAGCCATCTTGAAGGAAAAGACCATTTATGGATTCATTTCATCGGTACGCAAATCGGAATGTGTAATGCCAATACCAAACATTGGCAAATCCGGGTGACAACCGGTCCCGGCGGAGTCATTCTACGGAACAACAGCGAGGTATTCGGCAACACACGAAAAGTAAGAGCCTTCACTATCGGTCTCCTCACTAATGCCAATCTTACCTATAAGCTGAATCCCAACTTGGGAGTCAGTTTAGGAGTGCAATATATGTATAGCGAACTACTTAGAATGAGGACTTACTATCACGAAGAAAAGGTTACTGTAAAACTCAATTCAAATGATGATGTCAACCTCACGCGACTAAACATCACTACGGGATTATCCTATTATTTCTAACATCCACTAAAAAAAGCACTATGAAGAAATATATACTCATTCTCTTTTCCATCATCAGCTTTTGGAGCTGTAAAGAAACGGAAAACGAATCGATCGACATCACCGTTTTGCCTTCTGCCACCACTACAGGAGCCAACACATTCGGTTGCCTAATGGACGGCTGGGTTTATGTGGGAGGGCGATACCTGAATTGGGGACACTCGTATGTATGGACGTATGATTCATTCTACTATTACACAGAAGAAGACAAACTCTCCGTTAATGTTTCCGTAAAACCCGGTATCAATCTATCTTTCACTATTTTATCGCCCCAAGAAGGCAAAGAATCAACGATTACCGATATAGAGTTCGGAAGAGAAGAGCTGGAAGACGGAACAGCTTTCATAAGCCGTTTCGACACAGAAATGAAAATCATCAGTGTCACATTCGGTAACGGCAAACGGCTGACTAACGGACGTTTTGATATTCATTATACAGAACACGACAGTAGCAAATATCCCCAATAAATGCAACCCAAACACTATAGTGTAAAAATGTTCGACAAAAAACAACTTCCATTATAGTAGACGGTTCTGGGTGTAACGGATATTATGAACAAAAACTAATTGCCGAATGAATGGGTACGATGGATAAATTGAAAAAACTATTCAGGTTTACTTTCTTCTCCGGCTTTATTAGAAGGATTATTGCTTTTCTGGTACTCCTTGGGAGTGGTCGATTCATTTCCATCCCGAACTGCCATATAGTGCGGTGACATGATTTCAATGCCGGCCTCATTAAATTTATCCTGAATATTCTGATGCAAATCCGAATAAATCTGTGCCATCTTATCTGCCTGTTTGATATAAGCATTAATTTGATAGACCGGATACCAGTCGCTCAACGAAGTTTCCAACACAAACGGACGCGGATCGTCCACCACACCGGGAGTGTTCAACGCAGCATCAATCAATATCTGATTAACCTGCCGCCAGGGAACATCATAGCCGATAGATACTTCCGAGTGAATAATCAATCCATATTCACGGGCTGAAGTACTGTAGTTTACCGTATGAGATGACATGATAAATGAATTGGGAACAGTCACAACCTCATTTTTAGGAGTCCGGATACGGGTGACAAGAGGAGTTTTTTCGATGATATCACCTGTGGTATCATTCAATTTGATCCGGTCGCCCATCTTGAACGGACGCATATAAGTAATCACCAGTCCGGCAATAATATTACCGATAACCGTACTTGATCCGAGCGAAACGATCAATCCGACAAATACCGAAATACCTTGGAACACACCGGAATCGGAGCCCGGGAGATAAGGATAAATCATCGCAATCATAAATGCATAAAGCAGGAAACGGGCGATATGGAAAGTCGGCATCGCCCAGTCCGGGTAGAAGCCGTTGATTTTGAGTCGTCCTGCTTCCACTTCACGTGCCAGATACAAAACGAGACGCACCAGATACCTCACAGCATACCAAATAACGATAATGGTAAACAACTTAGGAATATAGTCAATGATACCCACAAAGATAGCGCGAATCGGATTCCATATATATCCTAACAGTTGATATGCCAACCCTTCTGTCTGCGGGAAGATGATAAAAATCAATGGTACGGTAAACAGTAGTTGCAATCCCATCAGTATATACCGCCCGATACTGGACAGGAATACTAACAGGTTTGCCTGTTTCTGCGCATCCAGCAATTCATATCCCTGGATAGATACCGGTTTTATCTTCGTGTCTTTCAGACGCAAAATACGCGCTTTCAGTTTACGGAACAACCAGTTGGTCAAGCGGAACAGAAAATACTGTCCTACAATTACCAACACAAAATAGAGCACACGCTTTGCCATTCGCCAAAGTCCGTGCTCCGCTTTCATCTCATGCAGTTTGGCGACAACGTTCTGTTGTCTTTCCTTAGCCAGCGAATCACGGGAGACTCCTTCCCACAAAGCGTCCTGATCGGTAAGAGAAAGCAGTACTTTGCTGCCGTACATCAAATCGGAAACAATGTCCGAATGGTCAATAGCAACAGAATCAGGTTTCAAATTAAAACGTCTTCCTATTTCTTCGATCGCTGCACCGGTCATCTGTGCACGTTGCTGGGGAGTATATCCACCACGTTTGGTGAAAAGGTAAAATAAGGTATCACCGTCCGCCACTACCGGCATGCCCTTAGTGAACTGCCGCAGGGAGTCGATACGCTGACGCTGCTGTGCATATTTTACGGAGTCGGCGGTAGCCATCTGGAGCTTCATCTGCTCCATTTCCATCCGCATATTCGCCTCGTTGAGCCGGGCTTCCTCCAATGATTTCCGCATATTCACCAGATGGATAGAATCCGAATCCCGTTTCAAAGGAACATGTCTGCCCGCTATTGTATCTCCGGCAAATATCTTCTTAACCGCCTGTTCCAACTGTGCTTGCGCCCCGATTGCCAGGAAAGAAAAGAACAACACCAGTAACGACCGTTTTATTTTATTTATTTCCATACCTTATATTCCTTGATTATAATTAAGGTTAATCTAACATTTCATTAAAAACAGAGCAAACATACGGATTGTTTTTGACATTACCATTTCCAAATTGATTATCTTTGCCACTAAAAGAGAAAAAAATATGAATATATTATTACTTATCGGGGGATTAATCCTCATTCTTCTAGGAGCTAACGGATTAACAGACGGTGCCGCCTCGGTAGCCAAGCGCTTTCACATCCCTCCCATCGTGATCGGACTTACCATTGTTGCATTCGGCACTTCTGCCCCGGAACTGACAGTCAGTGTATCTTCCGCTCTCAAAGGAAGCGCGGATATTGCCATAGGCAACGTAGTGGGAAGCAACATTTTCAATACGTTGATGATTGTGGGCTGCACGGCCTTATTCGCCCCGATTGTCATCACCCGCAATACACTTAGAAAAGAGATACCACTCTGCATACTTTCTTCTATTGTCTTGCTGATTTGTGCCAATGATGTATTCCTGGATAAAGCTCCGGAGAATATCCTGAACAGAGTAGACGGCTTATTATTGCTTTGTTTTTTTGTTATCTTCATGGGTTACACCTTTGCCATCGCCTCCAAGCCGAGCACAACAGAACAGGCGGGACAGATAGAAGCTCCGACCATAGAAGAGGAGACAGAAATCAAATCACTCCCCTGGTGGAAATCCATTCTTTATATCATCGGAGGTTTGGCTGCCCTCATTTTTGGAGGTCAGTTGTTTGTTGACGGCGCCACAGGCATCGCCCGCAACCTGGGTGTCAGCGAATCGATTATCGGACTGACACTGGTCGCAGGAGGTACTTCCCTTCCTGAACTGGCTACGTCTATCGTTGCCGCATTAAAGAAGAATCCGGAAATTGCCATTGGAAATGTGATCGGTAGTAACCTCTTCAATATATTCTTTGTACTGGGATGTAGCGCCAGCATCACTCCTCTCCGTCTTAGCGGAATTACCAACTTCGACCTGTTTACGTTGGTAGGTTCCGGTATTCTGCTCTGGTTATTCGGGCTGTTCTTTGCCAAAAGAACTATCACGAGAATTGAAGGAGGGATTATGATACTTTGTTATGTGGCGTACACGGTGATATTGATTTATAACACTTGAGAATAATAAAGAGGCTGTGTCAAAACTCTCCTTTCATTCATACTGGTAAATTAAAACTAATCGTTATTTCACCTCAACAGTTGTCAATACGTTAACACCATATTTCCCGTCTTCAGATACCCACCAGGTGGTATTGCCATTCGCACAGCGAAGGGCGTAACGAGGATTATATTTCAACCGTTCCGAACCGTCGGGTATCCACAGACCCAGTCTGTATTCTCCGGCAGGCATTGAGCCTTGTAATTGAAGAGACTGATTTACAGAATGTACCAATGGCGTATATGCCGTGTCTCCCGGTTGGAACGGTTGCCAATCCAACGGGTTGGCTTCCGTCAGGAATTCGGAGACTTTCCCTTTGTCGTCAATCAACACAAAGTAGACAGGATGCTCCCCAAAGACAGTGGCAAAACCTCTGTTTACCAAGCCTAATTTCAGTTGGTTTTCCTTACCAGACTGTAATTTTTCCGGCAGTTGAAGTGACTGCAATTCAATCCGATAGCCAAGATGGTCGCGTATATAATCGAACATATTACGTTGTACCTTCGTTCCGTCCTGCTTCTGAAAATAACTGTCGGATACAGGCATATGATGCTGACGAAGTGAATCTTCCGTTATCATTGTTTTCTTCCACACAATCATGGAGTATTCGGGAGGATTGTTCTCATCAAACCTGTTATTAGGATGCTGCTCTTTATAATTATGGATAATACTCAATGAAGTATAATGCTGGAGAAACAGGCGTCTCGCCGTTTGCATACCATCGATAATCCATCCTGCCGAAGGGCTGTCCGGATCGGCACCTACACTCCAAAATCCCCAGGGAAGTTCACCGTCTACCACCAAATAAGGAGACTCTCTTACAATCTGGTCGAATTTGACAGTTCCTTCGTGCATATCAGCATCCCACCTGTCAGGCCGTATGACAATAAAGTCATCGTGGAACGAGAGTCTTTTATACAGTTCCGGTTTATCTTTCAACAGGTTCTTAAATTCCGGTAATCTCACTTGTACATTTCTCTCTACGGGAACCACCGAAAGCAATTTTTCCAACACGGCTGCTTTTGTTTCTTCCGAGTTCTCCAAACCCTGAATAGAACTATGCCATTCTCCCCATGCACCGATCATTCCGGCTTGCACTACCAAAATCAGGTCTTTATTTTTCTCCAGGAAAGGTTTCAACTGGTCCAAATGTTCCAAAATCTGCTCTCCGGTAGGACCGACGGCGGCTCTCCCCATAAAGTCCCGCTCATAAGCAAAACGCAACACCGCTTTCTTACCCAACTTCTGTAGTTCATCAAAATAGGTTTGCATAGTTTGGAAGTTTTCTTCCGATAGTTTTTCACCTATTAAATAGGTAAGATAGAAATAGCTTTGAACGAGTGACACACTGTCTGCTACATACTTTTCCGACAGTTCCAACAATTCCGTTGTCGGACGATCTTTCTCGTGCAACACATCTACCGCCGTCTCCAACCGGAATCCTCTTCCGGGATTATAGAGTCCATTTTCACCATGCAGATCATCCACACAAATTCCGCGAAACTCAAGAGTCCGTTGAGAATCACCACAGCCACTTACCAGCAGGGCCAATAAAGCAGCTATCACACTGCTATACATCCAATACTTCTTCATAGTAATATTTTGTTTGCAGGCAAATATATAACAAATCAAAACACGAACACAGATCACAACCCATTTCGCACAGAAAAGTATCAGTTTGGGATAAAAAAAGCAAAAGTATTAGTTAATGCTAAGATTGTATTTGTCTCGCAAGTTGAATAACCCTACCTTTGTCACAGCAGCCAGTAACAGCCAACTGACCATTAAAATAATCCTTAAACAGTAAATAATACATGAATAGATTAAATTGGTTCTTCTTACTAATAGTTACCATTCTGTTGATTCCGGCAGAAAAGGCCACCGCAAAAAAGAAAACAGAAAAGTGTGACAGAGAAATATGGTGCGAAGTGATGTACCGGATGGCTGCTCCCGTATTAAGTAATATGAGCGAAGGAGCACTAAAACAAAATATGCTTGTCGAATTAAGCCCGACATGGGACGGCCGCAACAAAGATGTCACTTATATGGAATGTTTCGGACGACTGATGGCGGGACTGGCTCCCTGGTTGTCACTGCCGGATGATAACACCACAGAGGGAACCCACCGTAAACAGCTCCGCGAATGGGCACTGAAAAGCTACGTCAATGCCGTAGACCCGAAAAGCCCGGACTATCTGTTATGGCGCCAAGAGGGTCAGACACTGGTAGACGCAGCCTATATCGCCGAAAGTTTTCTACGAGGCTATGATGCTTTATGGACACCGTTGGATAGCCTCACTAAACAACGTTACATCAATGAATTCACTCAACTCAGACGAGTTGATCCGTCATATAGCAACTGGTTATTGTTCAGTGCAACTGTCGAATCGTTTCTTCGAAAAGCAGGCGCACCCAGCGACACCTACCGTATCAGTTCTTCCTTACGGAAGATAGAAGAATGGTACGTAGGTGACGGCTGGTATTCGGATGGTCCCAACTTCGCATTCGATTATTACAATAGTTTCGTGATACATCCTATGTATATAGAATCACTGGAAATAATCACCGAAGCCGGCAAACACAAAAATATATGGAATATGCCCGGCTGCGATTATCAGAAAGCAATCACACGGGCACAACGATTCGGCATGATTCTCGAACGGCTTATTTCTCCGGAAGGCACACTACCCGTTGTCGGACGTTCCATCACTTACCGCACCGGTTCCCTGCAAACTTTAGCCTTACTCGCCTGGCGAAAATGGCTTCCCAAAGAATTAACAAACGGACAAATACGTGCCGGCATGACTGCTGTTATCGAGCGTATGTTTGGCAACGACCGCAACTTCAATGAAAAAGGTTTTCTAACACTGGGCTTCAACGGTTCACAACCCGGCATCTCCGATTATTACACCAATAACGGCAGCTTATATATGGCGTCACTTGCCTTCCTGCCGTTAGGTCTTCCCGCAGATGATCCGTTCTGGACAGATGCCGCACAGCCTTGGACTTCGAAAAAAGCATGGGATGGAGATGATTTTCCAAGAGATCATTCTTATCACGAGAAATAAGTGATAATCAGCATCATATAATAGTTTCCAGTTATACTGGAAACTATTATCCATTCACACTGAAAAAACAAATAAAAAGCAATTTGTATAAAAGTATTGGTATATGCTAATATTATATTTGTCTCCTTTTCACAATAGCCTACCTTTGCTTATCATCAATGATGACGTCTTATTAAACAACGAATAAAACATTAACCATTTAAATAAAAGTATCATGAATAGACAAAACCTTTTAACATTACTCGCTACATTCGCATTACTCTTCAGCTTCACATATTCTTGTAATGCCAAAGGAAAAGACAAGGCCAAACACGTTGTTTTCATCGGTTTAGATGGCTGGGGCGCATATAGCCTACCCAAAGCAGATATGCCTAATGTCAAAAAATTAATGGAAGACGGTTCTTATACATTAAAGAAACGTTCGGCACTTCCTTCTTCCAGCGCCATCAACTGGGCATCCATGTTTATGGGAGCCGGACCGGAACTTCACGGATATACCGAGTGGGGATCCAAAACACCTGAACTTCCGTCGCGTGTATTGAACAAGAACGGAATCTTCCCGACTGTATTCCAATTGCTGCGCGACGCCCGCCCGGAAGCAGAAATCGGTTGCCTCTACGAATGGGAAGGTATCAAATATTTAGTGGACACCCTTTCTCTGAACTATCATTATCATGTTGCCGATTGCAACAAAACTCCCAAAGAATTAGGCAATATGGCATCAGCCTATATAAAAGAGAAACATCCGGCCCTTGTTGCCATCTGCTACGACGGCCCCGACCATACCGGACATACTGAAGGACATGATACTCCCGCCTATTATGAAAAACTCAAAGAGTTGGATATATATGTCGGTCAAATTGTCCAGGCTGTAAAAGACGCAGGAATCCTTGATGATACTATTTTTATATTAACTTCCGACCACGGCGGCATTGACAAAGGACACGGCGGCAAGACAATGCGAGAAATGGAAACAGCTTTCATCATTTCCGGCAAGAATATTAAAAAAGGACTTCGTTTTGATGACATAAGCATGATGCAATATGATGTAGCTTCTACCATAGCATCTATTTTCAATCTCGAACAACCACAAGTCTGGATAGGCAGACCGATGAAGATTGTTTTCAAATAATCACTCTTTTCTCCATACTCATCTTATTTACTGAAACAAATACAGCAATAATCTTTCAATATACTGAAAGATTATTGCTGAAATATAGTCATTATATAAAATATCCAATATTCACTAGTAAAGAAGTCCAAACATCCATAGTGGAATCCGATTATGATGCCCAATTTCTGTCCCATCAACAGCAAGAAAAATAAATCCTCCAACGTCTTTTTTTGCTGATGAAGTTTAGGCAGGTCCAATGGAATCAATTTCTATATCGGACTCACGTTAATTTGCTACTTTCATTTTAGGATTCTTTTTTAGGCTATTACATTATGAAATATAAATCGGAATGTCTATATTTGCACATAGCCAAAAAATAACGGCCGTTATTATTACCGTGGTGGAATTTAAAAAGAAAGAGCTATGAAATTTTATAATCGAGAGAAAGAATTGCAGAGATTAAATAAAACTAGAGAAGTAGCTTTTAATAATCATTCTCAAATGACTGTCCTTACAGGTCGTAGGCGCATCGGTAAAACAAGTTTGATTTTAAAGTCTTGCGAAAATACACCTACGGTCTATCTCTTTGTAAGTCGGGGAAATGAAACAATGCTTTGCAACCAGTTTGCACAAGTTGCGAGCAGAGAGCTTAATAGCTTTATTTCACCGGATATCTCATCATTTTCAAATCTCTTTGAAACACTAATGGGTATAGGACGAAATATGTCCTATAACTTAATTATAGACGAATTTCAAGAGTTCTTTTACATCAATGAAACAGTATACAGTCAAATGCAAGATATTTGGGATAGATATAAGGATACTACCCACGTGAATTTAATTGCCAGTGGTTCTGTCTACACCCTTATGCATCGTATTTTCATGGATTATAAAGAGCCCCTTTACGGGCGTTGTGATAGCGTAATGAAATTACGACCGTTTGAAACCACTATTCTGAAAGAAATATTATCGGATCATAAACCTAACTACACAAATGAAGACTTACTAGCTTTGTACACGTTTACAGGTGGAGTTCCGAAATATATAGAGAATTTCATCGATAATGGCTGTATGAGTGTTGATGAAATGATTGATTTTATGATGCTCCCAGATTCCATGTTCCAAAACGAAGGAAAGACGCTATTGATTCAGGAGTTTGGGAAAAAATACGGAAATTACTTTGCTATTTTATCAGCAATAGCAAATGGCGACAATACGATTCCAAAACTCAACGACACGACCGGGGAAACAACGGTTACCGGACATTTAAAGCGGTTGGAAGAGGATTATGAATTGATAACAAAGAAACGACCTATTTTTGCAAAAGACGGAACGCAAACTGTCCGCTTTGAGATATCTGATTTGTTTTTACGCTTTTGGTTTCGTTATTTCACAAAGTATAACGATCTCATTGAAACAGGAAACCTTGAACTGTTAGGAAAAATAATAAAGGATGATTACCCAACCTATTCAGGGTTAACGCTTGAAATGTATTTCCGCCAAAAGATGGCTGAAAGTAAAGAATTCCGGAATATCGGTTCTTGGTGGCAGACAAAAAAGGAAAAGATCCCTTGTGAAATTGATATTGTAGGGATTTATGCAGATGACAAGCATGCATTAGTAGCCGAAGTGAAACGACAGCGCAAAAACTTTAAGCCAACAGAATTTAGAGAGAAAGTAGAAACAATCCGTACTAAAATCCTCTCTAAATATGAGATAGACAGTCGTTGCTTAAGTATGGATGATATGTAGTAAATATTTTTTCGCAGGTTATAAAAATTAAAAGAATGGTTTCATTCAAGGTATATTTCAGCAATAATCTTTCAATATACTGAAAGATTATTGCTGAAATATAGTCATTATATAAAA